>JBOIAB010000341.1:0-26569 GCA_050738635.1 Steroidobacteraceae bacterium
CTATTGGATGCTCGACCAGGGATTCCTGGAGCGCGAGCACTTCGGCGACCTGCGGGACCTCATCGCCCGCCGCCACTGGGAGCGCGCCGCGGTGACGGTGAATGCCACCGAGCCCGTGATGGCCGCCTATCGGCGCATGAAGCTCTACGATGTCTCGCAGGTGCCGGTGATGCAGAACGGCCGCATCATCGGCATCGTCGACGAGGAGGACATCCTGCTCGAGGTGTTCGCCAATCCCAAGCATTTCAGCGAGCCGGTCACCGCCGCCATGGAGAGCCACCTGGTCACCGTGCCGGTGGATGCCCCCGTGCAGCAGCTGATGGAGACTTTCAAGCGCGGCATGGTGGCGATCGTAATGAATGGCAGCGAGTTCATGGGCCTGGTCACCCGCATCGACCTGCTCAACTGGCTGCGCCGCAGAACCTGAGGCGCCGATGACCGACAAGCAACTGCGTTTCGCCACCCGCGCCATTCACGGGGGACAGCACCCCGATCCGCTGACGGGTGCCGTGATGCCGCCGATCTACGCCACCTCGACGTATGTGCAGTCGAGCCCCGGGGTGCACAAGGGTTACGATTACTCGCGCTCCCGCAATCCGACACGTGATGCGCTGCAGGCCGCGCTCTGCGACCTGGAGGGCGGCGGCGCGGCGTTTGCGTTCGCTAGCGGCATGGCGGCGAGCTCCACGGTCCTCGAGCTGCTCGATGCCGGCTCGCACATCGTGGCGATGCACGATCTCTACGGCGGCACGTATCGCCTGTTCGAGAACGTGCGCAAGCGCTCCGCCGGGCACGAGGTGACGTTCGTCGATCTGACCCGGCCCGGAGCGCTGGAAAGCGCGCTCCGTCCCAACACCCGTCTCGTCTGGGTGGAGACGCCCAGCAACCCCTTGCTGCAGCTGGTGGATCTTGCGGCGCTGGCCGCGGTTGCGCGCGCCAAGGGACTGATCAGCGTCTGCGACAACACGTTCGCCACGCCTTTCGTGCAGCGGCCGCTCGAGCACGGCTTCGACATCGTCGTGCACTCGACCACGAAGTATCTGAACGGCCATTCCGACTGCGTGGGCGGTGCAGCCATCGTTCGGGCGGACAGTCCGCTCGCGGAGCGACTGGGCTACCTGCAGAACGCAGTCGGCGGCGTGTCGAGCCCGTTCGACTCATTCCTGACCTTGCGCGGCATCAAAACATTGGCCTTGCGCATGGAGCGGCACTGCGCCAACGCTCTCACCGTCGCGCAGTTTCTGGCGGATCATCCGCGGGTCGAGCGCATTATTTATCCCGGCCTGGCCAGCCATCCCCAGCACGCGCTCGCGCGCCGGCAGATGACGGGCGGTTATGGAGGGATCGTGACCGCGATATTGCAAGGCACTCTCGAGGACACGCGCCAGATGCTGGAGCGTTGCCATCTCTTCTCGCTGGCCGAGAGCCTGGGCGGAGTCGAGAGCCTCATCGAGCATCCGGCGATCATGACGCATGCCTCGTTGCCTGCGGCGAAGCGGGCGGCGCTCGGCATCGGCAATGGCCTCATCCGGCTGTCGGTCGGGGTCGAGGACGCGCAGGATCTGATCGGGGATCTGAAGGCAGCGCTCGGCTAGAGCGGGGCGTTCGTGACGTTGCGCGTCACAGTGCGCGCCGCGTAGTCCTGGCCACCGTACGTCCCGGAAGAGGCCGTGGCGGTGAGTGCATAGACCGAATAGGTCTTCCAGGTGCCGCTGCTGACGGAATAGATCTGATGCTGCGTCGGAGTGCAAGCCACCGTCACGACGAACCCTTTGAGTGCTTCCTGAGTCAGGGTGAAGGTTTTGCTGGAGGGGGCAACGCCGCTGCAGAAAACGACTGGGGAAGCATGCAGAGTCCGGTTGGCTCCCCACTCGATCCCGGCGTTGGCGGCGGCCTGGGCACGGGCCTCGAGCAGCTCGACGTTAGCCGCTTGAAATTGCGACATCCCGATCTGTACGGCGAACGCGGCCAGCGCCGCGAGCACGACAATGAGAAAAATCGCCATGACCAGCGAGAAACCGGCCTGGCTTGAGGCGCGACCGTATGCCCCTTGGGGGTGGCCGCTCACTGGCTGTACTCCGTGGGCATCTCGAAGAACACCTGCAGCGTTTCGCCATTGCTCGCGAGGGTGACATTGAGAATGGCGAGCTGACCGTAGGCGTAGCCCAGAGGCGCGGCAACGAGCGAAATCGTGCACGCTGAGACGTCGTGGGCGATGAGCGCGCTGCTGCCGCCTGCCGGCGGCACGGGCTGCGCTGCGCTGACCGCGTAACCCGAGTACCGCTTGACGGTTCCTGCCGACGGATTTCCGGGGTTCGGATTGCAGACGTAACTGACTGGACCGGATACCAGGTAGGCGCTGTGCACCAACGGTTGCGTGGCCGGCGCGCCCGCTGCCTGGAACGTGAACGAGGCGCCCAGTTTCACCAGATTCTCTGCGGGCGTGGTTGGGGGCGTACTCGGGTTGGGGTCTACGACGATCGCGCGCAACGATGTCATGACCCCCGTCGCGCTGTTGTAGGCATCATACGCGGGGGTGCCCAGGTTTCCGATCGAAACGTAGTACTGCCCTTGATACGGAAGCGCCTGGATGGTGAGCGAATCGAGGGTGCCAAAACTCGAGGCCGGGTTGCCGATGGTCAACTCCTCGCCGGCCGGGGGCGGTGGCGACGGCAGCGGGGCGGTCTTGTCTCCCTGGCCGTAGTATCGCGCTACTCCCGTGGTCGAGAGCACTTCAAGCGCCGTGCGCGCCGAATTGACCCGCAGGCTGTTCGGCAGCGCGGTCCGAACGTCGGCGCTGACCGCGCGGGTGATCCGATTCGCGGAATCGACCAGATCCGAGCGACGTGTCTGCGCGAAGTAGGATTGGACCGGCGCATCGAGAAACAACACCATGAACACGGCGATGATTGCCGTCAGGACGATCACCACGACGAGCTCGACGAGGGTGAAGCCGGCGGCGCGTGGAGATCGGCGGCTCATGGGTACAGCGTCCGGTAACCGCTGAGCGCGACGCTCCGGCCGTTCGGCGCGGTCACGGTCACCGTGATCAGCTCAGATTGCGCGGCAGGTACCGCGGGTCCCCCGCCCAACGCGCTGTTGGCGACAGCTACCTGAACAGTGTAATTGGTGAGCTTCGCCACCGCGGCGCCGGTCGCATCCTGCGCACCGACATCCAGCAGGCCGTTGTAGTCGCCGACCTTGTCCATCTGCATCCGTGTGCAGGGGCCGCAATCGGACCCGAAGGGCTTTTGCAGGATCTCGTTCAGATAGGATTCGCCGATCACCACCGACTCGACTTCCAGCATGGTGTCGGCACTTCGCGTGGCAGTCGCGGACGTCAAGGCAACTGCGCCGAAGACCGCGGCAGCGATGACGACGATGGTCACGATCAGCTCGACCAACGTGGCGCCACGGCAGAGCGTTGGCGATGACATGGCTGGCGGCTCAGGGCACCGTCACGAAGCCGCTCAGCGCATCGATCTGCAGGGTAAGCGGCTGCGACCCGCCCGATGGCGAGCCGACTACGGTGATACTGGGGTTCGCCACGGGCGCGGGGCCGCCTATCGAGCCGTTAGGGTTGAAATCGAGGACGACAGATGTCGATACATCAGCGTCTGACGGTGGCGTTCCAGCCAATGGGGTGCCGTCGACCTGTGATATCGCAACAGTGAACGGACCGGAACATGTCGCGGCCGTAGCGGGCAGCAAGGCGTTGTAGCCCGTGCCGGGTGAGATGGTGAGCTGCACTTCGCAGCCACTGGCCGCAGCGACGGCTTCCGAGGCCCTGATGGCGGCGGCCAACTGGTCGGTGTAACCCCGCATGTCGAACGCGGGGGTGTCGAGGAATTTGGGACCGGCGACCGCGGCCAGGATGCCCGCGATGACGAGTACGCAGCACGTCTCCAGGAGCGTGAAGCCTCTGACCGGGTCCTCGCGCCGCATGGCTCGACCCTCACCCGCGGCCAGGGCCCTGGGTTTGGCCGGCTGGCTCTAGTTGCAGTTGGTGCTCGTCAGGGTGACGATCGGGGCAACGATTTGTGTCCCCGTCGGCGCTGCAAAGGTCCTTGCATTGGCATAGCGGGCGTTGCAGGTCCGGGCGTTGGTCGCTCCGTTGGGCGCGAACTCGCCGTTAGCCGGATTCGAATAGCCGGATGCGGTGCTCTGATCGAGCAACAAACCGATGCTGGCGGCGTTCGGGTAGGTGTTGACAAAAGTGATCGACTGTCCTTCGATGATGAGCGGGTTGGTAGGATTGGCGGTCGCTTCCCAGATCCCGTGCGCCATCGCACCCGCGCTCTCCATGCTGCCCCCGACGGCCTTCACGGCGGCGGTCCGCGCCTGGCCTTCCATCCCCATGAACCGCGGCACGGCGAACGCCGCGAGAATCCCCAGAATGACGATGACGACGACCAGCTCGATGAGCGTGAAGCCGCGCTGTGTGGAACGGTTCATGAACGTGACTCCGAAGGAAGACTGAATGGGGGTCATATGGTTGTCATGATAGGCATCGCGCGCGCAACTTATTGAAAACCGTCGATAAACTGTGACGCGGATCGTGGACGGTTATACGGGATGTGACCGGGCTCACGCGTCGCGGAGCGGGCGCGGTCAGTGGCCGGTCGCCGCCTTGGCGATCATGTTCCACATGGGCAGGAAGACCCCGAGCGCGAGGACGAGCACCATGGCGCCGACCACGACGATGAGGATGGGCTCGATGGCCGAGGTCAGCGTGCTCAGCGCGAATTCGACCTCCCGCTCGTAGAAGCCCGCGACTTCGTCGAGCAGCTCCGGCAGCTCGCCGGTTTCCTCGCCGATGCCGATCATCTGCAGCACCAGCGGGGGAAACATGCCGACACCCGCCGCCGCGCGGCTGAGCGGCTCGCCTCGCTCCACACGGTCCCGCAAACGCAGCATCCGCTGGCCCATGAAGTCGTTGCCGCAGACGCGCGCGATGATGGCGAGCGTCTCGAGCATGGGCATGCCGGCCGTGACGGCAATGGACAGCGTGCGGCTCAGGCGCGCCAGGATGGCCTGGTGAGTCAGCGGTCCTACCACCGGGAGCCGCAGGAGGAGCGCGTGCCACCTCAGTCGCCCCGCAGGAGTGCGCAGGTAGGCGCGCGTAATGCCGAAGAGAGCGAGTGCCACGGCGATCACCCAGTACCAATCCCTGCGGGCGATCTCGGATATGCCCATGATGATGCGCGTCGGCAGTGGAATGTCATTTCCCAACGCGTGAAAGAGCGGCGCGAACCGTGGAATCACGAAAGTGGTGAGGATGCCGATTGCCACGGCAATGGTCAGGATGACGATGGCGGGGTAGCGCAGGGCGCTCTTGACGCGGTCCTGCAGATCGCGCTCCTGGCCAAGGTAGGCGCTGAGCCGCATGAATGCGGCCTCGAGCGTGCCGGTCGCCTCGCCGACCGAGATGATGCCGAGATAGATTTCCGGGAAGATCTCAGGGTGTCGTCCGAAGCTCGTCGCCAGGTCCCGGCCGGCCTCGAGGCTGCGCAAAACATCCTCCAGGGCTTGCCGCAGCACGATGTTGTGAGTAGAGCCGACGAGCCCGCGCAGCCCGCGCAGCAGCGGAATGCCTGACTTGACGATGGTGTACATCTGGCGCGTGAAGAGCACCAGGTCCGCCGTCTTGGGTTTCCCGACGCCCATGCGGCGCGCAAGCTCCGCGAGCGGCGCGGAAGCTACTGAAACTGCGGTGATGGCGGCGATGGTGATCGGCGTGACGCCGTCCTGCAGCAGGCGGGCGGCCACCGCTTCCTCGGAATCGCCCTCGAGGCTGCCGCTCACCGGCTCACCGCGGGCCGACCGTCCCCTATAAAGGTACTGACTCACGGTGGATCAGATGGCAAGCGCCGGCGCGCCGCTACTTGCGGGCGCCCAGCGCATCCGCCTGCAGAGCTTCCTCCAGCAGCGGATCATTTGCCCGGGCACTGGACGAGCCATCGTCCGCGTCCGCGCCGGTAATCACGCCCAGTGCTTCGGAGACGGACGTAATTCCACGGATCGCGAGGTCAAGCGCGCCTCGCGCCAACGAGGCGAACTCGATGCGCGTGCGCGCGGCCTCCTCCAGCCGGCCGAGATCGGCGCGCTGAATCGCATCGGTGAGGGTCCGATCGATCTCGAGCAGCTCGTAGACGGCGATGCGGCCGCGATAACCGGTCAGGTTGCAATACGTGCAGCCGGAACCGCTACGGAATGAGGCGGCCGCCGCCTCGGGCCCGAACCGGGCCTTGAGCAGCGCCGCCTCGTGAGGGCCGGCTTGTCCGGGGCGCGCGCAGTTCTCGCACACGCGCCGCAGCAACCGCTGCGCCACGATGCCATGGACCGCCGCGGCGATCATGTAGCCGGGCGCTCCCATGTCGAGCAGCCGATGTACGGTGGCAACCGCACTCATCGTGTGCAGGGTGGAGAAGACCAGATGGCCGGTGATGGCCGCGCGCAGCCCGATCTCGACCGTCTCGGTGTCGCGCATCTCACCGACCAGGATGACATCGGGATCCTGTCGCAGCGTGGTGCGCAGCACGCGTCCGAAATCCAACCCGATCTTGCTGTTGACCTGCACCTGATTGATGCGGTCGAGGCGGTATTCCACCGGGTCCTCGACCGTGATGATCTTGGTGTCCGGTTGGTTCAGGTGCTGCAATGCAGAGTAGAGCGTCGTGGTCTTGCCGCTGCCCGTGGGACCCGTGACGAGCACCATGCCGGCGTTGCGCTCGATCAGCACCCGGAAGCGCTCGAGCAGCGCCGGTGGCATTCCGAGCGCATCGAGCCGCATCAGGCTCGAGGACTGATCGAGCAGGCGCATCACCACGGATTCACCGTGCTGTGTGGGCATGGTCGACAGGCGCACATCAACGGCCTTACCGCCGATCTTTACGGAGAACCGCCCATCCTGCGGCAGACGCTTCTCGGCGATGTCGAGTCCGCTCATCAGCTTCAGGCGGGTGGTGAGCGCGCTGGCCACCCGGCGCCCTCCCTCTATTACCTGCTCCTGCAGATGGCCGTCGACGCGCTGGCGGACCCGCAGGGCGCTGTCGCCGGGCTCGATGTGTACGTCCGATGCGCCAACCTGCATCGCATCGTGAAACATGGTCTGGATGAGGCGGATGATGGGAGCGTCGGGCGAGCCTTCCTCGGCAGCCAGCCGCTCGATGTCGATATCGGCCTCGCGCAGCTCTTCGCCGACTTCCTGCGCAATGGATGCGATTTCATCGGTGCGCCGGTAAACCGTGTCCATCATCCTGAGCAGGTCGGCTTCCTTGACCAGCGCCAGGCGGATCGGACGCTTCAGGGCAGCGGTGAGCTCGTCGTAGGCAAAAAGATCGGTGGGATCCGCCATGGCAACCAGCGCGCCGGCCTCGTCCGCCTGCAGCACCAGGGCGCGCGAGCGTCGGGCCTGTGCTTCGGCCAGCAGCCGCACCGCATCGGGCGCGAGCTGCACCTGCCGCAGATCCATGAAGGGGATGCGCAGGTGCTTCGCCAGCGCCTCGTGGAAGGCCTGCTCGGTCACCATGCCGAGGTCCGTCAGCACCCGGCCGAGCCGCCGACCGCTGCGCGCCTGCTCGGCAAGCGCCGTCTTCAGCTGCTGCTCGTTGATGAGCTTCTGCTCGAGGAGCAGCTCTCCAACCCGAACCCGCTTGCGCCGCGGCTGCTCGCTCACGGCGACTTGGCCTTCTTAGGGGTCGATTCGTCCTGCATCGTCGGCGACTCGGCGACGAGCTTCGGCCAGTCGCCGCTGCCCACCACCACGGCGCGCAACAGGATCACGAGCTCCACCTTGCTCTTGGTGTCCTGCTCGCTGCGAAAGAGCCGGCCGACTCCCGGAATGTCACCCAGGAGCGGCGTCTTGTATTGCTGCTTGTCCACCGTTTCCTGCATCAGGCCGCCGATCACGATGACCTGGCCGCTGTGCGCGCGCACCATGCTGTCGGATTCCCGTACGGCGCTCTGCGCCATGGGCAGGACGTCGGGACTGCCCTGGACCTCGATGGTCAGGGTCTGAGTGGTCACCTGGCTGACGATGGGGTGGATGTGCAGCAGTACATCGCCGTGCGCGCCGATCTGCGGTGTCACATCGAGTGCTACGCCGGAAAAGAATGGAGTCAGGCTCACGTTGTTCGAGATCGTGGGAGTGCTGCCGCTGCTCACCACGGTATTGCTTTGCACGCCGGTGACGTAGAACTGGTCGGTACCGGCCTTGATGATGGCCTTCTGGTTGTCGAGCGTCGCCACCCGCGGGCTGGACAGAACGTGGGTGTTGCCCTGCGTGCTCAGGAGCTGGATGAGGGCATCGAAGTTGGTGAAGCCGGCCGCCAGAGTGAACGCACCGCCGAGACTGTTGGTGGCGAGGCTGGTGACCGGGTTCCCCGGTCCTATGGTCACCGGCGAGTTGCTGGGCGGGGTAAGGGCATTGGCGGTGCCGAACCCGTTCGCCGGACTGGTCTGACCGATGAGATAGTGGCTGCTGCCCAGGGTCATGACCTGGGCCCAGTTGATGCCCGCCTGATAGGCATGGTCGAGGTCCACCTCGACGATCTTTGCCTCCAGCAGTACCTGTCGGGTGACGGTCGCCTCGGTGGTGCGCAGATAGTCGTTCACCTCGGCCAGCTGCTCCGGCAGCGCCCGCACTACGATGATCCCGGACTGCGGGTCGATGATGACTTTGCGCCCGGGTCCATCGCCGATCAGGGCGTGTAGATTAGCTTCGAGGTTGCCCCAGAAGTCCGAATCGTCGCGCGTCATGACCGATGTACCGGTCGTGTCGATCGTCGCTTTGTCATCACCTTTGCCGACCGTAGCGGTGGTCGGGGACTGAGTGGCGGCAGCCTGGGTGCCGCCGTACTGGGTGTTGTAATTGCCCTGGGTGACCTGGCCGGAGCTGATGAGGGTGTTCGACACTCCGTAGCGCCGCAGGTCGAGATAGCTGATATGGAAGATGCGCGTCTGCAGGGCTGCGGGTAGCACCAAGTAACCGGCGGCGGTATGACGGTAGTCGAGACCATACAAGTCTCGTGTCGCATCAAGCGCCTGTTGCAGCGTCACATTCTTGAGCGATATCGTGACCCGGCTGGTGACGTCGGGATGCACGAGAACGTTGTAAGGAGTGTTCTCGACAAGACCCTCAAAGAAAACGTGCGCGGGTGCGCCTGCCACATCCACGCCGAAGAGCGGTTCGCCGGCGGGTTGTGCGGCCGAGGCGCCGCCCGTGCAGCCATCGAGCTGCGGCTCGGGGGCATACACGAAGCGCTCATGCCCACCACGCGAATAGCGAACTCCCGCGGAGGAGATGTTGCGGATCAACATGCCATCGACGCGGTCGCCCGCGTGAACGAGGCGATCGTCTGCGATGGCCACGAAGACCCCGGCGTGACAAATGACCCCTTCGAGCTGCAGCCCGCTTCCCGGCACATGCGTGCCTGGGGCGGGTGGCCGGGTCGGGTCGGTAAGACCGTCGGCGCGTGCACTAGCGGACACGCTCCACGCCAACAGCAATCCCAGGACGGTAATCGGCAATCTGCGGCTCATAGTTCGATCCAGTCGCGGCTCATGCTCACGGTCCCGAGCCTCACGGTCACTCGGGTCGTCGGATAGCGAGTCGCGTCGAGCGCGAGGCTCTGCCAGTAGAAGTGCCACTGCAGGCCCTCGAGGGCCTGCAGATACGTCAGTACGTCGAGATAACGTCCCTGCAGGACCATCTCCACCGAGTGGACGTAGGGACCGTTGGGGGTGCTGGTGAACGTCGCGGTGGGTAGCGCCTGCGACGTGGCCGAATCAGAGCCGGAGGGATCTGGCGCAGAGCCTTGAGCGTCCGGGATGCCGAGCAGCGCACGAGGCGCGAGGCTATGCAGGCTGATCAATGTCACCCCCTGCTGCCGGCTCAACACGTCGTGGATTACCTGCGTCATGTGTTGTGGCGGAATCAGGCCGGCGGACCGCGAGTTGAGACGGTCAGTAACCTGGCTGAGCTGGGCGGTGAGCGCGATCACGCGCTGCAAGGTCGCTCCGCTCGCATCGGAGCCGTCGCCCCCCGCCGCTGTATCAGCGATGGTCGCGGCTATTTGCGTCAACTGCTGCGCAAGCTGCGTTCTGCGCGTCTCGAGTCGCTTGAACACCAGAATATTGAAGAGGGCGATCAGTACGACGAGCGCCGCGGCGCTGGTGAGGACACGCTCGCGCAGGCTCAATGCGTCGAAGCGGACTGCCAGGCTGCTGACGCTGCGGGCGGTCACGGCTGTCGCTCCCGCGTGTCTGCGAGCTGTTGCGGGGCACCTGCCGTGCCCTGCGCCCGGAACTTGAACGCCGCTCGGGGCGATGGGTCCGCGTGCGCGGATGCCGCGCGTTGGTTATCCGGCCGCTCGATCACGAGACTATCGAAACGGATGTTCGCCAGTGCGGGCTCGGTGGCCAGAACATGCAGGTAGCGCGGCAGCCAGTCGGGATCGACCACCTGGCCCGCGAGGCTGGTCGAGCCGGTCAGGTCGGAGAGGGTGATCTGTTGCAGCCACAAGCCTTGCATCGGATGTCGCGCCAGGGCCGCGAGCGGCGCCGAGAAGCCACTCGTATTGCCGGCCGCGCCTTGCTGCAGCAGTGCGAGCGCGCGCTCACGCGCCGCAAGCTCCGCGCTGAGCTGCTGGACGCGCGATGTCAGGTCCGCAGCGTCGGAGCCGGCGACTGACTGCGACCGGAGCGAGCTCAGCATCGTCTGCTGGGCGCTCTGCTGTTGCTGCAGCTCGTCGACCGAGCGCTGCAGGCGATCCACCTGCCAGGTGCCGAAGCCCCAGATCGCCACAAAGCAGCAGCAGACCGCAGCCGCGGCCAGGGCGAGCGTAGCGGATCCGAATGGACGCCAGGCGGGCGCGGTTTCCTGGTAGAGATTGATTTGCTGTCGCGGCTGCTTCACGGCCTGCTCCGCTCACTGCGCAGCGCGGCTCCCAGCGCCAGCAGACCCGGCCAGCGCGTATCGGGCTCGACGCTGTCGGCGATGGCGAAAAGATCCTGCACTTCGAGCAGCGTGACCGAATGTCCGGTCGCGGTGACGAGCTCGCCGAGCAGTCGCTCCGCACGGTCATCGCCGGAAGCGATCACGACCTCGGTGATTGCGGGACGATCGTAGTGACTTTCGTAGTAGTCGAGTGAGCGCTGCAGCTCGAGCGCCAGAGAGGGCACGTCGACTTCAGCGGCGGCCTCACTGGACGATCCCACTGTGCGGCGACCGAGATCGATGCGCCGGGCGAGGTAAAGAATGCCGCGGCAGGTCAGCGTCAGTTGCGCGAAGGTGTCACTGAGCGCGATCAGGGCGACGCCCTGCTCATCCTGCGGCAAAAGGGCAGCGATGTTGCGCAGGCACATCTCCGGGATGTCGATGCAATCGAAGCCGCGCACCCGCGGTTTCACGAGGCTCACGACGCGCCGCACGGCCTCAGCGCGTGCCGCGACGGCGTAGATCATTCGGGACTCGACGTAACGGGCCTGCTCGGGGATGTCGAATACATCGACGATCGCTTCGCTCGGCGGGAAGCTGATGATGTCCTTGAGCTTCCAACGCACCGCGCTGCGCAGCTCGTCCGGCTGGACTTCGGGCGCCTCGACCTGCACCAGCTGGTACGCGTCCGTGCTCAGCACCGCGCTCACGGCCGCGTGCGTCAGCTCGCGATTGTGAGCAAGAGGGGCGAGGACGTGTTCAGCGCGAATCTCCAGCGACGGATGGACCGCGCAGTGGCGCAGCAGCGGCCGCGCGGATTTCGTGGTGCGCACGATGGCGAGCGCGGTCTCGCGGTCTGCCGGCATGACGCCGACCCGCCAACCGTTGGTCTGCGCTCTACTGAATAGCGACAAGAACGTACCCCCGAGGCGCGATTGCAGCGATCAGCGTGCAGCCGCGCGATTACCGGGCGAGCCTGCGGGCTAACCCAGGGTGTTTTGTCTCATCGCGGGCCGGGAGTCGGGCGTGCGAGACTTAACAGAATCGGCAGCCTGCCCGGGAAAGGGGGGGCGAAGTGAGCAATGGCTCACAGGAGCTCTCAGCGCACACATGGACCTGTGATGCGCACGATGGCTGACGAGCTCGCGTCGCGAAAACGCCATGTCAGGCCAAGAACGAGCAGAAATCACCCTTTATCGCCCGATTGGGAAGCTTCCGCGCGACGTCTGCGCTGACTAACATACCGAATATCACCGAAGCGGCACCCGGCACGGCCGTAGCCGTGCTGCCCTGCCTTCAGCACCTTGTAGACTACTGGTTATCCGTAGTACCATGTCGATGGAGTTCGAGTGGGATGAGGAAAAGGCTGCCGTCAACGAGCGGGCTCACGGCCTCGCCTTCCACGAGGCAATCGTGGCGTTCCGCGATCCATTTGCCGTGGAGCACCTTGACGATCGTGAGAGCTACGGAGAAGAGCGCGTCAATCTCGTTGGCATGTGCGCCGGTATTCTCGTCCATGTGACATACACGATGCGCACCGATCGCATTCGGGTCATCTCGGCCCGCAGGGCAGACCGACATGAGCAAGACGACTATTACCGCGAGAATTCGAGCTGACGGCAAAGTCGTCAGAGTGGTCAGGGGCAAGGAGGCTCAGTTTCCACGCACTCCCATGCGTTCCATGACTGAGGAGCAGGTGAGAACGGCGGCCACCGCCGATCCTGATGCTCAGCCTATGACGGCGGAGGAGCTCCGCACGGCGCGGCGAGTGCCGCGGGTCAAGACGCTGCGCCGCGCGCTGGGGTTCACTCAAGAAGAGTTCGCGGCGCGTTATCAAATCCCGTTGGGGACCTTGCGTGACTGGGAACAGGGCAGGAGCGAGCCTGACCGGCCGGCACGCGCGTATCTCAAGGTCATCGCCCGCGATCCGGAGCGCGTACACCGGCTGCTGACCGCACGCTGAGTGCCGCGGCCGCTGAGCGCGGCGATCAACCCGGCATAGTCAGCGCGCCCGCCCGCTCGCGCTCCAGCCGGGCGACATGGGCGCGGACGCGCAGCAGATCGCGCCTGGCCAGCAGGCCGGCGAGCTTGCCGGTGGCGCGGTCCACGATCGGCACGCGGCCAACATCGGCTGACGCCATGCGATCGGCGAGGTGGCCGACCAGCTCTTCCGTGTAGCCGATGAAGGACTCGTCGGCATCCGTGCTCTCCTCCAACGTCTGCCCCTCGGGCCAACCCTCCCGAGACCAGCGCAGCACGTCGGCGCGTGAAACCATGCCGACGACCTGTCCGGCATCGTTGACGACCGGATAGCTCTTGTGGCGCTTGGCCTCATTCTCGGTGTCAAAGAACGCGAGCGCTTCTTCCGTCGTCATGCGCGCCGGGAGGGTATGCACCGGATACGTCATGATCTCGCTCACCCGCATCACCTCGAACGGGTCGACAGTGTATTCATAGGTGAGATGGCGGCCGCGCCGTGCGAGCCGCTCCGTCAGGATGGAGCGGCGCATGATCAGCACCGTCACGGCGAACGAGGCGACACACGCCACGAGCACTGCGGGCATCACACTCAAATCGCCTGTGAGCTCAATAGCGAACACGGTCGCGGTCAGCGGGCAGCGCAGTGTTCCGCCGAGCACCGCCGCCATGGCGATGAGTGCCCAGAAGCCGGAATTGCCGAACGGCAGTATGTGTGCCTCCAGCACGCCCACGGCGCCACCCATCATGAGCAGTGGCGCCAGCGTGCCGCCCGAGGTTCCGGAGGCGAGCGCGATGACCCAGATGATGGCTTTCACGACCAGCAGGGCGATGGCGGCGTGTATCAGCACCGAACCGTTGATCAGCGCCTGGATGTTGTCGTAGCCGACGCCGAGGGCCGCCGGATCAAAGAGGCCGCCGATGCCGACCACGATGCCGGCGAGGGCGGGCCACCACATCCAATGGATCGGCAGCTTCTCGAACAACTCCTCCACCCAGTAGAGTCCGGCGGTGGTGATCGCGGACTGCAGCCCCGCCACGATGCCGACTGCGGCGCAGAGCGCCAGCCCCCACCACGGCATCGCGGGAATGCCGCTGTGCGGAAAGAGCGGCCACGCCCCCACCAGCCACGGCCGCCAGGCCATGGCGACGATGGCGGAGACGACCACCGGCACGAAGCTGCGCGGCTTCCACTCGAACAGCATCACCTCGATGGCGAGCAGCACCGCGGCCACGGGGGTGCCGAAGATGGCCGTCATGCCGGCCGCGGCGCCCGCAACCAACAATGTCTTGCGTTCCGCGGAGCTCAGATGAAAGAACTGGGCGAACAGCGACCCGAGCGCGCCGCCCGTCATGATGATGGGTCCCTCGGCGCCGAACGGGCCGCCGCTGCCGATCGCGATGGCCGAAGACAGCGGCTTCAACAAGGCGACCTTGGGCTCTATCCGGCTCTGGCCGATGAGAATGGCCTCGAGCGCCTCGGGAATGCCGTGGCCGCGGATCTTCTGCGAGCCGAAGCGGGCCATGAGTCCGACGATCAAACCGCCGATGACCGGTATGAGGATCGAGCTCGGGCCGAGCTTGGCCTGACTCAGGTAGGAGGTCGCCGTGGAGTAAACATGGAAGTAGGCGAAGTTGGTGACGAGGGCGATCAGCTTCAGCAGCACCCACGCCGCGCCGGCGCCGAAGCTGCCGGTGGCCACCGCCATCGCGGACAGCACGAGCAGGCGCCGATCGGCGGTGAAGTCGCGCAGGGTGTCGTGCACCCCGAGGGTGGAAACAGAGCTCTTCATGGTTCTCCAGGGATTGCGCTGCCCGGCGAGGCGCGCGCTTTATATCGCAATACGATATTATTCTCCATGAGAAAGCCGATGCGCGCCACCCCCAAAAGGCAGAGTCCGCGAGCCGTCCCGCCGCCCGAGCTGGCGCCGCACGACTATGAAATCCTAGCGGAATTTCGCTATTTGTTGATGCGCTTCGCGGCATTCAGCGAGCAGGCGGCCCACACGGCGGGCCTCGCGCCGCGCCAGCACCAGGCGCTGCTCGCCATCAAGGGCTACCCCGGCGGCGGCGAGGCGACGATCGGCAATCTGGCGGAGCGCCTCGGCATCCGCCATCACAGTACCGTCGGCCTGGTCGATCGGCTGGTGAGCCGGGGCTATCTGCTGCGGCGCGAGGACCCGCACGACCGGCGCCGCACCTTGCTCGCGCTCACCGCCGCGGGCGAGCAGGCGCTGGCCGGACTCTCGGCCGCGCATCAGCGGGAGCTGCGTCGCGTCGCGCCGTTGTTGAAATCGCTGCTCGGCCGCCTGGGACCTGAAGAGCTTCACGGCCGGGCCTGAGCAGCCGTCAGGCTCGGTCCTCGAGATGCCGGCCCACCTCCACGGCGGCACGCGCGCCGCTGCGCAGCGCGCCGGTGACGGTCGTGGCCTCGCCGCTGGTATCGGTTGCTTCGCCGGCGAAAAAGAGAGTGCCGCTGAGCGGTGTTGCCAACACGTTGCGCGCCTCGCCGCCCCCCGCCGCAACGTAGCTGTAGGCGCCGCGCGCGTAGGGATCGCGTGCCCAGTTGTGAAGATGGGCCGCCTGCAGCTCCGCCACCCCCTGGCCGCCGCCAAACACGGTGGTGAGGCAATCCATTGCCCGCGCGACGATCTCTTCATCGGTCAGATCGCAGAGCCGCGCCGCGGACGGGCCGCCGACCCAGGCGTTGAGAAGAGGCGCGCGCACCGGGACTGTCGTCCAGAACGTCGGAAACACCTTGCCGGGGGCGTGGAAGAATGACGCATCCGCGTATCGGCCGCCCTCCTGCTCTTCCCAGAAGGGTCGCGAAAATTGCAGGACGACCTTCAGCACCGGACCGGAAAGGAGTTTTGCCAACGCGGCCTGCTTGGCTTGCAGCCGCGGCGTGAAGGCGATTGCGCCCGGCGCCTCCGCCGGAGCTTTGAGCACACCGAGCGGAACGGTGATGATGGCTTTGCGCGCGCTGGCGCGAAAGGGTTGGCCGAGGCGCTGACCATCGACCTCCACCGAGCGCTCGCTCCAGCGGACCGCGGTGACGACAGTCTGCAGCTGCAGGCGTACGCGGCTGCCGTCGAGCGCCGCGCAAAGCGCCTGCAGAGCGGCGCGGTAACCGCCGAGCGGCCGCGACTGCGATGAATCCAACATGCCGCCGGAGCGCCATTCCTCGGCGACGGAATGCAGGCTGACGAGCTGCGGGTCGGCGGCATCGAAGCCGGAGACGAAAGCCCGCGCCATGGCGCGCGCGTCTTCGGGCAGAGCACGGCCCTGCTCGCTCGCCAGGAAAGCCTCGAGCGACATGTCGGGCCGGGAGAGGACGTCGGCGGCCTCGATCGCCGCGCGGACCTTGCCGATCGGGCTCTCGGCGCGCCGCTGCAGCCGGCCGTCGATGAACGACCAGTACTCTCCCGCGGTATCGATCGCGGCCGCGCCTACCCGGCGCAGCAGCTCGGTGGTCTCCGGTGAGTCGCCGTGGATGAATTCCGCGCCGAGCTCCACCGGGGCGGCGAGCGCCGGCTCGAGGCGCGTCCAGATGCGCCCGCCGATGCGATCGCGGGCGTCGAGCAGCAACACGGAATGACCGGCCCCGCCGAGTGCGGCCGCGGCGGCGAGCCCCGCGGCGCCCGCTCCAATGATGATGACGTCGTGCTGATCCACGGTTGAATGATAACGCGCGCCCGGTCCCGGCGGTCCGCCGGCGCGGTCAACGCCGGTCAGCCTCTCCCGCCGGAATGATGATGCGGGCGCTGCGCCGGTAGCTCCAGTACGCCTCCGCCCAGTCGATGAGCACGACCAGGCGATTGCGAAAGCCGATGAGGAAATAGATATGGGCCGTGAGCCAGATCCACCAGGCAAGGACGCCGGAGAGGCGAATGCGGCCAAAGTCGACGACCGCGGCCATGCGCCCGATGGTCGCGAGCGAGCCGAAGTGCCGGTAGCGGAACGGGCCGATGCGCCGGCCGGCGAGTGCGGCGAGAATGGCTGTCGCCGCATAGTGTCCCATCTGTTTTGCCGCCGGGGCGATCGCAGGTATGGGACCTCTGCCGTCGGGCGCAGCGGTCAGGTCTCCGACAACGAATACTTCCGGATGTCCGGCGACGTTGAGGTCCGCTGTGACCGGCACGCGGCCTGCCCGGTCGACGGGAATGCCCAACGTCGCGCCGAGGGGTGAGGCGGCAACGCCCGCGGCCCATAACACGGTGCGGGTCGCGATCCGCTCTTCTGCGATCCAAACACCACGCTCGTCGACTCCGGTGACGGCGTGGCTCGTGCGCACGATGACCCCGAGCCGCTCGAGTTGACGCTCTGCCTTCGCGGACAACGACGGAGGAAAGGCGGGCAGCACGCGCGGGCCGGCTTCGATCAGTAGGACTCTGGCCGCGGCGGGGTCGATGCGGCGAAACTCTCGCTTGAGGGTATGGCGTGCAATTTCCGCGAGCGTACCCGCCAGCTCCACGCCAGTGGCGCCGCCCCCGACGATAAGGAAGGTGAGCCATTCCATCTGCTCGGCGGGATCGGCAGTCGCCTCGGCGCGCTCGAATGCCGTCAGGATCCGAGCACGGATGCGCAACGCGTCATCCAACGTCTTCAGGCCAGGCGCATATTGCGCCCACTCATCGTGACCGAAGTACGCGTGCGTGCTTCCCGTAGCAATGATCAGGAAGTCGTAGGGGTGCGAGACGCCGTCGACCTCGACGCTCTTGCCAGCGATATCGATCCGTCGCGCTTCCCCGAGGAGCACGGTGGCATTGCGCTGGTCGCGCAGGATATGCCGCAACGGGGCGGCGATGGAGGGCGCCGCGAGGCCGGCGGTCGCCACCTGGTAGAGCAGTGGCTGAAACGTATGGTGATTGCCGCGATCGACCAGCAGAACGTCCACGGACGCAGAGCGCAGGGCGTGGGCCGCGGAGAGTCCGCCGAAGCCGCCGCCGATGATGATTACCCTGGGCCTCGTATGCATTGTCGCGGGCGATCACGCGTGGAGAAAAGCTCAGGCCGCAATCTTAGCGCGATACGATAATGTGTACCTGGGTGACCACGCAGGCGATGCTATCCATGGCCGGGCACGTCGAGGCCCTACTCGAGCCGCTGACCGTTGCGCTGTACGTGCTCTGCGCTGCGTTCGGCGCCGTGCACGCTCTGCTCACCAAGCCCGATCCACGCAGCGCGCTCGGTTGGATAGCAACCTGCTGCCTGTTCCCGTTCGCCGGAACCATCCTCTACCTGCTCTTCGGCGTAAATCGCGTCCGCACGCGCGCCCGGCAGCTGCGCGCCGGCTTGACTGCCATGGGCAGCGCAATCGATAGCCGTCCGCCGGAGGATTTCGCCACGCAGCTGACACGCATCGGCGATGCCGTGACGCAGCGGCCGAGAAAGTCCGGCAACCAGGTCGTCGAGCTGGAGAACGGCGAGAACGCCTTTCCGCTCATGCTGGAGGCGATCCGTACGGCGCGGCATTCGGTCTGGCTCTCGACCTACATCTTCGAGACCGACGAGGTCGGGCGGGAATTCATCGCCGCTCTCGCTGCTGCCGTCGGGCGCGGCGTGCAGGTCCATGTGCTGATAGACGGAATCGGAGAATGGTACAGCTGGCCGCACGCCGTGCGCCTGTTGCGCCAGGCGGGCGTGCACGCCGCGCGCTTCCTGCCCCCGCGGCTGGCGGTGCCGGTGTTCTCGCTCAATCTGCGCAATCACCGCAAGCTCCTCATCGCCGATGGCGAGACCGGCTTCGTGGGCGGCATGAACATCGGCGGCCGCGAAGTCGGCAAGGCGCACCACCGGCGCATGGCGGATCTTCACTTCCGTGTCAGGGGGCCGGTGGTATCGCAGCTTGCGGAATGCTTCGCCGCCGACTGGCAGTTCGCGGCGGGGGAAACCCTGGCGCCGCCACCGGTAGTCCCGGCGGATGCGGGCCAGTGCATCTGCCGGGTGATCACCGAAGGGCCGGATGAGGACAGCGATAAGCTGCTGTTCGTGATTCTCGGCGCCATCTCGATCGCGCACCGGCAGGTGCTGATCATGACGCCTTACTTCATCCCGCCACCTGAGCTCACCGCGGCGCTGCAAACGGCCGCATTACGCGGGGTCGAGGTATGCCTGGTCCTTCCCGCACGCAGCAATCTGCGATACGTGGACTGGGCGACGCGCCGCTGGCTGCCCCCGCTGCTGGAGCGTGGCATACAGGTCTATCTGCAGCCGCCGCCGTTCTCTCACACCAAGCTCATCGTCGTCGACGGCTGCTACGCGCAGATTGGTTCGGCCAACATCGACCCGCGAAGCCTCAGGTTGAACTTCGAAATCGCGGTCGAGGTTTACGATGGCGCAGTCTGTGCCGGGCTCGCGAAGTATGTCCTTTCAGCACGCGATCATGCCTTGCGTTTTCCCGCGGGCACTCCTGCCGAGTCTTCCGTCGCTGGTCGGGTTCGCGACAGCCTCGTCTGGCTGCTGTCGCCTTATTTGTAGCGGCCCGGCGGTGTAATCTGCACACCCGGAAAATCGACCGCTCTGGAGGTCAAGATGAGCCAGTCCAAAGCCGCATCGGGAGTCACGATCAAGCGCGCCTACGACCCGCCTTCTCCCCACGATGGCACCCGGGTGCTGGTCGACCGCCTGTGGCCTCGCGGCGTGAAAAAGGTGAACGCCGGCATCTCGCAGTGGATGAAGGAGATTGCCCCGAGCGACGAGCTGCGCAAATGGTTCGGTCACGAACCGACGCGCTGGGAGGAGTTCCGCCGCCGTTACAAGGCCGAGCTCACGAAGAAGCGCGAGCTGGTCGCCGAGCTACGGAACCTCGCCAAGGAGGGGCCGCTGACGCTCGTCTATTCTGCGCACGATGAGGCGCACAATCAGGCCGTCGTGCTGCGCGAGATGTTGCTGCATTGAGATGACCGAAGGGGTCATGTTGCGGCTGCTGGAGGGTGCAAAACCGAGCCTGCCCGCGGCGGCGCCACACGATGGCGTGTGAGGCGGCGCGTCGTTGGATCGTTGACCAGATGCAGGACGGGTGAGAAGAAGCCGTCCTTCGGATCGGCACGGCCGATATAGATGAGCGCGGAGTCGGCGAGCTCTCGCGTGAACATAGCCCTGATCCGTTCGCGCGTGCCCACATCGATGGAGTCGAGCGCTTCGTCCACCAGTATCCAGCGGGGCGCATGCAACAGCAGACGCGCGAAGGTGACTGCCTGCTGCTCGTCTTCGTTCAGTTCATGGTCCCACCGGCGGCTCTCTTCCAACAGAGGCACGAGACGGTCGAGGCCGAGCCCTTGCAGCGCGTTCGAATAGTTCTCCGCTTTGAAGCGATCGACGCCTGAGGGATAGGCCAGCGCCTCCTTGAGCGTGCCCGGCGGCAGGTAGGGCGTGCGCGGCATACAATAGAGATCCTCTCCCCGAGGGCGGATGATGCGTCCCGCGCCCCAGGGCCAAAGCCCCGCCAGGGCACGAAAGAGCAGCGTCTTGCCGGCACCGAGCTCGCCGACCACGAGCACGCGTTCGCCGGGCTTGATCTCGATGTGACCTTCCTGGAGCCGGGTGCAGCCGGAGGGCGAGGCGATCTCCAGCTGATCGATGACCAGCACTTGCGCCGCCTTGCTGCCCTGCTTCGCCTCGCCATCGCTCAGTTGGATGCGGCTCTCCGTGCGGTGCAGGACTTCGGTGCCGACGACGGCTCGCCGGAACATCGCGACCCGCAGCAGGGTCGCGCGCCAGTCGGCGATGGTGCTGAAGTTGTCGACGAACCAGCGCAGTGAGGACTGGAGCTGGGTGAAGGCGGCCGCCGCCATCATGAGGCCGCCGAAGGTCAGATCGCCGGCGAAATAGAGCGGCGCCGCAACCAGGATCGGCACCACCAGCGTGACCCAACCGTAGCCGGCGGTCACCCAGGTCAGGCGGGTCAGCCCCGTCACCAGACGCCGCATGGCGGTGAGCACCGCGGCCAGGTCGAGCTCTATGCGGCGCGCTTCGTCGGCCTCGCCGCCGGCGAGCGTGATGGCATCGATGTGCTCGTTCACGCGTACCAGCGTGTAGCGCAGATCGGCCTCGCGTGCATAACGAGAGGCATTGTCCGGAATCAGTCTGCGGCCCGTCCAGTAGGTGAGGAGCGATGCGGACAGCGCATAGGCGAAAGCGGCCCAGACCATGTAGCCCGGCAGCGCCAGCGTGACGGCGCCGATCTTCAAGGCGAAACCACTCGAGATCGACCACAGAACCCCGACGAAGCTGACGAGGAGGGCGGAGGACTGCGCCAGCTCGAGTATGAGATCGCTCGAAAGCTCCGTGAGGTGGCGCGCATCCTCGTGCATGCGCTGATCGGGGTTGACGCCGATGGGGCCGGCGCTCTCGAGTTGAAAGGCGCGGCGCGGCTGCATCCAGTCTTCGACGAGGTCGTGCACCAGGCCCTCGCGCAGCTTCAGCTTCAACATCTCGCCGAGCCAGCGCTGGGCGACATTGAGCAGCAGCAGAGCGCCGGCGATGACGGCGAAGACCCCGAGCTGAATGGCGAAGTCGTGCAGGTTCCGCCGCGACAGTGCATCGTAGAACGGCTGGTTCCAGCGGTTGAGGCGCACCTGACCGTAAGCGCTCGCCACCACGACTGCGATCGCGGCCCCGGTGATGGCCGCGATAGCGCTGCGGGCCGGCGAGCCCCACAAGGCGCGCAGCATCATGTCGAGCTGCGACAGGAGACTGGCCTCCGCGCCGGTCCCCGTCTGTCCGGCCGCCGTCACCGTCTGTCCCGAGGGTTCTGCCATACTCGATGCTCCGCAAGCGCGAGCCGCAAAGATACATTGCCTTGAGGAATCACGGACCATGCGCTGCGCTCGCAACAGTGCTGTTCGGCCTCGCCGGCTGCGCCTCGGGGCCGCCGCGAGCGCATGCGCCCGCTCGCAGTTACTGCGTGGCCGGCCATGGCTGTTATCGCGTGCTCGCCTCGGGCGCTGGATACCGGGCGAGCGGCATCGCGTCCTGGTACGGCAGCGGCGATGCGGGCAGGCCGACCGCGAGCGGCGCGCCCTTCGATCCGGGCGCGATGCGGCTCGCCCACAAGACCCTGCCGTTCGGCACCTGGCTGAGGATCCGCAATCTGAGCAACGGGCGCGAAGCTGTGGCGATGGTCAACGACCGTGGCCCTTTCTATGGCGGCCGGATCGTGGATGGGACGGCTGCCGTCGCGCAGCGTCTGGGCTTCTACGGCGAGGGTACGGCCCGTGTGCGAGTGACGGACGTGCCGGTCGCGGAGCTCAGCTCAGCGCAGCGGGCGGCTGCACGGACCGACGAGCGGACCGCGGTCACTTACGCGCGCCGGCATCCGCACGGGATCATGGCTGAAGCGGGACACGTGGCCATACGCGGGGTCGTCGACATCACGACTACCGGCGTCAAGATCGTCGTAGGTGTGGTGCGCGGTGTATTCGAGCTGGGATGGGGCATTCTGAAAGCGCTATAGCCTGAGCCAATTCCGCCCCCGAATCCGCTTACGCCTGCTGTCGAATCTGTTCTATCCGCCAGAAGCTGACTGACCTGCTGCAGGAGTCTCGCGCCCACCTGAGCGCGCTCGAGACGAAACTCCGCTCTCGAATGCGCGCAGCGCGATCTGCACACGATGCAGGCTGCGGTCGGCAATGGCGCGATGAGGGACATGGAGCGCCTTTCTCGGCATCATGGCGAAGCGGGCGACACGCTCGAGAGGCTCGTGTCGCTCGACGGCCGGGGCCTTAAGATGGGCGCATGCTCGAGACCCGCGCCGACCGCCGCCTTTCTCTTCTGTCCCATCCCCAGGCCGCTAGCGGGGCGGTGCGGCATGTCGGCGCGTATGCCGAGCGCCCCGCGGCAGACACACTCCAGCTGCAGTACGTGCTCGACGCCGATCTGGCGCACCTTCGCATCCCGGCGCCGGTGCCGGCAGGCGGAGCCGCGGACCGACTGTGGACACACACGTGTTTCGAGGCCTTCGTTGCCGCTGCCGGCCGGCCTGAATATCTGGAGCTGAACCTCTCGCCGTCGGGGCAATGGGCTGCCTACCGGTTCGACGCCTACCGCGCGGGAATGGCTCCGGCCGAGCTGCTCCAGACCCCCGAGATCACGATCCGCCGCGGCGAGCGGCAGCTCGAGCTGCAAGCCAGGGTGCGGATAGCTCTGGCAGGCGCCTGGCGGCTCGCGCTGAGCGCCGTAGTGGAGGAGGGTACGGGTGGGCTGTCATACTGGGCGCTTCGCCACCCGCCCGGGCGGCCGGACTTCCACCACCCGGAAAGCTTTTCGCTCGCGCTCGAGCTTCCTCACGCCCTGAATTCCCCATGAAGTTTGGCATCGATCGCCTGCTCGAGGAGCCGCAGCTCCGCAAGCCGCTCGCCGGCAGGCGCGTGGCACTGCTGGCCCACCCTGCCTCGGTCACACGCAATCTCGTGCATTCGCTGGATGCGCTGGCGGCACTCGGTGACCTCGAGCTGACCGCGGCCTTCGGCCCGCAGCATGGGCTGCGGGGGGAAAAGCAGTACAACATGGTGGAGTCGTCGGACTACCTCGACCCGGTGCACGGCATCCCCGTCTTCAGCCTTTACGGGGAGGTGAGACGGCCGACGGCGCAGATGATGGACAGCTTCGACGACCTGCTGGTCGATTTGCAGGACGTCGGCTGCCGGATCTATACGTTCGCGGCGACGCTGCGATACGTGCTCGAGGAGGCTGCAAAGCGACATAAGACCGTGTGGGTGCTCGATCGTCCCAATCCCATTGGCCGACCGGTGGAGGGTCTGTCTTTGCGCCCCGGCTGCGAGAGCTTCGTCGGGCCGGGGCCTATGCCGATGCGGCACGGGATGACGCTCGGCGAGCTGGCGCGCTGGTTCGTCTCGACGCTGAAGCTCGACGTCGACTGTCAGGTCATTGCGCTCGACGGCTGGGAGCCGCAGGCTCTCCCGGGATACGGTTGGCCCCTCGGGCGGCGCACCTGGGTCAATCCGAGCCCCAACGCACCGAGCCTGTGGATGGCGCGCTGTTATGCCGGCACCGTGATGGTGGAGGGAACGACTCTCTCGGAGGGGCGCGGTACCACGCGTCCGCTGGAGCTTTTCGGTGCGCCCGACATCGAGGTGCAAGCGCTCCTGGCGACCATGCGCGAGCTCGCGCCCGCCTGGATGCGCGGCTGCCGCCTGCGACCCTGCTGGTTCGAGCCCACTTTCTACAAGCATGTAGGCAAGCTCTGCGCCGGGGTGCAGATCCATGTCGAGGACGAGCTTTACTATGAGCACGAGGCGTTTCGCCCCTGGCGGCTCATGGCGCTTGCCTTCAAGGCGCTGCGGCGTTTGGCGCCTGACTATCCGCTGTGGCGGAACTTCGTTTACGAGTACGAGCGCCACCGCCTCGCGATCGATGTGATCAACGGCAGCGATCTGTTGCGGCAGTGGGTCGACGACCCCGCGGCTGCGCCCGCCGACCTCGATGCGCTCGCGACCAGGGACGAGGCAGCCTGGCTTGCCGAGCGTCAGGCGTACCTGTTGTATTGAGCCCGTATGCAGACTGCCCGCGACATCACTGGCTACCGCAAGCACTGGGCCGAGCGTTTCGGCACGGCGCCTTTCCTGCCGATATCGCGGGCCGAAATGGACATGCTCGGCTGGGACAGCTGCGACATCATCATCGTCACCGGCGATGCCTACGTCGACCATCCGAGCTTCGGCATGGCCATCGTCGGGCGAGTACTCGAAGCGCAGGGCTTCCGGGTCGGAATGATCGCACAGCCCGATTGGCAGAGCGCGCAGGCGTTTGCGGCGTTGGGGCGCCCCAACCTCTTCTTCGGCATCACCGCCGGCAACATGGACTCCATGGTCAACCGCTACACGGCCGATCGCCGGCTGCGCAGCGATGACGCCTACACGCCTGGAGGCGTCGGCGGCAAGCGACCTGACCGTTCGGTGATCGTCTATGCGCAGCGTGCACGGGAGGCGTTCAAGGATGTGCCGGTCGTGGTCGGCGGCATCGAGGCGTCTTTGCGGCGCATCGCACATTTCGACTATTGGTCGGAAAAAGTGCGTCGCTCCATCCTGCTCGATGCGAAGGCCGACCTTCTGATCTACGGCAACGGCGAGCGGCAGATCTGCGAGATCGCGCATCGCCTCGCGGCCGGTGAATCGATCCGTGACATCACGGCCGTGCGCGGTACGGCGTTTGCGCGCAAATCGGTCCCCGAGGGTTGGATCGAGATCGACTCGACGCATCTGGATGTGCCGGGGCCGATCACGCCACAACCCGATCCCTACGCCATGGAGTCCGAGCGGGCCGTGAGCCCGGGCCGCCCGACGCCGGTCACTCAGGATGCCTCCGGCCGTGCGGAGTCGGACGCTGTCGCTCATGGCCCCGAAAAAGTTGTGCGCTTCGTGCGGCGAGTCAAGAACGCCGATCGCGGGCGCAGCGTCATCCGCATGCCTTCCTATGATCAAGTCGCCTGCGACCCGGTGCTGTATGCGCATGCCAACCGCATCCTGCATCTGGAGGCAAATCCCGGGAATGCCCGTGCGCTGGTACAGCGTCACGGCGACACCGAGGTGTGGCTGAACCCGCCCCCCATCCCGCTGACTACGGCTGAGATGGACTGGGTCTATGAGCGTCCCTACCAGCGCCGGCCGCATCCGACTTACGGCGATGCCAACATCCCCGCCTACAAGATGATCCGTTTCTCGGTCGCGATCCAGCGCGGCTGCTTCGGCGGCTGCACCTTCTGCTCGATCACCGAGCACGAGGGACGCATCATCCAGAGCCGCTCGCAGCGCTCCGTCATCCGCGAGGTGGAGACGATCCGTGACGAGGTGCCGGGCTTCACCGGCGTCATCTCCGACCTCGGCGGCCCCACGGCCAACATGTACCGGCTCGCCTGCCGCAGCCGCGAGATCGAGAGCGCCTGCCGCCGGCCATCCTGCGTTTATCCCGGGATCTGTCCCAACCTCGACACCGATCACGCGCCGCTGATCGATCTGTACCGCAAGGTGCGCGAGCTGCCCGGCATCCGCAAGGTGCTCATTGCCTCCGGCGTGCGCTACGACCTGGCGGTCGAGTCGCCGGACTACGTGAAGGAGCTGGCCCAACATCACACCGGCGGTTACCTCAAGATCGCCCCGGAGGCGATCGCCGAGGGCCCGCTGTCGATGATGATGAAGCCGGGGATCGGCGCCTACGACCGCTTCAAGGCGCTCTTCGAGCGCTACTCGCGCGAGGCCGGCAAGGAGCAGTACCTGATCCCGTACTTCATCGCGGCGCATCCGGGCACGAGCGACGAGGACATGCTCGAGCTGGCGCTGTGGCTGAAGAAGAACGGCTTTCGCGCGGACCAGGTGCAGGCTTTTCTGCCATCGCCCATGGCGACGGCGACGGCCATGTATCACTCGGGGAAGAATCCGCTGAAGCGCTTGAGCCGCGCCGGCGGCGAGGTACGGGTGCCGAAGGGGCTGAAAGTGCGGCGCCTCCACAAGGCCTTCCTGCGTTACCACGATCCCAACAATTGGCCGCTGCTGCGCGAGGCGCTGCGGCGCATGGGCCGTGCCGATCTCATCGGCAACGGCAGGCAGCAGCTGGTGCCCGCGTATCAGCCGGCCGGGACCGGGGAGAAAGCCGAGGGGCAGCGCGCCCGCGGCTCGCAGCCGACGTTCCGTACCC
>JBOIAB010000342.1:0-3269 GCA_050738635.1 Steroidobacteraceae bacterium
GGGCGCTCCGCGCCCTTCGGCCCCGGCAGGCCCTCGAAGTAGCCTCGCCAGCTTTCCTCTACGCTCGCGGGATCGCGCAGGTACTGCTCGTAGAGGGCATCGAGAAACGCGGAATTGCCGCCGAAGAGAGGTGTAGGTTCGAGCATGGGGGAGCGCAGACAGCGAAGCGCTAGTTTAGCGGAAATGCACGCGCGAGGATATTGTAAAGCGCGTGCCAGTCGTTGAATTAAAAGGAATTAACTTCTTATAGCCTGCTGAGCAGGTATAGCTCGTAGCCGATCAGCACCCCGTAGCCGATGAGCACCCCATAGAGGACCAGCGCGATGGGCAGGCGGCCGAAGGCCTTGAGACGCGAGAGCAGCGTGAGCAGCACGACGCTGATGCCCGTCAGCCCGACCTTCACGGTCACAAAGAGCGCATCCGAGCCGTGGAGCAGCGGCGCGAGCACCGGGTTGAGCTCGTATGCACCGCGGTTGATGAGCACTACGGTCAGGATCGCATCGCTGGCACAGAGCGTGAGAATGAGCGTGGCGATCGCCAGCCACCAGGGGTGATACCAGTCGATGGCGCCGATCCTATCCTCACCGGTCCGTCGTGGCCCGAGCCGTCGCGGCCTGAAGCTGCCATGCAGCAGGGCGCGAGCGACACGAGTGCGCCTGTCAGGTCCGCGGCGCCGCTCTGCCGCGTCCTCGGTGGTGGCAACTGACTCGCGGCGATTGAACAGAATGGGCACGGCCTTGTTCTTTTCTGCTGTTCCTGTGTCCCGCAATTGTAGCGGCGGAGCAGTCCACGCACCCCCTGCCGGATCGTGACGGCTGTCACTGTTCATGCGCTGCAAGGGGCTCTGACACCGGTCATCGTGGCGCTATTTGACGATTAAGGGATTGGGGCTCAATGCCGCGCCGCGGCGGCGGCATCGTGGGCGCGACGCCCGGTCTCCAGAAAGACCTTCATCCGCAGCAGATCGTCCTTGAGCTCCGACTTCGGATCGGTGCCGAAGAGCCGCGCCACCGCATGACCGAGCGCGCCCGCCGGCGGCGTGTAGCTCATCGTGACGAAGACGCGGGTTCCAGCTTCGGTCGGCTCGAAGCGCAACAGACCCGCGTGCTCCACCGCCGACCCGGGGAGTGTTCGCCAAGCGATGAGCCTGTTGGGCTCGAGGCGTGTCGTGACCGCCTCCCAGGAGATCGTGCCGCCCGCCGGACCCTCCACCACCCATTGCGAAGTGCCATCGCCGCGCACGTGGACTTCGCGCACGTGCTTCATGAACTCGGGGAAGCGCTCGAGTTGCGAGAACGTCTCGAACACCTGCTCGACGGGAGCCGCAACCTCGATGCACCTCTGCAGCTCGATCGCGGGCCGGCGCACGCCGACCAGTCGATCGATCGGCATGTTGGTGCTGCTGCGGGCGACGAGCGCCGCGCCGCCGAGTCCGCCGAGAAAACCGAGGGCGCTACGCCTGCCGGCGAGCGCATTGATGATGAGCGCGCCGCCCACCGCCCCCATGACCACCCGCACGCCCGGCGGCCAATTCTCCTGCCAGGGACCGAAGCGTGGCTCCCGAGGCCGGCCGCTGCTCTGCAACGCCGAGATCCCGGCCGCGCTTTCATATACGGCCAGCCGATCTTCGACATCGGCAACCCCGCGGACCGCCCAGACCGCCCGCAGCAGGCGCACGTACTCGCGCTCGAGCACGGCTCCGCTGAGGGTCACCCTGCCCGAGAATGCCGCAACTTCGATCGCGCCGGGATGCGAGACGGCCCCGCCGAGGCGCGCCCGCACGCGCTCGCACAGAATCTCATCCGATACCTCTTCGCGCGTGAAGTACGCGCGGAACTCGTGGGCGACACCGCGCGCGCGGTTGCGCAGGTCACGCGAAGCAACGCTGGTCGCATCGTCGAGCCGGCTCATGCCGCTCGCCACGCGGTCGCGCATCACGGCGCGCCGCCGCCGGCCGTGGTCGGGATCGAGAAGGTACATCGAAATGGCGCCGGCAGCCGCGGCACCCAGGAAAAGACGAGCAGCCATGGCGCCTCCTGTCAGACGTGACCCGTAGGTGGGGACCCCAAGCAAGCGGCGCGCCCAGCCCCGCCACCTTTGGCGGCGAGGCACACCCTGTGCCTGATGCTCGGCGTCAGTCCCGGAGTCCCAACTTCCTGGCAGGAAGGCATAGGAGAGAGCCCAGTACTCGGCCTCCTGCGCATGAGTCGCCCCGGGCCCATGCCCGCCTTCGCTGGCCTCGTTGTAGAGCACATCGGAGCGAACAAGGACGTGAGCGACCCCGCCGGTTAAAGCCATTGGCGCGCGCGCTCAATCCGAGGCGCTGCGCGCCGGGCGGCCGGCGGCAGATCCAATCCACGCCGCGGCCCGTGATGTGTTAGTATGGGAAGCGGTGGGAAAGGTGACACGAAGTTACCGTCTGCGCGCAACCCCCAACGGCGCGCAGCGAAGGATGATCGACCGCTGGTGTGGCGACACAGTGGAAGCGGACGCCGGGTCACACGTGGTTGGCAGACGTTCCCTCCACCTGTCTCACTCAGTGTCTGCGGGATCAGGATCGGGCGTTCGCAAATTTCTTCGCCCACCGGGCGCGGTACCCTAGGTTCAAGCGCAAGTGCGCGGGCGGAAGTCTCAGGTTCCAGGATGTGGGCACGGCCTGGTCGCGCGGGCTCTTGAGCCTGCCCAAGCTCGGGAATCTGAAGCTCGCCGAAGCACTGCCGGGGATCGAAAGACCGGACACGGTCACCCTTTTGAAGGATGCCACTGGACGGTACTTCGTCAGCTTCTCGAGCGAGATCGAGGCCTCCTCGCTCTCGCTGCCGATCGTGAATCGCTCGGTGGGAGTGGATCTGGGACTCACCCACCTCGCCACGCTCTCCACGGGGGAGAAAATTGAAAATCCAAGGCGCTTGAAGGTGCATTTGCGCTACCTGCGCCAGCAGCAGCGCTGCCTGGCGAGACGCAAGAAGGGCAGCAAGCGCCGTGAGAAGCAGCGCCTGAGGGTCGCGAGGATCCAAGCGAAGATCCGCCAGGAGCGCCAAGCAGCCCTTCACGGGCTCACGATCCGCCTGGTGCGCGAATTCGATTTGATATCCATTGAGCACCTGAACGTGAAGGCACTGGCGCGCGGGCTGCATGCCCGGGCGATCCACGATGCCGCGTTCGGCGAGATCCGCCGCCAGCTCCTTTACAAGGGCGATGCGGCGGGTCGGGCCATCCTTGAAGTCTCTACCTGGTTCCCTTCGAGCAAGACCTGCTCACACTGCAGG
>JBOIAB010000343.1:0-36073 GCA_050738635.1 Steroidobacteraceae bacterium
GTAAAGGAGCTGGCGGCGGATCTCGCCGAACGCGGCATCGTGGATCGCCTGGGCATACAGCCCACGCGCCAGTGCCTTTACGTTCAGGTGTTCGATGCTTATCAAATCGAATTCGCGCACCAGGCGGGTCGTGAGCCCATGAAGGGCTGCGTGGCGCTCCTGGCGTATCTTCGCGTGGTTCCGCGCTACCCTCAGGCGCTGCCTCTCGCGGCGCTTGCTGCCTTCCTTGCGTCTCGCCAGGCAGCGCTGCTGCTGGCGTAGATAGCGTAAATGAGCCTTCAGGCGCTTGGGATTTGCGATCTTCTCCCCGGTCGAGAGCGTAGCAAGGTGGGTGAGTCCCAGATCCACCCCCACCGAGCGATTCACGATCGGCAGTGAGAGCGAGGAGGCCTCGATCTCGCTCGAGAAACTGACGAAGTACCGTCCAGTGGCATCCTTCAAAAGGGCGACCGTGTCTGGTCTTTCAATCCTCGGCAGCGTTTCGGCGACCTTCAGCTTCCCGAGCTTGGGCAGGCTCAAGAGCCCGCGCGACCAGGCCGTGCCCACACCCTGGAACCTGAGACCTCCGGCCGTGCCCCTGCGCTTGAACTTAGGGTACCGCGCCCGGTGGGCGAAGAAATTTGCAAACGCCCGATCCTGATCCCGCAGGCACTGAGTGAGACAGGTGGAGGGAACGTCTGCCAACCATGTGTGACCCGGCGTCCGCTTCCACTGTGTCAACCAGCGTGAGATACCAACACCGGTCAGAGAGAGATGGCATTCCCGGTAGGCTTCAGAGCGGATGCCGAGGGAAGTGTTCCAAAGCCACCGGACCGCACCACACCAGCGGTCGATCATTCTTCGCTGCGCGCCGTTGGGGTATGCGCGGAGACGGTAACTTCGTGTCACCTTTCCCATCGCTTCCAATACTAACACATCACGGGCCGCAGCGGGGGCTCACGATGCCGATCGCGAGCCCGTTGAGTGCACTCACCGCCGCGAGTCGGCGAAGGAGACGGTTCTCCGCGCGGGTGATTTGCATCTCGTTCGGCGTTGGGGGTGAGGGCGCGGGCGGCGGTGCAGCGTCGATGACACGCGTCTGAGCGATAAGAATCAGCGCGACTACCGAGCCGGCGAGAGGCAGTGCGAAAAGCGCGCGGTAGGTCGCGAGATCATGAAATCCGGCGCCCAGCGCCGCTGGCACGGCGACCAAAGCCGCGCCCGCGGCCATGCCCATGAACGCCAGCGTGGCGTTGATGGCGAACGCGCGGCTACGCGCTTCGCCGGCCACTTCCCGCGCGAGCCACGCCTGCTCCACGGGCGAGAAGGGTCCGGCGGCGCCGTTCGCGCCGCGCCCGAAGCCAGCGACGGTGGCCGCCGCAATCAACACTACCAGATTGGGTGCGAGCATCGCCGCGAGCGCCGCGAGTCCGGCGGCGACCTCGTAGCCGAGCAGTAACGCGCGCCGACTCGTGCGATCGCTCAGCGGACCGACGATCAAGGTCAGCAGCGCACCGAAGAGCAGGCCGGCCATCAACACCACGCCGATGGCCGCACCGCCGAAGCCGAGCGCCTGCAGGTACAGGCTGAAGCTGGCTATCGTAGCTCCCTGCCCGATGCTGCGCGCGGCGCGGGCGGCCAACAATAGTCTTACGTTGAATGGCAGGGGAGAGTGCACGGGCGCAGGGTAGCACGCGCCGCCGGGCACGCCTGCGCCGTCGCGATCGGCGCGCGATCAGGCCGCCTGCAACTCCGGGCGCCGGCGTTGCAGAGTTGGCAGCCAGCCCTCGAGCTCGCCACCGGGCATCGCTTTGGCGAGCAGCCAGCCTTGCGCGAGTTTGCAGCCGTACTGGCGCAGCAGCCGCCAGTCCTGCAGGGACTCGACCCCTTCGGCCACGGTCTCGATGCCGAGTTGACTCGCCATTTCCAGAGCAGAGCGCAGAATGACCTGCAGACTGTCACGCTCGTGAGCGCCGTGCACGAAGGTGCGGTCGATCTTGAGCTCCGTGAAGGGGATGCGCGCGAGCTGCTGCATGGAGGAGAAGCCGGTGCCGTAATCGTCGAGCGACAGACGAAAGCCCCGCAGGCGCAGGCGCGTCAACACGCCGAGGGCGATCGCGAGATCGCGCATCAGCGAGCCCTCGGTCACCTCGAGCACAATTTGCTCCGCCCGTAGTCCGTGCCGCTGCTGCAGCTCGGAGATCTCCTGTACGAGCTCACCGCGCTCGAGCAGGATGGGCGAGAGGTTGATGGCGATGGAAAGATCGAGTCCATGTTGGGTCCAGAGCGCCGTCTGGCGCATGGCCGCATCCATGACGTGCAGTGTCAGTTCGCGGATGAGGCCGTGCTGTTCCGCCACCGGGATGAAGACATCGGGCGCGATCCAGCCCTGTTTCGCATCGTGCCAGCGAGCCAGTGCCTCGACGCCGCGAATCCGTCCGGTGTCGATCTCGACCTGCGGATGATAGTGGACGGTGATCTCGCCGCGAGCGAGGGCGGCGCGCACGTCTTCGGGATCGACGCTCTGAAGCTGCGCCGGTCCCTGCTTCTCGACGGCGGCATGGAGCTTGTTCTGCAGCAGAGCGCCCAGAGTCGCAAGCGTGAGCGGCTTCTGCAGCGCGCCGAGGATGCGCAGCCCGAGCGCGGTGCCCAGCTCCTGCACGGAGTTCATGAGGGCACGCTCGCGCGAGGAGGCGAGGATGATCGGCGAGCGCATGCCGCGACCGCCGAGCGCGGACAGGAGCTCGGGACCGTCCATGGCGGGCATCTCGAGGTCGACGATGAGGAGCGAGGGTGGGGCCGGCAGCGTATCGAGCAATGCCAGCGCCTCGAGGCCGTTGCCGGCTTCGTGCACCTTGGGAATACGCAGCTCGCGGCAAAGCGCGCAGCCGATACCGCGCTGCACGCCGCTGTCATCGACGATCAGCACCGATTCGATTGTCTGCAGCCCATTGCTCGAGGACATGTTCACAAGAACCCCGCGCCGCCTTTCCTGTGGCCCAGGACGACAGTCGCAATCATCGGTTTATCGACGAATCAAGGGGCGGACTTGAGTCACGTCGCAGTGAGCTAGTGCGATCCACGTCACGTTCGGCGTGTTCTTCGGGCACCAACCGTGCACAATCCGCGACGGACCGATGAACTGCCTGCTGCGTACGACATAATTCCGGGAGTGGTCGTATGAATGACCTCGATCTCGCGTGGCCCCCTCTGCCATACCCCGCCTGGCGTGACACCGCCGCGACCCTGCACCTGTGGACGCAGATCGTGGGCAAGGTCAGGCTGGCGCTCACGCCCTGGGTCAACCACAGCTGGCAGGTGCCGCTGTACGTGACCGCCCGCGGACTCGGCACCTCTCCGATTCCATCCCGGGCCGGGATCTTCGAGATGGAGTTTGATTTCATCGGGCACCGGCTCCTGGCGCGAGCGAGCTGGGGCAGCGAGCGCACGATCGCGCTCGAGCCGCAGACGGTCAGCGACTTCTATCGACGGGTCGTCGAGCTCTTGGATGATATGGGAATCGCTGTGCGCATCGGCGAGATGCCGAACGAGATCGCGAACCCCGTCGCGTTCCCGCGAGATCATAGCCATGCGTCCTATGACGCCGGCGCGGCACATGCGTTCTGGCGCGCGCTCGTCCAGACCGATCGCCTCTTCAAGCTCTTCCGCAGCGGCTTTCTCGGCAAGGCGAGTCCGGTGCATTTCTTCTGGGGCAGCTTCGATCTGGCGGTCACGCGCTTTTCGGGGCGTCCGGCGCCGCGCCACCCGGGCGGTGTGCCGAGCCTGCCCGACAGCGTGGCACACGAGGCGTACTCGCACGAAGTCAGCAGCGCAGGCTTCTGGCCCGGCAACGATGTCTTCCCGCGAGCCGCGTTCTATTCCTACGCCTACCCGGAGCCGAAGGGCATGCGCGGGGCGCGAGTGCCGGCGCAGGCGCATTTCGAGGAGAGCCTGGGCGAATTCATCCTGCCGTATGAGGCGGTGCGCGCAGCCGCGGATCCGGATGCGCTGCTGCTGGAATTCCTGTCGAGCACCTACGCTGCGGCAGCAGATGCCGGTCGTTGGGATCGTGCCGCACTCGAGTGTGCGCTGGGCGTGCCCGCAAGGGTGCGTCAGCTTTGAGGCGTGCCTGCGTTGCCGCATTCTGCGGCGGAGTTCCTGGCGCGCGCGCTCCGGAGGGCGTAATCAGCGCTTCTCATGCGCGGAATCTTCGCCACCCTCGGTACTTTTCTCGCCGGCTCGCTCGGCTGGGCGATCGGCCAGCACGTCGGGCTCGGGACGGCGGTCGTGCTCAGCGCCATCGGCAGCGGCGTTGGCCTCTACTGGGGACGTAAGCTCTTCGATCAGTGGCTGGGTTAGGGGTCAACCTCGCCCGACATAGGGCATCTTCGTGGCCATCACCGTCATGAATAACACGTTGGCGTCGAGTGGCAGGCCTGCCATGAAAAGGACGGCCTCCGCCACGTGCCAGACGTCGAACTTGGGCTCGGGTTGCACGCTGCCGTCCGCCTGCAGGGTGCCGCGGCTCATTGACGAGGTCAGCTCGGTGGCGGTGTTGCCGATGTCGATCTGCCCGCAGGCAATGTCGTGGCGTCGTCCTTCGAGTGATGTGGCCCTCGTGAGGCCGGTGACCGCGTGCTTCGATGCGGTGTAGGCGATCATCCAGGGCCGTGGCGCGGTCGCGGAGATCGAGCCGTTGTTGATGATGCGTCCGCCGGACGGACTCTGCTGCTTCATCAGCCGGAAAGCCGCCCGAGTGCAGAGAAATGCTCCGGTGAGGTTGGTATCGATCACCGACCGCCACGAATCGAGCGAAGTGTCCTCCAGCGGTGCCGGCGGTGAGGCAACGCCGGCGTTGTTGAAGAGGAGATCCAGGCGGCCAACCTCGGTAGCGATGCGAGTGAACAGGGCGTTCACCGAGGGCTCGCTCGACACGTCGCAGGGCATCGGAATGCAGCGCGACCCGGCCTCCCGTGCTGCTTCCTCCAGGGGCGCGTGGCGACGTCCGGCCAGGATGACCGTCCACCGATCTTTCGCGAGGGCCATCGCGACCGCCCGGCCGATGCCGGAGGCCGCGCCCGTTACGAGTGCGACCCGGCGGTGCGCGGAATCTTCCGCAGGCATGACGCAGACCTCCGATGACGACGCGTCAATTGTGCGGCAGACTCAGCTACGAGTCATCCAGTGCCTGGCGGCGGCGCTGCAGGAAGCTCTTCTCGGCGGTGTTATCGCTGCGAGCGATCGCAGCCTCGTAGGCTCGCCCGGCTTCCGTTTTGCGCCCGAGGCGGCGCAACAGGTCGGCCCGGACGGCATGAAAGAGGTAGTAATCGCCGAGCTCGAGACGGTCCACTGCAGCGAGCGCCTCTTGGGGTCCGTGCACCTCGGCGACCGCCACCGCGCGATTGAGCGCGCTCACCGGGTTTGGCGCGAGCGCCATGAGTTGATCGTACAACTGCAGGATCTGCATCCAGTCCGTCGTGCCGACGCTCGTTGCGTCACTGTGGACGGCATTGATGGCTGCCTGAATCTGGTAGGGGCCCGGCCGGTTGCCGGCAATGCAGAGACGGACCAGAGCCTGTCCCTCGGCGATGAGATTTCGATCCCAACGGGCTCGGTCCTGGTCGGCCAGAAGGACCAACTGACCGTCCGCTGCGAGACGGGCCGCGCGTCGCGAGTCGATGAGGAGCATGAGCGCGAGCAGCCCCATCACCTCGGGCTCCCGCGGTAGCAGCTCACGCAACAGTCGACCGAGCCGGATGGCCTCGGCGCACAGGTCCTCGCGCACGACCCGGTCGCCGGAGCTGGCCGTGTAGCCTTCGTTGAAAATGAGATAGACCACTGTCAACACAGCGCGCAGGCGATCCGGCAGCTCCACCGCCTCCGGAACCCGGTAGGGAATGCCGGCATCGCGGATCTTGCCCTTCGCACGCACCAACCGCTGCGCCATGGTCGCTTCCGGGACCAGGAACGCGCGCGCCACTTCGGTGGTGGTGAGGCCGCCGAGAAGGCGCAGGGTGAGGGCGACTTGCGCGGCCGTCGCGAGCGCGGGGTGGCAGCAAGTGAAGATGAGTCGCAGTCGGTCGTCGTTCACCGCCGATTCCTCCTCAGGCTCATCGGCTGTCAGCATGTCCGCGGCCTGCTGGTGCCGATGATCGCGGCTCGACTCGCGGCGGAGGCGATCGATCGCACGGTTGCGCGCGGTCGTGATGATCCACCCCGCCGGGCTTGGCGGCAGCCCGGTGACTGGCCAGCGTTGCACCGCTTCCATGAACGCGTCCTGGACTGCTTCCTCGGCCATATCGATGTCGCCGTAGGCGCGAATCAGCACCGCCACGGCGCGGCCATGCTCCTCGCGGAAGATCCGCTCGATCGCCGCTACCGGCAGGTCGGGCATTCTCAGTCCGCGCAGTGCTCGTGGAACGGCCGCACCTCGATCGGCAGCGTGGTCGCGCGAGCGAGCTTCCGACCCCACTGCAGCGCGGAATCCAGGTCCGCCGCGCGAATGATGGTGAACCCGCCGACGCATTCCTTGCCCTCGATGTAGGGGCCGTCGGTGGTCAGCACTTCTCTGTCCTTGAGGCGCACCACGGTAGCCGTGCTAGGTGGGTGCAGCCCGCCGCTGAAGACCCAGGCATCGGCCGCCTGCATTTCCCGACGCACTGCGCCCACATCACGCATGATGCCTTCGAGGACCTCGGCCGGGGGAATGGGCCCGCTCGGCTGATAGACGGTGAGAAGGTACTGTTTCATGGGGGTGCTCCGTTTCTACTGCCGCCGACGGAATTGCCGGCATTTCACTCCCAATACGAACGGCGCGCGCGCCTATCGACAGCAGCAGCAGGCTCGACCCCAGAGATTGGTTCTGGCGAGTTCGATCACCGAGGTCAGTGGCTGCGGTAGATGATCCCGCCCTTCATCACGAACTGCACGTGCTCGATGGCGCTGATGTCCTGGGTGGGATCACCCCGCACCGCGATGATGTCGGCGTCCAGGCCCTGGCGCAGTTGGCCGAAGTTATCCTGCTGGCGAAGGATCCTGGCGTCCACCGCGGTGGCGGCAAGGAGCGCGCGTGGGGCCGACATGCCGTCGCGCACCATCCATTCGATCTCCTTGTAGTTGGTGCCGTGCGTGAACACGCCGACATCGCTCCCGCAGCCGATGGTGACACCGGCCTGCATGGCGAGCTTGAACGCCTTCTGCGACGCGCGCATCTCATCGGTCGGCGGATCGCCCGGCTTCCAATGCTGGAAGTATTCCGCGTATGCGACCACCGCTTCCAGGGTCGGCAGATAGGCAACATGGCGCTTGGCCATCATCTCGAACACTTCACGTGTGCCGTAGAACCCGTGCTCGATGGTGTTCACGCCCGCGAGGATGGAGCGGCGCATGCCTTCGGCCGTCGTCGAGTGCACCGACACCGGAAGCCCCAGCGAATGAGCTGCCTCCACGCCGGCGTTCAATTCCTCCTGGGTGAAGGTCGGCACCGAACCGTGGCTCTTACCGCAGTGGTAGTCGGCGTAGATCTTGATCCAGTCGGCGCCGTGACCCGCCTGATCGCGCACCGCCGCGATCATTGCGGGCACTCCCGCGACCGGGATCCCACCCTGCGGCAGAGCCATGTCCGTGCGAAAGCCCATCGGGCCGGGGCCATAGCAGTCCAAGGCGACAGTGGCGCGGGTGGCGACGAACATATGCGGGCCGGGGATCAGGCCGTCGTTGATTGCGCGCTGAACATCCACGTCGGCATAACCTGCGCCCTCCGTACCGAGGTCGCGCAATGCGGTGAAGCCGGCCATGAGCGTGGCACGCACGTGGGTGACTGCCTCGATGGTGCGATACGGCAGTGTCTCGTTCAGCACCTGGTTATCCCACAGGGTCTCGTTGTAGGGGTGCAGGAAGATGTGCGAATGCGCATCGATCAGGCCCGGCAACAGCGTGGTGCCCGGCATGTCTATCGCCTGCGCACCGGCGGGCGCATTGACCTGGCTGGCGGGACCGACCGCGGCGATCCTGTCACCCTGCACCAATACCACCCAGCCGGAATGCGTCTGTTCACTGCGCGCATCGAACACGCGATCGGCCTTGAGCAGGTAACTCGTGGTGGGTGGCGCGGGCTGATCGGCCGCGCTGGCCGCAAATGCGAGCAACGAAGCACCCAGGGCGAACAGAACTCTGCGCAGCGACATGGCGGTCCCCCCATCGGATATCCGCCCAGGGTACACCGGAATCACGCGGCGGGTAACCTGCGGCCATTGCGAATAGGCCCGCCGCGGGATTAACCTAGCGCGTCCCGATGGGAGCGCTACCATGTTTCTCGACCACCGCTTCATCTCCTGGCGCAGGTGGCTCGCGCTGCTGACTCTCGCCGTCGCAGCCGCGTCGGCGCAGGTGGCGATGGCGGCGGGCGGCCAGGCGGCGGCGCTCGGTCTCTTCCAGGCAGAGTCGAATATCGGTAACGTGGCTGCGGCCGGCGCAGCGCACTACGATGCGCGCCGTCACGTCTATGCCATTGCCTCCGCCGGCGCCAATACCTGGTACCACGTCGACCATTTCAACTATCTATGGACGCGCACCGCGGGCGATCTGGCGCTGACGGCGCAGATCTCCTTTCCGCCGCATCGCTACGGGCACGATCCCAACCCGCATCGCAAGGGAGTGCTGATGTTTCGTCAGTCGCTCGATCCAGGCTCGGCATATGTGGACGCGGCGCTACACGGGGTCGGGCTGACGGCGCTGCAGTACCGGCGCGAGCGGGGCGCAAACACGCCGGACATCGAGCTGACCATCGATGCGCCGCGGACGTTGCGCCTGGTTAAGCGCGGCGACACATTCACCCTGTACGTATCCCAGGCCGGGGAGCCGCTGCACCAGGTCGGCGCCGCCATTCGAGTGCACCTGCGGCCTCCCTTCTATGTGGGGCTGGGAGCGCTCTCGCACGACGCGCAGACGACCGATGTCGTCGAGTTCTCTCATGTGAGTCTCGAGCGATTGCGATCGGTGCCGGCGGCCGCCACGCGCGTGCTCTACAGCACGCTGCAGACGATCGAATTCACCAACCAATACCGCCGTGCCGTGGTGATCCGCTCGGTGCCCGCGTACATGCAGTCCGCGGACTGGGCAGCGGACGGCAAGAGCATCCTCGTATACGAGGACGGGCGCATCGAGAGGATCCCCTATCTCAATCCGGATGGCGGCGGCCCAGCGCAACCCATCGATGTGGGTGGCCTGGTCGGCTGCTCCGGCAATTTTGGCTTGTCACCCGATGGCCGGCTGCTGGCAGTGAGCTGTGCCGCGACCGCGGGCAGCGCGCACCAGGTCTATCTGCTCGCGACCGGGAGCGGGGGACCTCCCCGCCAGTTGACCCGAGGCACGGTGGCGAGCTTCTTTCACGGCTGGTCGCCCGACGGAAGGACGATTGCATTTACGCGCGGCGCCGCGTCGCAAGCGGATATCTTCACCGTTCCCGCCGCCGGTGGTGCCGAAACACGACTCACCCACGACACGGTCAACGACGGTCCGGTCTATAGTCCTGACGGCCAATACCTCTATTTCGATTCGGCGCGCGCGGGCACGACCCAGATCTGGCGTATGCGGATCGACGGTACGGAAGCCGAGCAGATGACCGACGACGACTGTCTCAATTCCTCCCCGCACATCTCTCCCGACGGCAGCACACTGGCATTTCTCAGCCAGCCCTCCGCGCACGGCGGCCGCATGGGGCCTGCGGCTCTGCGCGTGATGCGATTCGATGACGGTCTCATCCAGAGTGTGGTGCAGTTGCAGGGGGACCGCGGCAGCTTCTCGATGCAGCCGTGGGGTAGCGCGAAACGTTTCGCCTTCATCACTTATCAGGAATTGCCGGGGAACGCGCCATGAGACGCACGCCTTGGATGATTGCTCTATTGGCCGGTGTAGTGACCAACGTGTACGCGGCGCCACCTCGGCGGCCACCGATCACCGGTGTGTCGCACATTGCGCTCTACGCGTCAGATCTGGCTGCGAGTGAGCGATTTTATGTCCATGATCTGGGTGCGACAAAGGGCGTGGACCTCGAACAGGCGTCGGGACAGCGTTACTACTTCGCGCCGACTCAGTTTGTCGAGGTGCTGCCGCTGCCGCATGGATGGAAATCGGATAGCCGGCTCGATCATGTCGCGTTTGCCACGACGGATGCGACTGGGTTGCGGCGGTATCTGATCTACAGGCACGTCTCCGCAGTTTCTCGGCTGCGACAGGCCAGCGACGGCAGCCGCTGGTTCGACGTCAAGGATCCGGAAGGTAACACCATCCAATTCGTCGAACCGCCCGCGCAGCCGACGGCGATTGCCGTCAATCCGCTCTCACGGCACATCATCCATGTCGGCTTCATCATTCACGATCGCGCGCTCGAAGACACCTTCTATCGCGGAGTGCTCGGTTTCAGGCCGTACTGGCATGGCGGCATGACCGATAGCAGGGCCGATTGGGTCTCGCAGCAGGTCCCCGACGGGACCGACTGGCTGGAATACATGCAGGTCGCTCCACCACACGGCCGCGGCATTCCGCCCGGCATGAAAAAGTCCGATGTGGGCGTGCTCGATCACTTCTCGCTGGGCGTGCGCAACATCGAGGCGGCCTACACGCTGCTGTGGAACGGCGGCCGGCTCGAGGGTCAGGACAACAATGTGCCCAAGATCGGCCGTGATGCGAAGTGGCAGCTCAATCTCTACGATCCCGACGGCACGCGCGCGGAGATCATGGAGCTGCATGCCGTCGGCAAGCCCTGCTGCGCGCCGTTTACGGCCTCCGATCCGACCTATTGATTTGGAGGCGTCAGATCTGGTCGCGCAGCGTGAGGACGACCCGGCGGGTATGCCCATGCCCCTGTACGAGCATCGGCACGTGGGTGCCCGCGGGCTTCGTTCGCAGCAGTCGGCGCACGCTCGATAGAGCCGCCGCTCTCGCTGGCCGCCCGTCGAGCTCGAGGATGACATCGCCGTTGCGCAGTCCCACCTGCGCGGCCGGGCTACCGGCTGCGACCGAAGTCACGAGGTAGCCGCCCTTGGCTGCGTTGATCCAGACCCCCGAGCGGTCGAAGTCACCGAAGTCCGACGGCGGCGGGACGATGCGGCGCAGATACATCGTCTGATGGCCGTAATCGAACGTAACGACAAACCCCTTGAGAAATCCCGAGCCGATGTTGCCGTCATAATTGGTGTCGCTGAACGACCCGTGAGCGGAATCGGATAGGTCGGCGACCGGCGCATTCACCGTCAGGTTGCCAAGGGCGATCGAACGCAGTCGAACGACGTAGGATTCCGCTGGGCCCCCGACACCCCACCCGGTAACGACCCGTACGCCGCGCGGATACCGCTCGCGCAGGCGATTACGGCTTACCGCGGGGGATGTTACATCGAGCTCCGACCGCGAGCCGGTATCGATGTCGAAGGTGGCGGGTATCTCATCGATGCGTCCATGAACGAAAGGGAGATGAGTGTAGAAGACGAACGGTACCGCGACACCGGCGTTGGCGAATGAGGCATGTCCGGGCTGTGTGAACGTGAGCACCTTGCGTCCATAGTCGATCTGCACGACGAGCCGGCGGAATAGCTCGAATCCCACCATGCCATCGACGGGAATGCCCTCGATGTCAGGGCTGTAGATCGACGTGGCGAAGGCAACCTGATCGTGCAGTGCGACCCCGCCGATCGAGATCATGCTTACGGGGACAAAGCCGGTCGATGACTGCTTTTCACCGGCTCCGGATTCCGGGGCGTTACCGGTGGCGTGGAGCCCGGTTTCGGCGATCACTTTCGGTGACAGCAGTGTATGGCCGCCGGTATCCACGATGAAGGTGTAGGGACCTCTGCCGTTCACCCGCCCTGCGACATAGATGTGATCGTTGAGGAGGCGAAACGGTACCGAAATGCTCGTTGCCCCGTCAGCGAGCGTGACGCCCGAAAGAGGAGTGCGGGGAAGTGCATAGGCCGCCAGCGGGTGCGGTGGCCCGAGACGCACGCTGCGCAGCGTCAGGTGTTCGTATCCCGCCTTGCCGGTGCCGTTATCCTCGAGGATGGCATGCGCGCGCATCGCGCCGGCAACAGAACGGTAGTCGGAGAACACCGTGCGGGTGTGGAAAAACAGGTTCGGCTCGGCGACCTGTAGGAGCAGATGAGTGCGTGCATCGAACCAGGCGTCGAGGCGCGCCCCGCCATGGGGGCGTACCAGCAGATGATCCGCGGGGGTCCCGTCAAGGGTCTCGCGGCCGATGTATTCGATCCGCGCGCCGGCCCGATCGCCCCGCCACCAGAGGTTCGCGTTGAGGTAAGCGGCACTTACCGCCACGCGTACCCGATCGCCGCCCAGCTCGGGGGTGTTTGCACCGGATAGGTCCCGCGTCCAGGGGGTTCGCAAATCGAACCCATCGGCTGAGTGCAGGATACCCAGGTCCTGCTGCTCGACGTAGGCACCCGTGGCGAGATCCACGGTGTCCGTCTGCTTCCCGGTCAGCCCATCGCCCGAGTAATCGTAGCGATACACCGCAGAGCCGGTTCCTGGCATGGATCCCACCGCGAGCTGGTTGGCACGCAGTACGACGCCCCCGCGCGCTCGTCTGCGGCGTGTGCGATGAGCGGCAGGCCGCATGCAAGCAGAACGCAGGGGATCAGGCGCATGCAGGATCCTCGTGGTCAGAATGGGCGACCCTATCATGGGCGGTGCGCCTGGCCGAGTCTTGAACCAATTTGCCGTTGCCGAGCGCGCGCGGGCGGGTGAGACCATGCCTCAGGAAGGGTCGTGACTATGATAGGTTGACCATCGGCGTGCGCCGGGCCCTGGTCCTGAAACGCGCCCAGGAGCTGACCATGACATTGCTCGAGCTGTGCGCCATCGATCTGCCGATCATCCAGGCCCCGATGGCGGGCGTGTCCACCCCGGAATTGGCCGCTGTGGTCTCCAATGCGGGGGCGCTCGGATCGATCGGGGTCGGTGCGGTCGACGCCGATGAAGCCCGTAGGATGATTGCCGCGTTTCGCGCCCGCTCCGAGCGCTCACTGAACGTGAACGTCTTCTGCCACCAGCCGGCGAAAGCCAATCCGCGACTCGAGAGCGGTTGGCTGGAGCTTCTGCGGCCGCACTTCGCGCGCTACGGGGCGACACCGCCGCGGGAACTGAGACAGATCTACCGGAGCTTCGTCGAGGATGAGGCGATGCTGGCGGCGCTGCTTGCGGAAAAGCCGCGGGTCGTGAGCTTCCATTTCGGATTGCCGGCTGCCGAGCGAATCAACGCGCTGCGCAATGCAAACATCGTCCTGCTCGCATCGGCAACCAGTCTGACCGAGGCCCTCGCGGCGCAGAAGGCCGGCGTGCACGCGATCGTGGCGCAGGGGTACGAGGCCGGCGGACACCGCGGGATCTTCGATCCCGAGGCCGGCGACGATTGCCTGGGAACCCTGGCTCTGACCCGGATGCTGGTGCGAGGGCTGCGAGTACCGGTGATCGCCACCGGGGGAATCATGGATGGCGCCGGAATCGCGGCCGCTCTGCGTTTGGGCGCGGCGGCGGCGCAGCTTGGCACGGCATTCATCGCCTGTCCGGAATCGGCGGCGGATGCCGGTTTCCGCAGGGCGCTGGCCAGTGATTCAGCCAGCCACACGGTCATGACCCGTGCGATCTCCGGGCGCGCCGCGCGCTGCCTGCGCAATCGCTTCACGGACCTGGCCGCCGGTGTTTCGGTGGAGCAAATCCCGGCATATCCAATCGCCTATGACGCCGGCAAGGCGCTCAATGCCGCCGCGAAGGCGGCCGGTGAGCCCGGCTTTGGAGCGCAGTGGGCGGGACAGGGCGCGCCCCTCGCCAGAGCGCTGCCGGCCGCGGAGCTGGTGCGTGTGTTGGTAGCCGAGCTGCACGCGTCTGAATAGCGGTGCCATCCATGTTGAGAGCGATATCGCGCGCAGTCAGTCGTGCGTTTCGCCGGAGAGCGGAGTTGCCTGCATGGAAGCACGAGCCCGAAACTCATCGAACCAGGCCGAGAGTCCGGGCCGTCGAGCGCGAAAGCCCGGCAGCTCACGGAACTCGAGCCAGTCCAGGCAGGTGGCGAGCGCGATATGCCCCACATGGACCGGCGCGGAGACATCGAGCTCGCGCTCCAACCAGTCATAGCCGGCAATGAGCTTCTCGATGTAACCCTCGCGAAGCGGCGGGTAGCGTAACGCCTCCGGTCGGCGAGCGGTTTCCCACCGAATCGCGATGCCGGCGTCGGCGAGACCCTGCGCCAGGGCCTGAGTGCGCAGCGCCAGCCAGCGGGACTCGCCATCCGCAGGGATCAGCTTGCGGCCATCGTGCGTCGTGTCGAGGTACGCGCAAATGACGTCGGAGTCGAAGAGCGCGGGGCGTCCCGGTCGGATCAGTACGGGGACCTTGCCGAGCGGGTTCTCCGCGAAGACGACCTCGTTGCGCCGCGTCGGGCTCGTTTCCTGGTGGATGACTTCGATCCGGTCCGCAATCCCCGCTTCGTACGCGAATACGAGCGCCTTGCGTGCGAACGGCGAATGCGTTTGATACAGCAATTTCATGGTGTGGCGGGTCTCCCGGGATAGAATGGTAGGCTGCCGGGCCGACGGATTTGCGCAATTCGGCGGCTGAATGCGCGCTTTCCGGGCGTTCTTGCAGGGGAGACCAAGCCATGACCGACATTGAAATGCGCATGGGAATGCAATCGGCGTATCTGCAGGCGCTGAAGAGCTTTCGCGAGGGCGGCGTTCCGGTCGGCAGCGCTCTGCTCGTCGATGGAGCCATCGCCTCGCTGGGCCACAATCGGCGGGTGCAAAGGGGCAGCAATATTCTTCATGGCGAGATGGATTGCATAGAGAATGCCGGCCATCACGTCGACTTCAGCAAATCGGTGTTGTTTACGACGCTGTCTCCATGCCTGATGTGCGCGCATTCGATCGTGCTGTTCAGGATTCCCCGGCTGGTCGTCCTGGACGACGTCAATACCAGGGACTTCGTCACCAGTCTGGAAGAATTGAGAAGGAGAGGTGTTCAGGTCACGGTTGTGGAGCACGAGCAGTCGATCGACCTGAACTCCAGATTCCAGACCGATCCCTCGACGCGAAAGATATGGATGGGGGATGTGGGTGTATGAGGCGGTGACAGAGCGATATGGCCAAGCTTCAGGAAGCCGCGCTGCAGGACCTGCAGCCGACGCAGCTCACCGTAGGGACTGAGTCCCTCGGACCGGGAGGTCTTCATGAAGGCGCATCCCATGCCGGCCGTGGTGGGGCCGCAGGGCAAGCTCTACCTCACTGACCATCATCATCTCGGGCGAGCGGCTCTCGATGCCAGGGTGTCCACGGGACTCTTTCTGGTGGAAGCCGATCTGTCCGAGTGCACGCTGGAAGCTTTCTGGAAAGAGATGAACGAGAATCTGTGGGTGCACCCGCTGGACGAGAACGGGGTACGACACTGCTACTCGATGATTCCGGACAAGCTGGGTAAGCTGATCGATGACCTGCATCGCTCCCTGGCCTGCCGAATTCATCTGGGCGGATTTCTTCCGGCGCAATATTGCGATCGAGAAGGTGAGATCGGATTTCCAGACGGCGGTGCGGGCGGCTACCTCGCTTGCGCAGAGTAAGTGGGCGAAGAATATCCCTGGATACAACCGCAAATAGACGCCGGCGCAGGGCGCCGCGTCGTCGCCGGCGCGGATTGTGGCTGAAGCGACTGTGGCCGAGCGCGCGACTGCGACGGCGGTGGTTACGCGCCTTCAGGCGCGCGCCGCGCGCGATGCAGATCTGCATCGTGCTCGGCGTCGCAGCCGTCGTGTTTCTAACGATCAACTGGGTCTATCAGGTCGTACACAAGCCGTCCGAGTTGTTCTTTCCGGTCAGCGGCACCCTTTACAAGTCACCACCGGAGACCTGGAGGGACTACGCCTCGCTGTTCGACAAGTACTCGACCGATGTCATGACGCCGGAGCTGCTGGCAGCCTTGGCTCAGGTCGAAGGGTCCGGCAACCCGATCGTCCGTACCTACTGGCGCTGGTCGTGGAAACCTCACCCCTTCGAGGTATACCGCCCCGCCTCGAGCGCCGTCGGTATGTACCAGATCACCGATGGTACGTTCGCGCGGGCGAAGCATTATTGTATCCACGACCATCACGTCGCCGAAGATGGGCCCTGGGACGATTGGCACAGCTGCTGGTTCAACAGTCTCTACATGCGAGTCATTCCCGGCAACGCAATCGAGATGACGTCGGCCTATCTTGACGTCGCCGTGATGAGCATTCTCCTGGCCCATCACGTGCGCTTCGCCACGCTACAGCAGAGACAGGACCTCGCATCGGTAGTCCATCTGTGCGGCGAAGGCGCGGGCGATCTATACGTGCGCCGAGGTCTCAAGTTGACGCCGGGCCAGAAGTGCGGCGACCACGAGGCACGCGTGTACGTCCGGCGCGTCGATGCGATGAAGCGTCTGTTTGCGCGACTGGCTGCGCAAGACTAGAAGATCTATACTTTGCACCGTGATGAGCCGCGCCTGAACAGGCGAACAGCACAGATCCCAAAAGCGGCGACTACGGGGAGATCCCATCCATGGTCCACTGCAGAGCGTGCGGCAAGGAAATCCCTGAGTCAGCCACGGCATGCCCGCAATGCGGCGCAACGCAGACCGTGACGCCGGTCGGTTCGGATAAGAGAATCCTGCCTGCATTGCTTCTGTGTTTCCAAGATCGGCACCGGGATTCTGATGCTGTGCACGGGTGGGGTTGGACATAGGCACGCTTAACCGTGGAGAGATTGCAATGAAGAAAGTCGTTCTGGGTACGGCGCTGTTGGTACTGGCGTTTGGCAGTGCGGCGATGGCCGCCGTCATCCCATCGTATGTAACCAAGGCCGTGGCCGATTCAACGCGCCCCAAGGCCGATACCGATCGCGATGCGCTGCGCCTGCCGGCCGAGACCATAGCTTTTGCCGGCGTGAAGCCCGGAATGAAGGTTGCCGAGTTCTTCCCGGGAGGCGGCTATTTCACGCGACCCTTGAGCGATGTCGTAGGGCCCAGCGGCCACATCTACGGAATCGAAAACGTGAAGTGGAACGACGGCTCGGACGCCAAGGTCGCCTCGGCGGTGAAGGAGCACAACGTTTCCATGCAGATGGCGAAGTTCGGTGAATTCACCCTGCCGGAGAAGGTGGACCTCGTCTGGATTACGCAGAACTACCATGACCTTCACATCGCCAAATACGGCCCGGTCGACATGGCGGCTTTCAACAGGCATGTCTATGCCGCGCTGAAGCCGGGTGGCATCTACTTCGTGCTCGATCATCAGGCCAATCCGGGCACCGGCGAAGCGCAGATCGCCACCCTGCATCGCATCCAGAAGTCGCAGGTGATCCACGAAGTCGAGGCCGCGGGGTTCAAGCTGGTGGCCGAAGGCAATGCCCTGCATCGCACCGCGGACGATCACACCAAAAACGTTTTCGACAAGTCGATCCAGGGCCATACCGATCAGTACATGTTGCGATTCGTCAAGCCCTGAGCGCAGAGGAGGCGTGAGCCTTGCCCGCCTCGGAGCATGAGCCGCATCCTGCTTGCGACGCTGGGGTCTCTGGGGGACCTGCATCCTTACATCGCGGTAGGACGGGCACTGGTAGCGCGTGGCCAGCAGGTGCGGCTCGCGACGTCGGCCGATTACCGGACGCGCGTCGAGGCGGCCGGTCTCGAATTTGCGCCACTCGCGCCTTCGATCGCTGAACTCGGAGATCCCGAGGAGGTGGCGCGGCGATTGTTCGACCCCTGGCGTGGACCTCAGCGCCTGTTCGAGGTGATGGTGATAGCTCCGCTGCGGCGCGCTTATGCCGACCTGTGCGCGGCAACGGAAGGCGTCGCGATCGCCGTTTCGCACCCCATCACCCCCGCGCTGCCGCTGATCGCGGAAAGCCGCGGGCTTCCCTGGCTGTCGAGCGCGCTCGCCCCCTATAGCTTGTTCTCGCTCACCGATCCTTCCCTGATCCCCAACTTTGAGTGGCTTCAGCGCCTGCCGCGCCTCGGAGCGTGGCCGCACGGCTTGATGCTCAATCTCGTGCGTGCGGCGGTCCGACGCTGGGAGCAGCCCTTGCACGCGTTGCGCGCCGAATTGGGGCTGCCGCCCTTCAAAGGCACCCTGTTGATCGATGGTCAGTTCTCGCCTCGGGGGACGCTGGCGCTGTTCGATCCTTCGCTTGCAGCTCCCCAGCCGGATTGGCCCGCCCGGACGGTCGTTTGCGGTGCGGCCCTGCACGACGCTGCCGATCCGCAAAGCGCGACCACGGCATCCGCAGAGGTGCTCGAACGGTTTCTGGCGGCGGGCCCGCCGCCGGTGGTCTTTGCGCTGGGGTCCTCTGCCGTCTGGCTCGCCCGCGACTACTGGCAGCATGCCATTGCCGCTTGCAGGGCTCTCGGCATCCGCGGGTTGCTGTTGACCGGTATGCCGCTGCCGCAGCGATTACCTCCCTATATGGCCGCTTTCGACTACCTGCCCTATTCGCAAGTGTTTCCGCGCGCTGCGGCCATAGTTCATCAGGTCGGGATCGGCACCCTTTCGGTCGCCCTGCGCTCCGGCCGGCCGCAGCTCCTGACCCCTGCGGGATTCGACCAGCCCGACAACGCGGCTCGTGCCGCCCGCCTGGGACTCGGGCGGGTGCTGCCGTTCGGCCGCGCCCACGATGGTGTCCGGCTGGCGCGCGAGTTGCGGGCGCTGCTTGGAAATCCGGCGTACGCCAGAGCCGCCGTGGAAATGGCGACAAGGTCGCGCGCCGTCGACGGCGCCGCCGTGGCGGCGCAATGGATCATCGACTCGCTGTCGCGACCTCTCCCTACTTCTCCCAATGTTGCTTGGTGAATTGTCGCGGATCGAAGATCCCCGGGTCGAGCTTGGGATTCACTCGAATATCGGCATAGCGCTCGCTGAATACGTTTTTTCCCGCAACGTAGAGCTCCACGCGAGCCGCGACCCAGCCCGGTGAAACCTTGCGATAGTCCATGAAGCGGATATCGTCGGTCTTGGAGTTATCGTTCTGATCCGGCTCGATGATGCGCACGAAGAGCAGCCGCTTGCTGTCGATCCAAAACTGCCTCGTCGTCAGATCGCCGGCATCGGCACCCACCACATAGACCGGCGCACCCTCCCACGTGTCTTGGTGCAATTTGGCGAGGTCGAACCCCTGACCGGCCACCTGCTCGATGGTGCGTTGCGCCGGCTGCTTATAAACGTCGAAGCCCAGGACGAGGAGCATGTGAACGAACGGGCGCGACATGGCCACTTTGCCGTCGCGAAACCTGGTCATCGTGCCGCCGGCGATCAGTGCGCCATTACCCTGACTCGGGTCGCCGATATCGATGCGCAGGTTGCCGGGCAACATGGCGGCTTCGTGCCAGGTTTCGCTCTTGCTGGTGCCGTCGGGGTTATGGGTGGTGCTCGTTTGCTCGAAGGTGAGGGTTTCATACCAATCGTGTTGGTAACGATCGTGCATGGCACGCAGGACGTCCTTGCCGTCGCGAATCTTCGCGTGTCCGGCATGCGCCGCTGGTGTAACCGAGAGGACCGCGAGCGCCAGTGCGGCAGCCCGCAAAGCTGCGCCGGGCCTTACCATTTCGAGTACACGGCCGGAGAGGCTTACCGCGCCAGTGATGCCGAGTGCCATAAGTACCGCCCGAGTGAGGGTTGCGATGCAGCCGGATTATACCGACGGCCCCACGCGCCGCCGGCCTGTCGCCTAGCGGAACCCTCGCTTCGCCGCTAGCGTGGCTAAGGTATTGATTTATGATGGACAGCCAGCCGGCGTAAGGTAAGAAGGCCATCGTGCAGCCGCAATCGACGCAAGCGCTCAACGAGCGCGAGCTCCTGGAGAAGAACCGCAGCTATTACGACATGCTGTGGTCGGGTGCGCGGCTGGTCGAAGCCCAGAAGTTCAACACCTGGCCGCTGGTGCAATCGCTGCTGCCCACGGCGGAGCGGCGGCTCGAAGTGGCGCCGGGGCTGCGGCCGCGGTTGCCGATAGAAGGGACGCAGTTCGTGGATATCAGCGCGCCCGCAATCGCCAAGCTGCGCGGGCGCGGGGCACAGGTTGTAATCGGCCAGGTGACTCGTCTGCCCTTTGCCGACAGCTCGTTCGATCTGGTCTGCGCCTTCGATATCATCGAGCACGTCGAGGATGATGATGGCGCGCTGTCCGAGGTGGCGCGCACTGCGAAGCCGGGAGGGGCCGTCCTGATGTCGGTGCCGCTCCATGCCGCGCTCTGGACCTCATTCGATGACTTCGTGGGCCACAAGCGACGCTATGAGCCCCCGCAACTGATATCAAAGCTGGCGCGGCATCATCTGACCGTGGAGCGCAGCGCGGTGTTCGGCATGCAGCCGCGCTCGTCTCGACTGGTCGATTTCGGCATGTGGTGGCTGATGCACGATCGTGAACGGGCAATGTGGTGGTACAACCGGGTCATCATGCGGTTGGGTCTGCTGTTCCAGAAGAGACTCAGCCTCGAGTCCGGAATGCTGCCGCTCGACGATGTCGATGAGATCCTGCTCGTGTGCCGCAAGCAGCCGCACTAGCCGTGATGATGCTTCTCGGGCTTGGCGGCATCTGTCGCGTAGGACCCTGGAGTGCCGTCGGACCAACGGGGTACCACCAGGAAGTAGGTCGTGACGGGCTCCGCGCTGCTCGTCGTCGAATAGAGCGGACCGCCCGGCACGTTGGCTCCCCAGGGGGTGCCGTCAGTGGCAGGCACGAAGAACATCACATGTGGATGCCACGCCGGCGTGGCATCGTTGATGTACTGGTGCTTCGATAGCATGTAGGCCACGGATCCAGGCGCAGGTGGGCCGATCTCGTGCGTGCTGAAAGCTGCCTTGGTCCGTGCCGCCATTTCGTCGCGGGAAACCCCCGAGAGCACCCACTTGGTGCGGTTGAGATAGTCCTGGAGCAGTGAGCTCGCTGCGACCGCGTTCCAGCACTGTGGCGTGCGCACCCTGGGGTTCCAGAACTCGTCGTTGTCGAAATCGTTCGCCCATGACCGGCCCACGAAACAAACGAAGCCATTGCTGCCTTTGACGACCGTCGCGTAGCCGTCCTTTTCGAGCACCAGGACGCTGGCGTGATCGCCAATCGATTTCGGTACGGCGCTGCGGGCCAAGGCCACCTCGCTCGCGCGATTCGCTGCCAGATATTGCGCGAGGGGCGCCATCTTCGGGTAGGCGGCCAGGGCGGCTGCCGGCCACCAGGCTGCAATACACAGGGCCAGGGCCAGCAGGCCGCATCGTTTATCCGATCTATACTTTACCATACAGTGAAGTATTCCCGAATGACTGAGTGGTTGTCAATGGCCACTCTCCCCGGCAGAGCCGACCCCGGAGATGGCCATGACATAAGGGTCAAGCTGCCCCCGATCCGGGCATTCCCCGCCCGCGGTATGTGGTCCGTGCCGCCCGCTTTGCAGCGCCCCGGGACTGGAGTACTCTTTCAGCGGTCGAGACCGCCCGTCCTGTCACAGAACTCGAATCAATGGATGGATCTGCAGTTTGTAGCGCGGATTCAAGGAGGACGGTAACCGGCTGACACCGTTCCAGACAAACTCTCATTGGGGGCTCAGAGCAATGAATATCTATAAGATCATCGGCATCATCGGCCTTCTGATCGCCATCGTGGCCGCCTTCGTCAACATTCCGTACGCCATCGAGTTGCTGGCGATCGCGGGTGTCATCGTCGCCATCAACATCGCTGCCGAAGACAATGTGCGCGTGATCGTATCGGCGATCGCGATGCCGATCGTCGCCGGACTCTTCAATGGGCTGCCTGCCATAGGCCCTCACCTGACATCGATCCTGAGCAACATCGGCTATCTGATTGGCGGCGCTGCGCTGCTGATCATTCTGCGCAACGTCGCCAGGAGAGTGACAAACTGATTGCATTCGCGGCGGGCGGTGGGCATGGGCCCGCCGCCCGCGGCACGCGCCAGAGGTCGCGGCCGCAGCGTCAGGCAGCCGCCGATTTCACGGTTTCGGTAATGCGCAGCGCCGTGCCGATCGCCTTGGAGAGATCGCCCATGTCCTGGGGGACGATCATCACACTCGATTCCTTGGCGATTGCACCCCACTGCGCGATGAACTCCTGAGCGAGCCGCATCTTCATCGCGTCCTGCCCGCCGGGATCCTTGAGCGCCTTGCCCACTGTGTCCAGGGCCTCCGCCGTCGCCTTGGCGACCGTGAGGACCGCCTCGGCCTGGCCCTCCGCCTCCAGGATCCTGGCGCGCTTGGCACCCTCGGCGCGGTTGATCTGCTGCTGGCGCTCGCCTTCCGAGACGTTCACCGCCTGCTGCTTCTCTCCCTCGGACTTGGCAATGAGCGCGCGCTTCTGCCGCTCGGCCGTGATCTGCAGCTCCATTGCGTTGATTACTTCTCTTGGCGGCGTGATATCCCGGATCTCATAGCGCAGCACCTTCACACCCCAGGTTATCGCCGCGCGGTCGAGCTCGCTCACGATGGAAGCATTGAGCTCGCCGCGCGATGAGAGCACCTCGTCAAGCTGCTTCCTACCGACATCGGCGCGCATGATGGTTTGGGCGAGTTGCACCACCGACATCAGCGGATTGGATGTGCCATAGGCCGCGGCTTTGGGATCCGTGATCTGCATGTAGAGAACGCCATCTATCGAGATCTGCGTGTTGTCCTTGGTGATGCAGACCTGCTTGGCGACGTCGAGCGGGCTCTCCCGCAGGTCGAACTTGTATGCCACGTTGTCGACTATCGGAATCAGGATATTGAGGCCGGGCTCGAGCACTCGCGAGAAGCGGCCAAGCCGTTCGACGACCCAGGCATGTTGCTGGGGTACGATGCGAAGGCCGCGGGCGAGGATAATGAGAACGATCGCGACCAGGATTGCGACGATGATGAATTGTGTGTCCATGACGAGCTACCTTGTTTTGAATTTCTAGGCCGGATCAGACGGTCGAGGGCGGCTCGAGCACCAGCGTGCTCCCCTCGCGCGCAGAGATGACGAGGATGTGGCCCGGCTGCGGCGCCACCGCAGACGATTCGCGCAGACGGGCATTCCAAGTGCTGCCGCGATACGCAACGCGAAGTCCGCCTGCGGTTTCGACCACCGTGACTGAATGGCCCGTATCGTCCCGTGAAACATCCTCCGAAGCGCGGTTCTTGAGCCGCCCCCTCGCCCAGTGAGCCACTGGAAGGGCTACCACGCCCGTTATGGCCATGGCTGAGAGGACCCAGATGATCCCGCCACCCGCCAGCGCTATGACACCACCGGCGACGCACGCCGCGGCGGCAGCGAGCAGGTAGATGGTCAGGGTGTGCATTTCGAGCACGATGAGACTCGCGCTCAGAACGATGAGGGCAATTCCGATGATTCTCATCCTTCCCCCTGTCGGCCAAGCAAATGTCGGCCAGGCAAACAGCCGACATTCTACGACAATGTACTCACCCGGGGTGTTACTGCCTCGCTGCGCGCGATCCAGGGGCGCCCGAGGCGAAGCCGGACCCCGCCGTTGACTGAATGCCGCCTTCCAGCACGGCTACCGTACGGGCCTCCGCTACGATAGAGAGCGCCTCGATCGCAGCAAGGTCGGTCAGCGGGACTGACGTCTGAAGGAGGACGTTGATCGTCCCCATAGGCCCGAGTGATCCAGGAATACCTCCGTGTGTCCCGCGAGACGGACGCCCGTGAGGAGCCCGGTAATCTGGCCTGCCGCCTCGCGTGGGCCGTAATGCGCTTCGATCTGCTCGCCGAGATAGGTTTGAGGATCGAGCACTTGGAGAGCTCCGGGACCGAGGGCCTTGGAGAAGACGGCTCCATGATGGCATCTCCGGACTCTCCAATATGGAGAGTCCGGCGACCATACCCGGAGGGCCACCACGGAGCAAGTCAGGCGCGCTGTCGGCTCGCTCTACGCGCCGCTCTCGTCGCCCAGGTCCCGCGGCTGACTGCGCGCAAGCTCCAGTCGTCTCTGCGAAGAACCTGAGTCGAGCAGCGCCCGGATCGTCCTGAGGAAGACGTCGAGCTCGGTGGGTTTCATGACGAAGCGATCAAACAGATCAGGGTCGTCCTCACAGACATCCTTCGCGCTATGTAGGATGATCGGGATGTCGCGGGTACTGCCACAGTCACGTAGTGCGCGACAGAGCTCCCGGCCACTCATTCCAGGCATGGCATCGTCGGTGATGACGAGATCCGGCAGATGTTCCTCGGCGAGCCGGCGGCCTTCCGCGGCATTCAGTGCGGTGATGACCTCAAAGCGCTGTGTAGACAGGAACAGCCGTAGAATGGTCAACACATCCGCGTCGTCGTCGACACAGAGAATCACCGGATGAGAGCGTGCCGCCGCGCAAGCCCGCCGCGCCCTCTGACCGCCGCCGACCGGCTGTCGCCCGATAGTTGCAGAATTTGTCTCGAACTCCATCGCTCACTCCCACGAGAATGCGAAGCGTGGCCCCCGCTGAGTGCGGCCAGTGCCGCGCTTTCGCCTGCCTGCCCTTTCAGGGCTGCAAAGAGCGTGCCCCGCGGGCAGTGGACATATTTTGTCGACGCAGTGCGCGCGTGCGCGAAGGTCGACGCTCTCTACAGAGCGTTTGCGCGGACGTGCGGCGCTTGAGCGCTGCCATACAACCGCGAGGCAGCGCGCGTCGCAAGAGGTATCGCTGAATGGCGACAAGCGTGAGTAGGAGCAAAGAGATTGCAAAGTATGCAAGTCCGACATCGGTGCTGTCACCGCAAGCGCAAGCCGGTGCGATGCGGCTGTCACGTGATGTAATATAACGTAACGTCATCGTGGAATCGCGAGCCAATGCGCCCATGCCGAATCTGCGCCTAGTGATCTGCACGGCATTGGCTCTCATTGCCTTTGCAGGCAACTCGCTGCTGTGCCGTGCGGCGCTCGCTCATACCCACATCGATGCGGCCAGCTTCACGACGGTGCGGCTGCTCTCGGGTACCGTGGTTCTGTCCTGTCTGGTGTGGTTGCGCAGGGCCGCACGGGCGGGCCGCGGCAATTGGCTGTCGGCGCTGGCCCTGTTTGCGTATGCCGCCGGCTTTTCCTTTTCTTATCTGCATTTGACGGCGGCGGCCGGCGCGCTGCTGCTTTTCGGCGCGGTGCAGACCACCATGATCGGCTACGGCATCTGGTCCGGCGAGCGCCTGCGGTGGCTGCAGACGGCCGGCCTGGTCCTGGCGTGCGGCGGGCTCCTCGGGCTACTGTTGCCCGGACTATCCGCGCCGCCACTGACGGGAGCGCTGCTGATGCTCGGCGCCGGCGCTGCCTGGGGTATCTATTCCCTGCGCGGCCGACGGGCGGGAGATTCCCTGAAAGTCACGGCGGGCAACTTCACGCGTACGGTACCCATGGCCCTGGCTCTTAGTCTGCTGCTCGCGGGGCGCACCTCCCTGGATTCATCGGGTCTCGGTTATGCGTTTCTATCCGGTGCGCTGACTTCGGGCGTGGGTTACGCCATCTGGTATGCGGCACTGCCCTTCCTCCAGTCAACCACCGCCGCGACCGTGCAACTGAGCGTCCCCATTCTTGCGGCGGCGGGTGGTGTTTTCTTTCTCGGCGAATCGCTGACCCTGCGCCTGCTGCTCGCATCGGTGGCCATCATCGGCGGCATCGCGCTGGTGGTTCTTAGCGGAAAGGCCGGCGAAATGCGCAATTTGCCGCGGGCCGACCTTCAGATCGAGGCGAAGTAAAAATGAATCCGCTGGTCAGCAAGGCTCATGGGCAGGAGAAGCGCTGGAGCGCCGAATTCAAGATTCTGCGGCAACTCTGCCTTGCCTCGGGGCTCAATGAAGAACTGAAGTGGGGCCAGGCCTGCTACGATTTGCATGGCGGCAACGTGGTTTTGATCCATGGCTTCAAGGAGTATTGCGCTTTACTTTTCATGAAGGGGGCGCTGCTGAAAGACCCGCAGGGCATCCTCGTTCAGCAAACCAGTAACGTGCAGGCCGCCAGGCAGATCAGGTTTACCTCTGTTGCCGATATCAAAAGGCAGCGAGCGGCGGTCGCGGCCTATATCCGGGAGGCCATTGCGGTCGAGAAATCCGGCGCCAAGGTGCCGAAAAAAAGCGCGGCGCAGTTCGCCATGCCCGCCGAATTTCAAACGCGGTTGGATGATGACCCCGCGCTGGCCAAGGCCTTTCAGGCGCTGACGCCCGGACGACGAAAAGGCTATTTGTTGCATTTCGCCGGGGCGAAGCAGTCGGCAACTCGCGCGGCGCGCGTCGCGAAACACGCGCCGCGGATCCTGAAGGGGCTGGGCCTCGATGACTGAAGGCGTCTTCAGCCGCGCGGCTGGATGCGGCTGTTGTCGAAGGCGGGAAAAACGATTCGCGCCGGATTTCCCAGTACCAGGGCGCGCTTCGGCACGGCCTTGATGACCCGGGAGCCGGGCCCGATGGTGGCACCATCTCCGATCACGACCGGGCCGAGCACTCGCGTGTGAGCGCCAATCCAGACCGTGTCGCCTACCGTCGGCCCGCGGCCATCCGAGCGCGATCCGATCCTGGTCCCCTGGGCGACGGAGCAGTTCTCTCCCAGGCGGCAATTGGCGATCTCGATGCCGCCGAAGTGCAGTATTGAGCAGCCGGCGCCGATTTGCGCCGACTGGAAAAGGCGTATGCCGTAGCACGACCGAACGGTCGTGACCGCAAGCAGGTAAAGGAAGACCGCCAGCGGGAGCAGGGGCCACCACCAGGGACGCCGCATACATCCGAGCAGTATGCGGCCGAATCTGTATACGAGGAGTGCCTGCAGTCCCGGGTAACGCAGCACGGTGCTGCAAGCCCGGCGCGCGTTCAGGGGGCTTCCCAGCAGATACCGTTCGAAGTCCGCGCGAATTACCTGACGGAAGGGGCGCATGGTGGGAGAGGAGACTGTACTTCCGCCTCAGTAGTGCCAAGCCCGCGTCGCAGGGCTGCGTTGTCGAATTCCCTCGCGATGATCCTTCCGGGGTTACCCGCGACCACCGCACGCGACGGTACATTCATCGAAAGCACCGTTCCGGGAAGTATCGTGGCACCGTCGCCGAGCGTGATATCGCCATAGATGACGCACTCGGAGCCGATCCAGACGTTTTCGCCTACGATCGGCATGCTGCCTTCTCCTCCCGCCTTGACGCCTATGGTGACCTGGTCATGAATGATCGTGCCTCGCCCAATGCGTTGCGCCCCGATGGTTAGCTGACCGCCGTCGGAAAGGTGCACACCTTCATCGATCACGGTTGCATGGTAGATGTCGGACTTGGCGAGGACTGTCGCGAGCGCGCGGCCAATGAGGACCGACGATCGCAGCACCACCGTTGCCAGCGTCCGAGTCGTCCGGGGACGCAGCACGTAGTAGTAGTGGCTCAGGCGGTGCACCGCCAGCACCAGAAGGCCGCGAGATCGGAGGCAAGTGAACAAGCCGCGGAGCGTGCCACCGCTCCCCGGGCACCGCAGCGTAACGTAGAAGCGGCAGTCTGCCCGAATCTGCCGCGGCAGGGCATGCAGGGCGGCGTTTCGCGGCTTCGGCGAGGGTAGAGGTGACGCTGGCCCGAGACTGCGGGTGAGCGTAGTAATTCCTGTCCGCGACATTCTGAAAACTGCTCCCACGTGCGGTGTCGCGCCGTGATGCGATGCCTTGAGAGGAGAACGAAAAGAAGACGGTTACGGTTCCATCGAGGTGACATGTCTGACCAGCAGGCTGAGCTTGCGCTCCAGGCAGACTTTGCAGCGGCAACCGGCCCCGCTCAGCGCGGGCCCATGAGGCGCAGCGGAAATCGCCGCCGCAGATTCGCATAGGACAGCGTTCGCCGTGGCTCGGTCAAAACCTCGTAGACCGCGACGCTTTTGTTGAATGCGCGAGGAAGAGGCCTATCAAACACCGCCGCTCTGTAAAGAGCTTCATCGTCATGGCAAGCGGTGACGGCTATCCCTTCGAACAGAGTCAGAACCATCAGCTCGACTTCGACGTCGTTCGTCGGGCGACTGAGCAAATAAGCTCCTTTGCAGGTCCTGGGGTCCACGAGAGCCGTGTGGATTGCTGCGAGCAGATGCGCTACACAGGCTTCGCGTTCAGCGGCTCGTGTCACGCCGCGCCAGATTTGCGCGATCAATCGGGTAGTCTCAGCAGGCGCATGCCTTCGTATTCCCGCTTTCCTCTCAGGCTAGAATGCTAGCGGGTGCGCGCGCCGTTTTTCCGTCCTTTGTGGGCAGCGCGCGCGTTTTTTCCGCCGCTGATGTTTGCTGGAGGCCGACAAAGTGGATCTCGATGACTTCGACCGTCGACTATTGAAGCTGGTGCAAAGCGATGCCGGTCAGACCGCCGAGCAATTGGCGGGGAACGTAGGTCTCTCGGCATCTGCCGTGCAGCGGCGACTGAAGCGTCTGCGGGAAGCCGGCGTGATCATTCGCGAAGCCGCGGTTCTGGACTTGAAGAGCCTCGGAAGCCCGACCTTTTTTGTCACCTCCCTGCAGATAGAGCGCGAGCATCCGGAACTGATCGCACAACTGCGTGCCTGGCTGATGGCGCAGGAGCATGTGCAGCAAATCTATTACGTGACGGGCCAGGCGGACTTCGTGCTCGTGGTTACCGCCCCGGATGCCGCGAGCTATGAGGCTTTGATGGCCCGCCTCATGAGCGACAATCCCAATGTGAGGTGCTTTTCCACCAGCATGGTGCTCACCGTCATCAAGCGAAGCCTGGCGATCCCGGTCCCCTGATGAGGCATCCCCGGGACGGACTGCGCGTCCCGGGTGGCACGACTCACTTGTTTTGAATGGCGGGGTTTTGAGCAACGCTGATGCGACACGAGTGCGTTCCTGTGCGGTGAACTCCGCCGCAGCGAATTGGCGGCCATAGGCCTCATCGGCTACACTTCCGCGCTGCATCCGCACTTCGGCCAAAGTGCAAAATCAGTATTTCCTGCGTTGCTTGGGTCCATGTACGCATGGACAGACGTGAGCGTCCGCGCTCCGCGATCAGAAAGTTGGGGGTTCGCAATGACTTCACGCCGTGTGACGATGTGTCCGTACATGTTGGGACGCGCTGCGGCTGCAACTGCGGCGCTGATCATCATGGGTACGGCGCAAGCGCAGGTGAGCCCGCGTCTGTTCGAGGGTATGCAGTGGCGCAACATCGGCCCATTCATCGCGGGCAAGGTGGATTCCGTATCAGGGGTCGGCGGAAACCCGGCCATAGCCTATATGGGCACCGACAATGGGGGCGTCTGGAAGACCGTTAATGCCGGCACCACCTGGTTCCCGCTGACCGACGCAGTGCCGCTGATCCGGGGCATCACCGCACTCGCGGTGGCACAGTCGCAACCCGCGATCGTGTATGCGGGCACCGGCAGCATATTCGGGTCTCACTACAGCAGCGGCGTGTGGAAATCCACCGACGGTGGCGTGCACTGGCAGAGTGCCGGACTTAAGAGTGCCGGTGAGATAGCGTGGCTGCTGGTGGATCCGCACAACGCGGGCCTGTTGCTGGCAGCGACGCGCGGAATCGATCATCGTAAGGGCGGAGCGCGCGGCGTGTTTCGCAGCACCGATGGAGGACGAACGTGGAGCTCGGTGCTGAATGCGCCGCCCGAGTCCGGCGCGACTTACATGTCCTGGGCGAGCACGGATCCGCGCCTGGTTTTCGCCACGGTCGAACAAACTTATGTTGCCCCAGGGGCATCGCCTCGGTCGCCGTCGAAACATCCGCGGCCGACGAGCCTGTATAAGTCCACCGACGAGGGACTGACCTGGGTACAGGTGAAGGGTCGTAATCAGCCCAAAATAATCGGTGAGACGGCGGTCGCGGTCGGCGCTCATTTCCAGCGCGTGTACTTATTGAACGACGCCGGTCTCTACCGCTCGGACGACGGTGGCGCGAGTTGGTCGTTGGGCACCAAGACGATCTATACATCGAGCAAGCAGATTCTGCTGGATCCTCATGATCCGGATGTCGTCTATACGATGGGCACCTGTGTCTACCGCTCCACCGACGGCGGTCACACTTTGGTTGCTTTCAAAGGGGCGCCCGGGGGTGACGACCCGAATCAGTGGTGGATCGATCCTACCGATCCAGGCCATATCGTCTACGGTGGCGATCAAGGGGGCTCCATCAGTCTCGACGGCGGTCAGAGCTGGAGCTCGTGGTACAACCAGAAAACAGCCGAGATCTATAAGATCGCCATCGACAACCGGTTCCCGTACTGGATATATGGGAGCAAGCAGGATAGCGGCACGTTTGCCATTGCCAGCCGGGGCGCGGTCGGCAAGATCACCGACCTCGATTGGTTCCCGCTGCCCGGCTGGGAGTCGGGTTTCGTGACGGTGGACCCGGCCCATCCGGACGTCATATTCACGAACGGCCCCTGGGGCTTTCTGCAGAAAGTGAATCGCAAGACGTGGGGCGCGCAGAGCGTGGATTTTGGCGTCGGCGCCATCAGCGCGGTCAAAGACACTGATTTTCGCCGCGCAGTTTCTGCGCCCATCGTGTTCTCACCACAGGACGCGAGCGTGTTGTATTACGGTACCCAGAACGTTTGGCAGAGCCAGGATGGGGGTGATCACTGGCAAAAGATCAGTCCGGACCTCACCGCCCATCCGGGGAAACCGCCATTGCCCAATCCGGAGGGGGTTCATCACGGTGACGCGCTGGTGTCGTTGTCGCCTTCGGCCGCGCGAGCCGGGGTCATATGGGCGGGCAGCAACAACGGCGTCGCTTATGTGACCGTAGACGGCGGGAAGAGCTGGCGGGACGCAACGCCGCCCGGCATGTCGATACACGGCGAGCTCGATATTCAGGCGTCGCATTTCAACCCATCCGAAGCCTACGCGGCGGTGCAGGATGATGCGACCGGAGATTATTCACCGCACATCTATCGGACCCGGGATTTCGGCAAGTCATGGCAAAGCATCGTCACGGGCCTGCCGACTGCGGAACCGACCAGCAGTTTTGTGCGCGCAGTGCGCGAAGACCCTCGCAAGGAAGGTCTGCTGTTCGCGGCCACGGAATCATCAGTGTACGTTTCGTTCGATGACGGCGATCACTGGCAATCGCTACGGCTGAACCTCCCGACGACCTCCTTTTATGACTTGAAGATCCACGACGGCGATCTGATTGCCGCAACCTACGGACGTGGAATATGGATTCTGGACGATATATCGCCGCTCGAGCAATTGAGCACCAGCCTCGCGGATCAGCGGGCGCATCTCTTCCGCCCGCAGGCCGCCGTCCGGGTTCTGTCCGACATCGATCAGGACACGCCGTTTCCGCCTGAGGTTCCCCACGGCAGCAATCCGACTCAAGGGGTTGTGATCGACTACTATCTGCAACAGCCGGCGCAGAACGTGGAACTGCAGATTTTCGATGCCCAGGGCAAGCTCGTGCGTTCGTACTCCAGCGCTCCGATTGCACCGCTCGAGCAGCCCCTCCCGCCCACACCTGCCTTTTGGGTGCGGCCATCGCGGCCATTGCCCATGACGGCGGGGGAGCATCGTGTGAGCTGGAACCTGCGCTACCCAACGCCTTCTGCCTTGTTCTTCGATCAATCCATGGCGGCAGTACCGGAAGATACGTCCTTCATCCCGGAGGGGCCTCTGGCGCTGCCTGGCAGCTATATGGTGAAGCTGACCGTGGACGGTGTGTCCTACATTCAGCCAGTGCTGCTGAAGCAGGATCCGCGGCTCGATGACTCACCCGCGGCCATGGATGGCATGCGCCGGCAGTTGAGCCTTGCGCAGCAAATCATGGCGCTCATGGCGGCCAGCAAGAGCGCCTACGCGGAGGGGACCGGGCTCGATGCAAAGCTGGCAGCGCTGCACGCAGGTCCGTCGAACGCAGAGGCAAAGAAGCTGCGGCAGCGAATCGTCGAACTGACCGGCGCCGCCAAAGATGCCTCCATCGGCCTCTCGGGCGGGTCCTACGCGGTACCGCCCGTCAAGGGGCCCACCAGCTTCAGCAGAATCAACGGACAGGCGTCGGCCCTGCTGGAGATGGTTGAGGCCAGCAGCGACCAGCCACCCGTGCCATCGTTGTACCGTACCTACTCGGATCTGCGCCGGGATCTCGCCGTCACTTCGACCGCCTGGCAGTCGTTGCAGGCACAGGTTGCCCGGCTGCCGACCGCGGGCAGGGCATCACATTAGAGCCACCCCGCGCCTGCAGTGTCAGATCGTCCGTCAGCTTTGCTCGCTGGCCCACGCGGCAAAGTCCTCCAGCGAGTAAAGCGGCCGGATATCAACCTCGGAATTCGCCGGCATGGGGCTTTTTTTCGCCCATTCAATGGCTTCCTCGATTGACTTCACCTCCCACAGCGCGAAGCCGGCGACCACTTCCTTCGTCTCGGTGAATGGACCGTCGATCACCAGGGGGCCCTTACCTGAGAAGCGTACTCGCTTGGCAAAGCGGGTTGGTTTGAGTCCGCCGGCTGCTTCTATCTTCACGGTGCCGGCGGCCATGACGGCCTCGTTGTATTTGCCCATCGCTTCCATCGCCTCCGGCGTAGGCGGCACGCCGGCTTCGGTGTCTTGGGTCGCTTTGACGAAAACCATGACTTTCACTGCACATCTCCCGCTCAGGGTGGATCTCGCTGCAAGGACGCCCTGAGGATGTGCCGGCCGACAAGGGCCAATGGAATATTCGCTGGCGGGACCGTTCGGGGTTGCGGCTCTGCCGGTGGGCGGCTCATGGAGGAGGTCGCGCTGGCGATTTGCGGGGTCGCCTTTCCGCAAGCCCGGCCCGGAGGCCCCCGCTACCATCAGGGATTGGACGCCGAGTCCTTCTTAGCCGTATCACTGGAGCGAGCATGAGCACGATCGCCGACCGGGTGCTCCACAGCCTGCGCGAGCGCACGCGGAGCACGGGCCTGACGCGCGATTTCTACACCGATCCCGATATCTTCGCTCTCGACCTGGAGCAGATCTTCTACCGGGATTGGCTGTTTGCGGCGCACAGCGCCGAGCTGCCCGAGACCGGCAGCTATCTGACCCTGCAGATCGGCGCCTATCCCATCGTGCTCATCCGTGCCGCCGACGGGGTCATCCGCGCCTTCATCAATTCCTGCCGGCACCGGGGTGCGCGAGTCTGCCCGGAACCGGCGGGGAAGGCCGCGAAGATCGTATGTCCTTATCATCAGTGGACCTATCACCTCGACGGACGGCTGTTCGCCGCCCGGCAGATGGGGCAGGGATTCGATCGTTCGCAGCTCGGCCTGAAGCCGCTGCACTGCGAAACGGTCGCCGGCTACATCTTTGTCTGCCTCGCGGCGGAGCCCCCGGATTTCGGGCCCACGCGCCGGCATCTCGAGCCCTATCTGCTGCCGCACCGTCTGTCCGAGGCGCGCGTGGCGTTTCAGTCGACCGTCATCGAGGAAGGCAACTGGAAACTCGTGTGGGAGAACAATCGCGAGTGCTACCACTGCGCCGCCAATCATCCCGAGCTGGCGCGCACTTTCTCCGACAGGCCTACGGTTTCCAGCGTCAGCGGCGCCGCGGATGATCCGCAGATCGCCGAGCATTGGCGCCGCTGCGAATCGGCGGCTCTCGCCAGTCAGTTCCAGCTGTCGCCCGATGGTCAGATGCGCACGGCCCGCATGCCGCTGGTGGATCTGGCGGTGAGCTACACGATGACAGGTGAAGCCGCGGTCAAACGCTCACTGAGCGACTCCATACCGCGTGAGCTGAACATCGGCGCGCTGCTTCTCTTTCATTATCCGACGAGCTGGAACCACTGCCTCGCCGATCACGCGATTTCCTTCCGGGTGCTGCCCTTGGGCCCGACGCGCACCGAGCTCACCACCAAATGGCTCGTGCACCGCGATGCGGTCGCGGGGGTCGACTACGATGTCCGCGAGCTGACTCGAGTATGGCTGGCGACCAACGAGCAGGACTCAGGAATCGTGCGTGAGCTTCAGATCGGCATGAGCTGTCCGGCCTACGAGCCGGGTCCGTTGTCGAACGTGACCGAGAGCGGCGTGAGTCAGTTCATCGATTGGTACTGCACCCGCCTCGAGCGACGGCTGTCACCGGATACCTTGCGCCAGGCCTGTTAGCCGGGGCAGGCCGCGGGGACGCGAGCCAGTCGCGCTCCTCGTCGACCTCTAAGGTTCGCCGTCACCGATTTCGGCGCGGCGGCGCTCCACGTAATCAGCGAGCGCCTCGGCGATCGCGGGATCGAGGGCCGGTTCCTCGTACTCGGCCAGCGCCCGCTTCCAGATCCCGGTCGCGCGCTCGGTGGCGTCACGCCCGCCGGCAATCTGCCAATTCTCGTAACCCTGCCAGTTGGAGACGAGAGGCTCGTAGAAAGCGTGCTCGTAGCGCTCGAGGGTGTGCGGCTCGCCGAAGAAATGCCCACCGGTCTTGACGCCGCTGATCGCTTCGAAGCCGAGCTCCGCCTCATCCACCTGCACCGGCTCGAGGAATTGCATCATGAGCTGGAGCATCTCGACGTCGAGGATGAGCTTCTCGAACGAAGCGGTCAGCCCTCCTTCCTGCCAGCCGGCCGCGTGATAGACGAGGTTGGCGTGGCCGAGAATGGCTCCCCACAGAGACATCTCGGTCTCGTACGCTCCCTGAGCATCGGCTGCGTTGGACGCGCTCGCATTCGATGTCCGGTAAGGCAGCCCATAGCGTCGCGCAAGCTGTCCGCTGGCGACGTTGGCCTTCGCGTTTTCTGGCGTGCCGAAGGCTGGGGCCCCGGAGCGCAGGTCGACGTTCGACGTGAAAGCGCCATACATGACCGGCGTCCCGGAACGCACGGCTTGCGCGAGAACCACACCGAAGAGCGCCTCGGCGTTTTGCTGCGCCAGCGCCGCTGCTAGCGACACGGGCGCCATGGCGCCCATCAAGGTGAAGGGTGTGATGACGACCGGCTGTCCGTGTGCGGCCATCGCAAGCAACCCCTCGGTCATGCCCTCATCGAAGCGGCGTGGACTATTGACCGAGATGATCGTGATCACGCCCGGGCTCGTAGCGATGTCTTCCAGCGAGATGTCGCGCGCGATCGCCATCATCCTGATCCCATCCAGGGCGCGTCCGGCGCCGATCGCGCTGACGTGATAGGCGAGGTCCGAGTAGCGGATATTCGCGCGGTAGGTTTCGAGGTGGCGCGAGCTCGCGGGCAGCTCGATTGGCGCGCACACCTGGTTGCCGAGCAGATGTATGGCGTTGAAGTAATGCGCGAGCCGTATGAAATCGCAGTAATCGGCAAAGTTTCCCGAGCGCCGGCCGCGCTCGCGGTCGTGGACATTGGGCGGCCCCGCCACCAGCCCGAAATTGACGTGATTGCCGCCGAAGGTAACCTGGCGCGCCGGGTTGCGCGGCGTGAGCGTGAAGGACCGCGGCGCGGTCGCGAGCGCCTGGCGCACGAGACCCCGATCGACGCGAACCATGCCGCTGGCATCATCGACCTGCGCGCCCGCGGCCCGCATGATCGCGCACGCGCGCGGCGACCTCAGCTCGATGCCGAGCTCTTCGAGAATGCGCAGGGAGGTGAGATGAATGGCCTCGAGCTGGTCCGCCGTGAGCATTTCCATCGGGGCGTAGGGATTCCTGACCGTGCGCCAGGGGAGCTGTCGCAGGTGGGTAGGGGCCGCGCGGCGGCCCCTGCCGCCTTCGCGTCGTCGCCGTGATTCCATCTTTTGATGATCGCGGAGGCCATTCGGCCGGGCTTGTGCAAAGCCGACACCAGCGGTGCGCCTGTGCGACTCGTATGCGCGCCACCTGCGGCGGCGGGGCACGTCTCTGTGCCTGGGGGACTGGCGTCGGGATTTTGCAACCCATCGTCGGGAATACGATATTCCGCCAACAGTCTGCCTGCCATGCTGCCGCGGCACACATGAATTCGCATACGCCCAGCGGGCGGGACCGCGCGTCGGTCGCGGGCAAGCCGCCGCCCATCGCCGAATCGACCGACCTGCTCATCGTGGGCGCGGGGCCGGCCGGGATCTCGGCTGCGCTCACCGCTGCGCAGGGGGGCATGCGGGTGATTCTGGCAGACGAGAATCCCGTGCCTCTCCAGACCATGGGTGAGGAGGTGCCGCTGCATTTCGGCGGCCGCATGGCCCCGACCGTGGCGAATCGCAATGCCGTGCTCGAATCGATTC
>JBOIAB010000344.1:0-15481 GCA_050738635.1 Steroidobacteraceae bacterium
GCATCCTTCATCCCTGGCCGAGCATCCGCTTTGCCGTCAAGCACCCGAGGTGGGAGCCCGGTGCGCGAATCGCGCCCGCCGGGATCTGTGCGGGGGGCGCCCGGTGACGGGCGTCCCTACCGCGATATTAAAGTCCCGCCACCGGTTTTCGCTCCTTCCGTCTCACCCCCGACTCCGGTGAGCTGAGTCTCGCGGCGGCCATTGACTGCTCCCCGTGCGCCTATGCAAGCCAGGCCTTGCCTGACTCTCCATTCCATACCCTTGACAATATTTGCCGAGTCAAGTATTGTTCCAGCAACTGTTGTGGGAGCAAGTATGACCGAGCCGTTCTACACCGTCGACACTCTCGAAGCCCCCACCAGCATCGGCTTCCTGGTGAAGCGTTGCGGTGGGCTGATGTCGCAGCTCGCCGAGCGTCGCTTCGCGACTGAACAGATCTCGTTTACGCAGTGGATGGTGATTGCGAACCTGGGCCGGTTCGAGCGGCTGACCGCCACGGCGTTGAGCGACGAAACCTGCCATGACATGGGTGCACTGACACGTATCGTCGACGATCTCGAGGCGGAGGGCCTCGTGCGCCGCGAGCGCACCGAGCGTGATCGGCGCGTGGTGGAGATCGCTCTCACGCCGCAAGGCCGGCGATACCTGCAGACCGGCAAGCGGCTGGTGGTCGAATTGTTGAACTCGCTCGTCGCGCCGTTCTCCCGCGACGAGCTCGAGACGCTGATCGCCCTGATGCAACGATTGATGGGGCGCATGCAGGAGACGGAGCCGACGACTTCGGCGCCACAACCGCAGCAGCCGTCGGGCTCGCGCGCGCGGCCGGCGAGCAACACCGCGCGGCCGCGGCAGGCGCGGCGCTCGCGAACGAGGGGTGCCACATGATCCCGAGCAATTTCCCGGCGCGCGCCGGTTGGATCGCGAAGGGGTTGGCGCTGCTGAAGACCTTCGGTCCGTATGCGCTGCTGGAGTTCTTTCTGCCAGGGGGAACGTTGATCGCGGTGCTGGTGTGGCTCTATCGGCATCGTCAGCAGCGACAACCGGCCGGCGCGCCGACGGGGCGTGCGGCGGGGCGCGGGGCAGTGAGGCCGCGGACGCTCGTCCTGGGTCTCGCGGCCACGCTGGCTACCGGTTGCACTGTCGGTCCCAACTTCGTGAAGCCTGAGGCTCCGGCCTCCGCCTATGTGCGCTCGGTGCCTCCCACCGGCGGTGCGCGGAGTTTCGCCTACGGAGGCGAGGTCGCCGGCGACTGGTACCAATTGTTCCGTTCCGATGCGCTCGATCATCTGGTACGCCAGGCACTGCGCAACAGCCCGGATCTCGATGCGGCCCGTCATGGCCTCCTGGCCGCGCAGGATGAGCTGAAAGCCGTCTCGGGCGCGACGCTGCCTCAGATCGATGCTACCGGTCAGATCGGCCGCGCCCATATCAACGGCAGTGAGCTCTACGCTCCGGTGAACGCAATCGATGCGACGGGCAACCGCTACGAGATTGGGCCGTCACTGGCTTACAACCTGGATCTCTTCGGCGGTATCCGCCGCTCGGTCGAATCCCAGCGGGCGCAGACCGCCGGCGTGAGCGACCAGCTCCGTGACACTTACGTGACGCTCGTCGACCAGGTCGTCGTCACCGCTTTCGACTACGCGGCCGTCGGCGAGCAGATCCAAGTCACCCGCTCGCTCGTGAGTGAGCTGCAAGCGCAGTACGACCTGACCGTGCAGCTCGAGAACGCGGGCAAGATCATCCACAGCGACACTCTGCAGGCGGAAACGCAGCTCGAGAACGTGCGTGCGACACTCCCCGGCCTGGAGCAGCAGCGCGATTCCTACCGCGATGCACTGGCGCGGCTCAGCGGCCAGACCCCGGATGAGTTCCGGATGCCCGCACTGACGCTCGCCGACTTCACGCTGCCGGGCCAATTGCCGGTCTCTCTGCCCTCCGCGTTGGTCGAACAGCGACCCGATGTGCTCGCAGCAGAGGAGAGCCTGCATGCGGCCAGCGCCGGGATCGGTGTCGCCGCGGCGGCGCGACTGCCGCAGCTGAGCCTTTCCGCGCAATACGCCCAGCAGACCACCTCGCTCAACGAGCTCTTCACCCAACCGGGTGGCGTCTGGTCGGCAGGTCTCGGCCTGGCGGCGCCCTTGTTCCATGGCGGCACGCTCGCGGCCCGGGAAGACGAGGCCAAGCAACGCTATGCCCAGGCGCTCGCCGCCTACCGAGGTACGGTGATAACCGCTTTTGTGGACGTGGCTGATGCCTTGCAGGCGTTGCAGCACGACGCGGACAGCTATAGAGCGCACGACCGTGCACTCGAAGCGGCGCGCGCGAACCAAGAGCTCGCGGCGGCGGAGTACCGTGCGGGCAAGTACACCGAGCTGCAGGTGCTGACCGCCGAGCAGCAGTACCAGAGCGCCGCGCTCACACAGGTACGGGCGGACGCGCAGCGCTTCACCGATACCGCGGCGCTCTTCCGCGCTCTCGGCGGCGGCTGGTGGAATGCCAGCGACCGCGCACCGCTCAGCGCAGCGACGGCCACACCGTCGAGCTCCGATCACAACAATCCGACCTCCTCAGGAAGCAGCCATGACTGAGCAGCAATCCGAAAAAGCACCTGCAAAGGGCAGCAAACTGCTGCGCCGGGGCCTCCTGGCGGCGGTTCTGGTGGTGGCCGCGGTTGCCATCGGCGCCTATTACGCCCTGTTCGTGCGATATCACGTGACTACCGACGACGCTTACGTGAACGGCAACCTCGTGCGCCTGACGCCGCAGATCTCCGGGACCGTCATCGCGATCAACACCGACGAGACGCAATACGTTCGGCGCGGCCAAGTGCTGGTAGAGCTCGACCCGCGCGATGCACGGATCGCGCTTTCGCAGGCGAAAGCAACACTCGCGGAGACCGTGCGGGAAGTCGCGCAGCTGTTCGCGGAGGAGCGGCGCGATGCTGCGCTGGTCGTCGCCGAGCAGACTCAGTTGAGTCAGTCGGGTGAGGACCTCACGCGCGATCGCTCGCTGTTACCTGTTCATGGCGTCTCGCTCGAGACCCTGGAGCACGACGAAAACGCGGTGCGCAGCGCCCGCGCCGCGCTGCAGCAGGCGCAGGCGACCCTGGCGAGCACGCGGGCCGAGATCGCGGGTACGACGCCCGCGACGCACCCCAGGGTTCTGCAGGCCGAAGCCAGCCTGCGCGCGGCTTGGCTTGCGGTCACCCGCACTCGTGTGCTCGCGCCGGTGTCGGGCTACGTGGTGCGCCGCGCCATCGAGCTCGGCGGCCAGGTCACGCCCTCGACGGAGATGCTCGCGCTCGTGCCCGTCAGCTCCATGTGGGTGGATGCCAACTTCAAGGAAAACCAGCTGGGAGACTTGCGCATCGGTCAGCCGGTGCGGGTCTCCGTGGACATGTATGGCTCGCACATCGAGTACCACGGCAAGGTCCTGGGCCTCACCGCCGGCACCGGCAGCGCGCTCGCCGTCCTGCCGACGCAGAATGCCTCGGGCAACTGGATCAAGATCGTGCAGCGCCTGCCCGTACGCATTGGTCTCGACCCCGCGGAGCTCGCCCGACACCCGCTCTTTCTGGGTCTGTCGGCGAACATCGACGTCAGCAGCCGCAACCTCCAGGGTTCCTCGCTCTCGCAAATCCCCGCCTGGCAGGCATCGCAGCGCACGGACGTCTATACGGAACAGGACTCCGGCGCCGACCAGATGATCGATGCCATCATCTCCGCGAACCTGCGCGGCCGCGGGCAGGCGATGTACGCACGCACGTCAGACCAGAGCCTGCCGTGAACACTGCTCGAGAGGGGGCGGGCGGGATGGGCTCATGGCTCATCGCGCCGGTGGTTGCGCTGGCCGCGTTCATGGAGATCATGGATATCTCCATCGCCAACGTCTCGCTGCCGCACATCGCGGGCGCGCTCTCCTCGAGCCAGGACGAGTCCACCTGGGTGTTGACCAGCTACCTGGTGACCAATGCGGCGGTGATGCCGATCTCGGGCTGGCTCTCGGCCCGCTTCGGACGCAAGCGTTTCTTCCTCGCCTGCATTACGGGCTTCACCGCGGCGTCGCTCCTCTGCGGCCTCGCGCCGAGCCTCGCGACCCTGGTGTTGTTGCGCGCTGCCCAGGGCGCCTTCGGCGGTGGCCTGCAGCCGGTCGGCCAGGCGATCCTCACCGACAGTTTTCCTCCCGAAAAGCGGGGTATGGCTACCGCAATCTACGGCATCGCCGCCGTCGTCGCTCCCACGATTGGCCCGACGCTTGGCGGCTGGATCACAGACAGTTATGACTGGCGCTGGATCTTCTTCATCAACGTTCCGGTCGGCTTCGCGGTCTTCGGCCTGGTGAGCGCATTGATTCATGAGCGCGCGCCGGCCCGGGATTCCACCAAGCACTTGTCCATGGACTGGACGGGTTTCGGCTTCGTGGCCTTGAGCCTCGGCTGCCTGCAGGTCGTGCTCGACCGTGGCCAGGAGGACGATTGGTTCTCCTCCCACTTCATCGCCGTGCTCGCGCTGGTCTCGGTTGTCGCTTTCGTGCTCCTCATCTGGCGCGAGCTCAAGAGCCCCGAGCCGCTGGTCGATGTGCGCCTGCTGCTCGATCGCAACTTCGCCGTGGCGTTCGGCCTGATGCTCATGCTCGGCTTCATGCTCCTCGGGAGCACGTACCTGATTCCCGCCTACACGCAGAGCCTCATGGGGTATCGGGCGGTCGATGCGGGCATGGTGCTGACTCCCGGCGGAGTCGCCATGATCGCCCTCTTGCCGCTGGTCGGCCGCGCGATGAACAAAGTCGACCTGCGGCTGCTGGTCGCGGTGGGCCTCACGATCGGCGGCCTGAGCCTGCTCTGGATGACGAACTTCTATCTCGGCATATCGTTCGGCTGGCTGGTGCTGGCGCGGGTGATGCAGGCGGCCTCGCTCGCGTTCCTCTTCATTCCGATCAATACACTGGCATTTCGCGACGTGCCCGCCACCAAGACCAACAACGCCTCGGCGCTGATCAACCTGGCGCGAAACTTCGGCGGCAGCATCGGCATCTCCTTCGCCTCGACCCTGCTCACCCGGCGCGAGCAGTTCCACCAGAGCCGTATCGTCGAGCTGCTGCAGGGAATGAACCCGGCGTACAACGATTACGCGCACCACCTCGCGGCCACACTCGGCAGCACGCCTGACTCACAGGTGACGCTGGCCGCCATCTACCAGAATGCCATTCAGCAGGCGACCCTGATGTCGTACCTGGATGATTTCAAGCTGCTGGGCCTGCTATTTCTCGCGCTGCTACCGCTGCTGCTGTGGGTGAGGCCCGGCGCGGGCGGTGGCGCCGCCGCGCCGATCCATTGACAATTTTAGCCGTTGTAGTGGGCGATTACCCGAACAACCTTCGAGCCGGCATCAATTTCCATGAACTCGGCGGTTTTCGTACCCTTTTGATTCATGTAATACAACACGACACTGGAAATACCCCACAGTACGTCAATGAGCTCGAACCTGAGGTTTGGATAGGCTTCAAGTCCCTGCCTGAAGTAAGCGCGCACTGCTTTTTTGCCTTTCACCGTCCCGGATGGATCGCCCAGAATCTTCGCCGCGACAGGGGAGACCAGAACCACCTCTGCCCCGTAGTGAGACATGATCTCATCGAGGTTATGCGAGTTCCATGCTGCCACCCAATGACTGGCGAATTGCTGTGCTTCTTTCTCAGTGAGCATCGCTTTCTCCATCAGACCTCCCGCAAGGCAGCGGCGGCCCACCCGCCACAGTAAGGCTCGGGTTTCATGTCTTCCGGTGCCCCGAGCTCGTCGGGGCGAGGGTAGCGTTGACTGAAGGTAAATGCGCGCGCTGTCGGGCCTTCCCGACGCAGGAGCGCGAGGCGCTCCAGCGCCTCTTCGATGCTGGGAATGTGCCCTGCGGGAACCCACCACAGCGCCTGATAGGCTTCCGTCGGCTTCTCGAACCACTCGCGGCGCCGTTTCATCACCTCGGTGTGTCCCGAGCGGTAGACGAAGGCGAACAGCGACTCGATGCAGCTCCACACCGACATGTTGATGAGCGATTGCAGATCATCCGAGACCAGGATGTCAGTCGCATTGCCGCTGGCCGACTGCAGGCGCCACACGAAGCCGGGAGAGGCTTCCGCCAGTGCGTTGATCCGGTCGAGCGCGGCCATGAAATCGGCCAGCTCCGGACTGCCCGGCGGCGCGACGGAGCGGCCGACATTCAGTTGCGCGATGTGCCATGCATTCATTGCACTTTCCCCCTCGTGATGATCGCCCATGTCAGCGATCGTTCCCGCTCAGGCTATCTCTCGCGAGCCAGGGCGGTCTTGCACGTTATTGCAGTGCCACCGTGTTCCGCCAGACGCCGGGCGTGAATCCGTGATGGCGGACGAATACCCGAGTCATGTGGCTCTGATCGGCGAACCCGCTCGCCATGGCCGCCTCGGCGAGCGTCACTCCGCGCCGGATGAGGCGCAGCGCATGCTCGGCGCGGCGGGAAAGGAGCCAGGCGTGGGGCGGCAGTCCGTACAACTTCTCGAACCGCCGCAGCACCTGGTATCGGCTGAGCCCGGTCATCACCGACATGTCCGCGAGCGAAGGAGCGTCCAGGGACTCATCGGCCAGCCGGTCGCGCAGCTGGCGCAATTCGGCACTGGGGACATCGGTTCGCACACGCGACGTGCCGTGCCGCGCCATGAGCTGCGCCGCCGCCTCGACCAGTGACTCCTCGAGGGCCAGTGACTCGGCGGCCCTGTTTCCGGCGCGCACGTTCCAACTCTCCAGCCGGCGGAAGACCCGGAGCAGGGCATCATACAAAACCGGGTCGTCTATCACGGGGCGGGTGATTTCCGCCGGCGCGCCACTATGCTCGATGAGCGACGGGAACACATCCGCATCCACCGAGAGGATACGCCACTGTCGTGTGATGCTGCCCAGCGGCGCGCCATCGTGCACTTCGCCCGGATTGGCCGTGATTACCTGACCGGCAAATGCATCGACCCGACCCCGGCCGCTTGCCGAGCGCTGCGCGCCTTCCTCCAGGATGCCGAATCCGTATGCCTCATGCCAATGACGGCCGAAATGTTGGCCACTCAGCGTATGAGTGCCGTGGATGCCGCGCAGCGGGCCACGCAGCACCCGGGCAACATGAGGCGGAGGTTCGCGCACACCGCCAGTGTATCAGGCGGCCGCGCTCGTCCTGAGCCCGACGTACCGCGACGAGGGTCTGATCAGACGGCCGCGGAGCACTTGCTCGCGGGCGTGGGCGATCCACCCGCCCGCTCTGCCTGCCGCAAAGACGCACGTGAATGCTTCGCGGGGAAAGCCGAGCGCCTCGAGGAGGAGGGCGGTGTAGAACTCGAGATTGGTTTGCAGCGGCCGCCCCGGCCGGTGGCGCGAGAGGACCTCGAGGGCGGCACGCTCGACCGCTTCGGCGAGCTGGAGTCTCGCGGGATCGAGGCCGCCGGCCTGCACGAGCCTTTCGAGTGCACCCTTGATCGCGTCTGCGCGTGGGTCTCGCACCCGGTAGATTCGATGCCCGAAGCCCATTAGCCGCTCGCCGCGCGCCAGCGCTGCTTCCAGCCAGGCCTTTGCGGCCCCAGCGTGACCGATGGCATCGAGCATGTCGAGCACCGGCCCTGGCGCGCCGCCGTGCAGCGGCCCTTTGAGTGCGCAGAGCGCACCGACCAGCGCGGAGGTCAGTCCGGCGTGGGTGGATGCGATGACCCGTGCCGTAAAGGTAGATGCGTTGAGACCGTGATCGATGGCGCTGACGAGGTATCGGTCGAGCGTCAAAACCTGCGCCGGGCTCGCTGCGCTGCTATGTAACATCCGCAATATGTCGGCGGCATGCGCCACGGTTGAGTCGGGCGCGATGGGCTCGAGGCCGTGTTTGAGGCGAATCACGGCCGGCGCGAACACGGCAGGCGCGGCCACGAGCCGTAGCGCGGCCGACAGGTCGTTGCCATCCTCGATCCGGCTGAGGAGGCAGCGAACCGCGTCTACCGGTGGAAGCGCGAGCAGTTGCGCGTCCGCCGCACGCCAGTGATCGAATATGCGCACTCTGGCCTCACCCAGCGCCGCGACGAGGCGGTTGCTGCCGTCACATTCGGGAAAGAGCGTCTCCCAAAGAAGCGTGAGCGCATCCTCATAGTGATAATGAGCGACGAGCTCCTCGAGCGATCGCCCGCGAATGACGAGCCGCCCGGCCTCGCCGTCCACGTCCGACAGGACGGTTTCCGCCGCGATAACACCGTCCAGTCCATTCATCACGCACTCCCGCCTGTCAGCCTTCTCGACTAAGCTATACCGATCATCATTGACGTCAATCTTGATCGATTCGATCAACGTGAGGGTGTATGGGCTGGCTGACCGCGGCAGAGGCTTTGACCGTCCTGAAAGTAAAGCCGCAGACGTTGTACGCGAATGTGAGCCGCCGGCGCATCCGCGCCCGGCCCGATCCCAAGGATCCACGCCGCAGTCTCTATGCCGAATCCGATGTGCGCAGGATCGCGCGCAGCCGCGCAGGTGCCCGCAAGGCAGAGCGCGTCGCGGCGGGCGCGATCGAGTGGGGTGATCCGATTCTGCCGTCCGCAATCGCGACGGTCGCACAGGGACGCCTCTGGTATCGAGGTCAGGATGCCGTCGAGCTCGCCGAGACTCGAACGCTCGAGGAGATCGCGGGATTGCTTTGGGATGATCCGGCTGCTGGCGGATTCTCGCGTGCGCCTCACCGGATGAGCGGGTGCCGTGCCGTCCGTTCTATGGGCGAAACCTCGGTACCAAGTTCTGCATTGGCGGCAATGTTCACGGCCATGGCAGGCCGCGCGGGCCGGGATCCGCCCTCGCATGGGCGCTCAGCCGCCGTATTGCGCGGCGAGGGGTTGGAAGTTCTCGACGCGCTCGCGTGCTCTATTGTCCGTTCGGGCGGCCGTGGGCCGCTGCATGAGCGACTCGCCGCGACCTGGCGACGCAAGCAGGCAGCCGATGCGTTGCGTCGAGCGCTCGTGCTGCTGGCCGATCACGAACTCAACGCATCCACCTTCGCAGTGCGGGTCACGGTGTCTACCGGCGCGTCGCTCGCGTCGGGCGTCCTGGCCGGCTTGGCCACGCTGAGTGGACCTTTGCATGGGCGGGCGGCCGTCGGAGTGGCGGATCTGGTCCGTGCGGGCCGCCAACAGGGAATGCAGTCGGCGGCGCGCCAGTGGCTGACCCAGGGCCGCGGGCTGGCCGGATTCGGGCATCCCCTGTACCCGGAGGGGGACGTGAGAGCACAGGCATTGCTGCGCGCATTCGCCGTCCCGACGGAATACCAGGAGCTGCGCGCAGCCGTTGAGGAGTTGGCCGGTGAGCTGCCGAATATCGATTTCGCGCTTGCGGCGATGACCGCCAGCTTTCGTCTGCCGTCCGACGCGCCGCTGACGCAGTTCGCGCTTGCGCGCAGTGTCGGTTGGCTGGCGCACGCGATGGAACAGGCGCTTGCCGGACACCTGATCCGTCCGCGTGCACGGTATGTGGGCCTGCCCGTCGGGGCGGTATCGGAAACGGGTCGCGTGGCTCGTGACGTCGCCTTGCGATGAAGACTGAGTCACCGAACTCGTGCGTGCGATAGCCCGCCGTTTCCAACTCGCGGTCCGCATGGGTCAGGGTCGCGCCGTCGGCGAACGCGTGCAATAGCTCGTAATCGCTCGTGCCGGGCTCGTGCGTACCCGACAGGATCGCATCCACTACATGCAGGCGGGTTGCTCTGCCGATGCGGTGGCGTGCAATGCCCTCTCCGGCGTGAACCACCCCGTCTTCGCGCGCTGCATCCTCGAGGGCGCGGACCACGGTCGTCCCCACCGCGAGGATTCGACCGCCGTTTGCACGCGTCCGCCGGATGAGCGCGGCGGTGGAGTCTGGGATTCTATAAGGCTCATCGAAGGGCAGACGCGCATCGAGCTGCAGGTCGCCGGTGGAGGAGATTCCCGCGGCATGAGTGAGTGTCGCGAAGGCGACACCCCGGCGGCGGGCCGACGCGAGCAGTTGCCAGTCGAGCACAAAGCCTGCCGACGGCGGCTCGAACGCCACCGGTGGTCCCGCGATTCGGGTCCAGACATCCCAGAGTGCGAGCGGTGCGGCCATGTGCGCATACTGTATCGGCCGACCGTGGCGGGCGATCCCCTCCCAGATCGCCGCGGCCGGCCCTTCGAACCTGATCTCGAGAAGACGAGGATGTCGAAGGGTCCGCTCGACCACCGCAACGAGCGGGCCGAGCAGCAGGCGGTCGCCGGGGACCGTCCGCGGCGGCACCGGCCGGTTTTCGGTTCGCGTCCGATAGTCTCCCTCGCCGAAGAGTATTGCGCGAAACCTGCGTACATTCCCCCCTGCCAATGCATCGGCAGCGGCGAGCCGCAGCTCGATGCTCGAGCCCGTCCGCTCGTGGCGGCCCGAAAGGCTCGCGGGCAGAGTCGCCGCATCGTTTGCAACGAGCAGATCGCCTCGCTCCAGGTAATCGGCAAAAAACCTCCGTCGCACGTGAGCGATGCGCCCCATGTCATCGATGACGAGCAGCTTTGCGTCGCCGGGACGTTGGATCGGCTGAGTGGCGGGACTCATGCCGTCACCGTGTCTCTGTCTCTCCGGCGGGCTACTGCTTCTGCAACCGCCGTAAGAAGCTCACGGGCTGCCGCCTCGGGCTTCTTCAGTGTCGAAGGATCCGCATCCGGCACGGCCAGGGCGTGCAGGGGAGTGTCCATGTCGCCGGGATCGAACGACAGGACCCTGATTCCTTCCGCTTCCAACTCGATATCCCATATGCGACTCAGATGATGCAAGGCTGCCTTGCTCGTGCCGTAGGCGCCCCAGTTTGGGTACGCGTTCACCGCGGCATCGCTGGAAACATTGACGACGACCGTGCCGCGACCTTCCCGGGCCGACGATGCAAGCGCGCCGAGCAGCGCGCGGGTGAGGCGGAACGGCCCGAGCACGTTGGTCTCGATGGCGCGCTGCAGCTCCTCGCATTCGGTATCGGCGAGTAGTGCAAGCGGCACGGGGCCGAGGTCCGACGCGTTGTTGATGAGGACGTCCAGGCCGCCGAGCCGGGCGAGGATCTGCAGGGCAATCGGATGGATGCCGTCTTTCCGGGAGATATCCCCCACGGTCCCCGCAGTGCCCACGATCTCCCGCTCGAGCTGTGCGACACGCTCGCGACCGCGGGCGACGAATGCCACTTTGGCCCCGCGAACGCGAAGCTCACGCACGAGAGCCAGCCCGAGGCCGGACGTGCCGCCGGTGACGGCGACTCTCAGCCCCTGGAAGACGCTCGAGGCGCGGTCCGCTGGGGGATCGACTCGCTGAGTGTTCTGCATGGTGCATCCTCCTCTTGCCTGGAGGGATAATAGAAACACCCGCGCGCAATACCAGCGCGCTGTCCGGTTTAATGGCAGAAGGTCGAACCGATGGACGAGCCGCAGAGCGTTGCCCTATATCTCTCGCGAAATCTCCTGGCGCTGCGCCACGCTCGCAGCCTCACCCAGGAATCACTTGCGAAAGCCAGCGGTCTGCCGCGCTCCACGATCGCCAACCTGGAATCCGGGACGGGCAATCCGTCCCTGACCGTACTCCTCAAGGTCGCGGGCACGCTCGGCGTTCCGGTCGACGAGTTGCTCGCACCGCCAAGGGCGAAGGTGCGCAAGTGGACGTCAGGTGATGTTTCGACGCAGAGTCGCGGTCAGGGCGTTACACTCCGCCCGCTCGTGCCGGAGCCCACACCGGACGAAATGCTGAGCATCATGGACTTCCAACCCCGCGCCACGTTGCGGGGCACGCCTCACCTGCCTGGCACCCGGGAGTACTTCACGTGCCTCGATGGTGTAGTAGCGATCTCCGTCGATGGCACGCGCTTCGAGCTCGCGCGGGGCGATGTTCTGGCGTTCCCCGGCAACGTCAGACATTCATACGAAAACCCGCACGCCACCCGCGCCGCCGCGGGCATCTCCGTCGTGATTCTCGCCAAGGTGGGTGTCTGAGTGAATCGCCCTTCAATGCCTCCCGCCCCGATCCAGAAGTTGCTCGCCGGCGACGGCGGCGGCCTGCAGCTTGGCTTCTCCGTTCCGCGCCTCGCTCTCCAGCCGATTGCAGGCGGCGATCTGGGCGGGATTGGGCGGATCATAGTCGAGCCCGATGTCGGATTGCAGGTAGGCTAGAGAGCTCCGCAGCCGCATCTCGTTCATTACGTCGCCTTCGCTCGAGCGTACCGTTCGCTGTACGACGGCATCGACAGCCTTGTCGAGCGCATCGAGTGCAGGCGCCGCCGCGGCAGCATCGAGCTTGTGCGCGGCGACGGCCTGCGCGATACGCTGCCTGACGCCGATCGCGGTGTTGATCTGTCGATCGAGAGCATCGGCGGCTTCGTGCAATGCGAGCTGCAGGCCGAGGTGCTGCTGCAGCGCCGCGGGCGTCGTGTGCAGCCGCGGGTCGAGATTGACCTGGAAGGTCTGCCGGTAGGATTTGTCGCCATAGTGGAGCACGACCGTGTAGCGGCCCGGATTGACGAGCGGGCCGCGCGCATCGGCGGTCTCGTCGTCGGTATCCTCCGGCGGCTCGAATCCGATCACATCGGTGGCATCGGCGTAGCGCAGGTTCCATTGGAAGGTGTTCATGCCCGGCGATATGGCCGTCAGCTTCTCGTCGCCGTTGCGTTTCTCCTCCGACGGCAGCAGGTTGTCGCGCACGACAGCAGACAGCTTCGGGGTCTTTTTCTTGAGGTGCAGGGTGTATTGCCGCACCACGGTGCCATGATCGTCGAGGAACTCGAGGCGGGCCGGGATCTTGCCGTCGTATTTCGCGGGAATGTGGAAAAAGACGTTCGCGCCGAACGGTGCGTTCACTCCGATCGACTCCCGATACTTGGCGTCCTCGCTCTGTCCGTAAGCGCTCGTCAGCCACGCGGCCTGCGGCGCGTAGAGGGAGGCCGAGTCGGCCGCCGGCTCCCCGTCATGGGCCAACTGCTCGAGCAGCGCGAGATCGTCGAGAATCCAGAAGGAGCGGCCATGCGTCGCGGCGACCAGCTCGCCCTCGCGGGTATCGATGGCCAGGTCGCGCACTTCCACGTGCGGCAGGTTGAGCTCGAGCGCCCGCCAGTGCTGGCCGCCATCGAAGCTGGTGTATACGGTATTCGCGGTTCCGGCGAATAGCAGCGAGGCGTCATTCGGGTCTTGCCGCACCACGAAAACGGACTCGTCGCCCGGCAGACCAGCGGTCAGCACGGACCAGTGCCGGCCAAAGTCCGTAGTCTCGAACACGTATGGCCGATAATCGTCCCACATATAGCGCGACGCGGTGAGGTAAGCCGTCCCTGCCGAGACGTGCGAAGGCTCTATGGATGAGATCTCCGCCCACTGCGTCAGCTGCGGGGGCGTTACCGCCTGCCAGTGCTGACCACCGTCCACGGTTACATGGACCAGGCCGTCCTGAGAGCCCGCCCAGATCACATGCGCGTCGACGGTCGAGACCGCGAGCGCGGAAATGTCAGGAAATATCTCCGCTCCGGTCTGGTCCAGATCGACGGGGCCGCCGCTCGGCTTCTCGGTCGCGGGGTCGTTGCGCGTCAGATCCGGACTGATGACCTTCCAGGTGCCACCACCGTCATCGCTCACCATGACGTACTGAGATGCGAGAAACAGGTCCTTCGGATCGTCCGGCGAGAAGAAGATCGGATGCGTCCATCCCAGGCGGTATTGCATCTCTGCCGAAGACACGCCGTCGAGATATTGCGGCCAAGGGCTCACCGATTTCCGCGCACCGGTGACACGGTTATAGCGCTGCATTACCGTGTAATAGTCGCTGCCGTAGGTGACGTCGCGGGAGTGCGGCTCTGGCGCGACGAAGGTGCTCTCGCCGAGGGCGACTTCGTGCCAGGCGGCAGTCGTTATCGCGCCTCCGGGCATGGCGCTCGGACCCTCGAACGAGCCCTCATCCTGTTGTGCGCCGTAGACGTTGAAGGGGAAATCATCGTCGAGGGCCACGTGGTAAAACTGACCGGTCGGCTGATTTTGGTCGGTGCTCCAGGTTTCGCCGCCGTCGGTTGACACGGTCGCGCCGCCATCGGTCCCGACGAGCAGGACCTTCGGGTCGGTGGGATTGATCCACATGATGTGATCGTCACCGTGCCGCAGGTGCAGCAATGAGAATCCCTTGCCGCCGTCGTGCGAGACCCAGACCCCGTCGACGTTCGGGACGTAAAGCGTCTGCGGGTTGGTTGGATCGACGTAGACGCACGTGTAGTAGAAACCGCGCTGGCGCAGGCTCCAGTTGTCGTTGACCTTCTTCCAGGTTGCGCCGGCGTCGGCCGAGCGGAACACGCCGCCGTCCTTCGCCTGAATGATCGCAAACACGATGTTGGGGTTGCTGGCCGCGACGTCGACGCCGATGCGCCCGAGGACGCCATGCGGCAAGCCCGGATTGCGCGAAATATTCTGCCAGTGCGCGCCGCCGTCCGTGCTCTTGTACAGGCCGCTTCCCGGGCCACCGTCATCCAGCGACCACGGTGTGCGTTGCGCCTGCCACATCGCCGCGTACAGGGTCCTGGGATCGTGCGGATCCATCACGAGGCCGATGGCGCCGGTGTTGTCGTCGACGAAGAGGATCTTTTGCCAGCTCTTGCCGCCGTCGGTCGACTTGAAGACGCCGCGATCGGGGTTCGGGGCGAACACGTGTCCCAGCGATGCGACGTAGACTATGTCCGGATCGTGCGGATCGATGACGATCGCGCCGATGGTGCGCGTGTCACGCAGGCCGGCGTACTGCCACGACTTGCCGGCGTCGACGGATTTGAATAATCCGTCTCCGGTGATCGTATCGTTGCGGATATCGGTCTCCCCAGTCCCGACGTAGAGCACCTTGGGATTGGACGGCGCCACCGCGAAGGCGCCGATGCTGTCGCTCGCCGATGGCAATTTGCCGTCGGTAATGTTCTCCCAGGCGACGCCGTAGTCCGTGCTCTTCCAGACGCCGCCGTCGACGCCGCCCATGTAGAACAGGTTCCGCTCGCTCGGGACGCCCGCTACCGCATCGGACCGCCCACCGATATTCGGTCCAATACTCCGCCAAGTGAGCTTGCCGTCAAGAAATTTGTGCGGTGGCGCAGCGTGCGCAAGCGTGGCGAGAGACAGCGCCGCAAGAAGTGCGACCAGCGATTTGCCGCGGACGAGTTGCGTTTCGGCAAGCACCTGCATCATTCGAGCTCCCCTTTGGCGTTATTGCGGCGCGGAACGCGGGCAATGAGAATCCAACCAGCTTAGCGAACTCGATCAGGCGTCGCAATCAACGACTTGCGCGCGGTGGCATAATCGCGGCGAGGTGATCTGCATGCAATCGGAGCGAACTGAAGCCCCCTATACGGGCCTGCGCGTGCTGGAGCTGGCGCGCGTCCTGGCCGGACCCTGGATCGGCCAGACGTTGGCGGACCTCGGCGCCGAGGTCATCAAGGTCGAGTCCCCGGAAGGAGAC
>JBOIAB010000345.1:0-3606 GCA_050738635.1 Steroidobacteraceae bacterium
ATCTGACTGTTAGAAACAGATCTGTGTAACAGATAGCGTGGATGAGGAGATCATTCGGACGTATCGACTATATCCAGTGATCGTACAGCACTATTCGGTGCATGCTGCGTTTGCCCAGAAGGTGGCGGCCCTCGCACTCCGCGAGCAGGTTCAGTCAAGAGACGTGTTCGATCTGAAACTGCTACTCAATGCCGGAGGCGCGGAGCAGCCGCTTCCCGCAAGCGCATCCGCCAACCTGGCCGCCGCGATAGACAATGCTCTCGAGGTCGATTACGACGCATTCGCCGGTCAGGTTCTGGCGTATCTGGAGCCGGACTACCAGGAACACTACGGGAACCGCAAAGTCTGGGCCCAACTGCAGGAGGAAGTCGTTAGCGGCCTGGAGGCGCTGACAAAATGAACCAGCTCGAAGCCTTGCAGCGCCTGCGCGCGCTCGCGACACCCGTCGTTGAAACGCGAGACGTCGCCGCACTCCTGCAAGCCTCGATCAGCAGTGCGACCACGATCCTGCGGCGCCTGGCGCAAAAAAGGATGGTCACCCACCTGAGCCGCGGACGCTGGCTGGTACACGACAAGATCGATCGACTGGCGCTGCCCGAACTGATTTCTGCGCCCTACCCCGCCTATGTCTCACTCCAGTCAGCTCTGTTTCATCACGGGCTGATCGAGCAGGTTCCATCAGTGATCTACGCCGTTACGCCCGCAAGACCCCGCCGCCTGCAAACTCCGATGGGCACGATTTCCTTCCATCGGATTCCGCCGGAACTGTTCATGGGATTCGAGTTGTTACCCCGATCCGATGCAAAGGTCGCCACGCCCGAGAAGGCGCTCTTCGACCTGCTTTATCTTGCACCGGGCCGCTCGCGGCTGTTCTCCCAGCAGCCCGAATTGACGATCCCGCGGCGATTTCAGTGGGAGCGGCTGAAGGAATACACGAAGCTGGTGAAGTCAGCCGGCCGACGGACGTATATCGCAGAACGAATCAAGATCTTGCGGTCAGCTCGGTCTTGAGGAAACGACAATCGAGCGGGAGGGCCGCACGACACGCCGTGGTGTAACGCGAATTACCTCATCCCCTGAACCCCTTTGCCACCAGATAGACCTCGCGCGATTCCTTACGGGAGGCCGCGGGCTTGCGGATGAGCACCTTCGCGAAGTGGGCCCGCAGCTCCTTCAAGTACTGATCCGACCCCGAGCCTTGGAACATCTTGGCGGCAAAGCTCGCGCCAGGCTTCAAGGTCTTGCACACCGTGTCGAGCGCCAGCTCCAGGAAATAGATCGACCTCGCCTGATCGGCCGAATCGATGCCGCTGATGTTCGGCGCAATGTCGGAAATGATCAGATCGAACTTTGCGCCGCCGAGCCAGGCGAGCACCTGCTGCACGATCGTCTCATCAGTGAAATCGCCCCGGATGAAATCGACATTCTTCAGCTCGTCCATCGGCAGAATGTCTGTCGCGAGCACGCGTCCTTTTTCACCGACGAGCTTGCCAGCCACCTGCGACCAACCGCCGGGCGCGGAGCCGAGATCCATCACCCGCATGCCGGCGCGGATCAGTTTGTCCTTGTCATTGAGCTCGATCAGCTTGTAGGCCGAACGCGAACGATACCCGTCCCTCTGTGCCTGCTTGACGAAAGGATCACTGAGGTGGCGGGAGAGCCAGCTGGCGCTGCTTTTCGTTCGGGGCATCTTCCGAGGGAGCTACGGGTTATAATCGCGGAATTCTACCCTCTGCCGGATTTACCGGCCAGGAAGACGCCGGTGATCCGCATTAGCGAGCTGCCATTGCCGCTCGATTACACGCCCGAGGCGTTACGCCAAGCCATTTTGCGGCGTCTTGCCATCTCCGCGGCGGAGTTGCTCGATGTCAATCTCTTCAAGCGCAGCTACGATGCGCGCAAGAAGAACAGCAGCATCCTTTTCATCTGTATCGTCGATGTCACGGTGCGTGACGAAGCCGCCGTGCTGAAACACCTCGTGCGGGATCGCCAGGTCGGCGTCTCACCGGACACGAGCTATCACGCGGTTGCGCAAGCGCCCGCGCAGCTTGAGGAACGGCCGCTGGTCGTCGGGTTCGGCCCCTGCGGGCTATTCGCGGCACTCCTGCTCGCCCAAATGGGCTTCAGGCCGATCGTGCTGGAACGCGGCCGTGATGTACGGCGGCGAACGCGCGATACCTGGGCCCTGTGGCGGGAGAACACGCTGACACCGGAATCCAATGTTCAGTTTGGCGAAGGTGGCGCGGGCCTCTTTTCCGACGGCAAGCTCTACAGCCAGATCAAAGACCCGAAATTCTATGGCCGCAAGGTAATGCGGGAGTTCGTGCGTGCCGGTGCACCAGCGGAGATTCTCTATGTGAGCAAGCCGCACATCGGCACGTTTCGGCTGACGGGCGTCGTATCGAAGATGCGCGAGGAGATCATCTCGCTCGGCGGTGAGGTACGCTTCGAAAGCAAGGTTACCGATCTGCTGATCGAACGGGGACGGATCGAAGGTGTGGTACTGGCGAGCGGGGAGAGTCTACATAGTCACCACGTAGTTCTCGCCCTGGGGCACAGCTCCCGCGACACCTTCCGCATGCTGGAGCGCCGGCGCGTCTATCTCGATGCCAAACCCTTTGCCATCGGCCTGCGTATCGAGCACCCGCAGTCGCTGATCGACGTCGCCCGCCTCGGGCGTTTTGCCGGTCACCCGCAACTGGGTGCCGCCGACTACAAACTGGTACATCACGCCCGCAATGGGCGCTCAGTCTACAGCTTCTGCATGTGTCCGGGCGGCACGGTGGTTGCCGCGACTTCCGAGCCGGAGCGCGTGGTCACCAACGGCATGAGTCAGTATTCACGCAACGAGCGTAACGCCAACGCGGGTATCGTGGTCGCAATCAATCCCGAACCGGACTTCCCCGGCGGACCGCTCGCGGGCGTCGACCTGCAGGAGGCATGGGAATCCACGGCCTTTCTTGCAGGCGGTAGCGACTACTGCGCACCGGGGCAGCTGGTTGGCGATTTCCTGCGCGGTGTCGGCTCCACCCAGCTCGGCGAGATCGTTCCCTCATATACGCCGGGCGTGCGGTTGAGTGATCTGTCACAGGCTCTGCCGGACTATGCCATCGACGCCATACGCGAGGCATTGCCTGCATTCGGTAAGCAGCTCCGCGGCTTCGATAGAGACGATGCCGTGCTCACCGCCGTAGAGAGCCGCACCTCCTCGCCCGTACGCATCACGCGGGACGCTGAGTCCCTGCAGAGTCTCAACGTGCGCGGGCTCTATCCTTGCGGTGAAGGGGCGGGTTATGCCGGTGGCATCCTCTCGGCCGGTGTCGATGGCATCAGGGTAGCCGAAGCAGTCGCGCGGAGCCTGTCGTGAAACTCGAAGACATAAAAAAGCTCCATCAGAGGAAGTTCCGCGAGCAGTTCGGCTGTTTCCTGCTGGAGGGCGAGCATCTGGTGCAGGAGCTGCAGAAGGCCGCGGTTCATGACGCACGGCTGCGCGGCAGCGAAATCTATCTCACGCGAGAATATGCGCACTGGAGCAGCGCGCTGCCGGTGCACGTCGTGAATTCCCGCCACATGACTCAGCTCAGTGAAACGCGCTCGCCGCAGGGC
>JBOIAB010000346.1:0-17086 GCA_050738635.1 Steroidobacteraceae bacterium
CTTCACCGTCTTGCCGATGAGATGCCGGTAACGCTCGTCTTGCGGGTGTACGGCCACCGCGGCGTCGCCCAGCATGGTTTCCGGCCGCGTGGTGGCGACGACCAGGAAATCGGCGCCGGAATCGAGCGGGTAGCGGATATGCCACAGGTGGCCGTTTTCCTCCTCGGATTCGACCTCCAGGTCGGACACCGCCGTCCGCAGCACCGGGTCCCAGTTGACGAGCCGCTTGCCGCGATAGATCAGGCCTTCCTCGTGCAGGCGCACGAACACCTCGATGACCGCGCGCGACAGGCCCGGGTCCATCGTGAAGCGATCGCGCGACCAGTCGACGGAATCCCCCAAACGGCGCATCTGCGTGGCGATGGTGCCGCCCGAATGCGCTTTCCACTCCCATACGCGCTCGACGAAGGCCTCCCGCGAGAGCTCGCTGCGCTTGCGGCCCTGCGCTTCGAGCTGGCGCTCGACGACCATCTGAGTCGCGATGCCGGCGTGATCGGTACCCGGTTGCCACAGCGCGTCGTCGCCGCACATCCGGTGATAGCGGGTGAGCGCATCCATCAGCGTGTGCTGAAAGGCGTGCCCCATGTGCAGCGTACCCGTCACGTTGGGCGGCGGGATCATGATGCAGAAGGGCGACCCGCGGCCGCTCGGTGCGAACCAGCCGCGGGATTCCCACTGCTCGTAGATCCGCCGCTCGATGTCGTGCGGCGCGTACGCTTTGTCCATGGTGGATAACGGGCCCCTGAGTGAATTGTCAGGGGATTATAGCGGGCAGGGACGATTTATTCGGGGCGCAGCGTGTGCGTCACGGGCTCGACGCCCAGCTCGCGGTAGGCCTTGAAGCGCGCCCGCCCGGCTCGCCGCCGCTGCGCGTCACCGTCGATGATTTCGGCGATCCGCCGCGAGAGATGCAGGAAAGGCGGCGGACCGGCGGCGAGATTGATGACGAAATCGAATGTGTCGCCGGGTGGCGTGCCGGCGCTGAGCAGCACCGGCGCCGCCGCGGCCCCGTTGGATGTCAGCCATTCGTGTGGCACGAAGCTGCCGTCCGCGAAGGTCCAAAGCAGCTCATCGAGTGCCTCGAGCTCGCTGCGCCCGGTGTGCCAGATGAGCGTGCGCTGCGCGGCGAGATAGGCCTTCTCGGCGAGGCGGCAGGCGATCTTCAGGCGTGCTGCCGGCGCGGCTTCCTCGATGACGTAGAAGTCAACGCGAAGACCCTCAGCGGCGGATGAGGCGGGCTGAGAGGATGCGGCGCCGCTCGAGGCCGCAGACGCTGAAGTGCCGTCGCCGTCGCCCATGACTTACGCCATAGCGCCTCAGAGCCGCGCGCGGTGGATAAGGAAATCCGCGAGAAGAGGGGTCGGACGCCCAGTGCTGCCCTTCTGCGCACCGTTCTGGTAGGCGGTGCCCGCGACGTCGAGGTGCGCCCATTTCAGCCCTTCTGTGAATTTACCGAGGAATGCCGCAGCAGTGAGGGCGCCGCCGTCCCGGCCGCCGATGTTGGCGAAGTCCGCGAAATTGCTCTTGAGCTGCTCCGCATACTCCTCCGTGACCGGCAGCGGCCAGGCGCGGTCATCGGCGCGCACTCCCGCCGCGACCAGCTCCGTGACCAGTGCCTCGTCATTGCCCATCGCGCCCGAGTGGTGATGTCCGAGCGCCACGACACAAGCCCCGGTGAGTGTCGCAATGTCGACCACGGCCGCGGGCTTGAAGCGGCGAGCGTAGTGCAGCGCATCGCAGAGAATCAACCGGCCTTCGGCATCGGTGTTGAGAATCTCCACGGTCTGGCCCGAGGCGCTGGTGGCGATGTCGCCCGGCTTGACCGCCTTGCCGCCCGGCATGTTCTCGACGGCGGCGACCAGCCCCACGACCCGCAAGGGCAGCTCCAGGGCCGCGACGAGCGTCAGCGAGGCGATGACCGCCGCCGCGCCGCTCATGTCGAATTTCATCTCATCCATGGCCGGCGGGTCCTTGAGGGAGATGCCGCCGGTGTCGAACGTCACGCCCTTGCCGACGAGGACGACGGGTGCCTTGGCGGCACTCGCTTTGCCGGCGCCGCCGTACTCGATCACGATGAACCGCGGCGGCTGCGCGCTACCCTGCGCAACCGCCAGCAGGCAGCCCATTTTCTCCCGGCGGATCGCCGGCTCGTCGAGCACCCGCACGCGCAATGAGCGGTAGCGCTTGGCGAGCGCGCGCGCCTCTTCCGCCAAAAAGATCGGTGTGCAGACGTTCGCCGGCAGGTTCGCCAGATCGCGCTGGATCCTGCTGGCTGCGGCGATCGCCGCGCCATGCGCCAGCCCGCGCTCCACCTTGGCGGCGGCGCTCTTGGCGACCGGGCCTGCCACGACCCGTGCGAGCGGCGCGGGCTTGGGTTTCTTGCCGCTCTTGAAGTCATTGATGCGGTACAGGCCGGTAACGGCGGTCTCGGCGGTTACGCGGCCGAAATAGTAGTCATCGAGCTCTTTCGCGGCGGGTCGCTCGAGTGCCATCGCAACGCTCTCGATGCCGGTCTTGGACAGATCCGCGACGGCGGCTGCCCAGGCCTTGCGCCAGCTCTTGCGGCTTAAGCTCTTCCTGGCGCCGAGGCCGGTGAGGAGCACGCGAGTAGCCGCGAGCCCCGGCAGATCCGCCAGCAGCAGTGTGTCCGCCGGCTTGCCCGGAAAATCGCCGCGGCTCAGCAGCTTCTTCAGCCCTCCGCCGCACGCCGTATCCACGGCGAGTGCCTGCTCGCTCAGCTCGCCGCCCTCGAAGACGCCGATGACGAGGCAGTCCACGCCGAGCGTGGCTATCCCCTTGCTCCAGGTCTCGAATCGCATCGCATATCCCCGTGCCGGCAGTGCCGGAGTGCCGGCCCCGAACGCCGGATTATTTTTCGGTTTTGCCGTTACGCGCCATTTAGGCGCGCAACCGGCTGCTTTACCGTAATATTTTAGCCTAACCCGCCGGCGGTTCGGTGGGGAAAGTCACGGCAGGTCATCGGTTGGGGAAGATCCTCGGACGCTACATTCTGCGCGAAGTCGTCACCGCCTGGATCGTGGTGATGGGCGTGCTGCTCATCATCCTGCTCGCCAACCAGGTGGCTGCCGTGCTCGAGCGCGCCGCGGCGAGCCAATTTCCGCAGGGAGTGGTGCTCGAGCTCATCTACCTCGGGATGCTGCAATACCTCAGTATTCTCGTTCCCTTCGGGCTGCTGCTCGGCATCGTGCTGGCCCTCGGCAGGCTCTATCACGACAGCGAGCTCGCGGCCGCCTTCGCCTGCGGGGTCAGGCCGGCCACGCTCTATGGCGGGGTGATCGGCCTCGGCGTCGTCCTCGCGGTCGGTCTTGCCGCGCTCACGCTACAAGTCGCACCGGGGGCAACGGCTCAGGCGCTGAGCATCCGCGACGCAGCGGTGCGTGCCGGCCAGTTCGCCCCTCTGCAGGCGGGGACGTTCCGTTCCTTCGCCGGTGGTACCGCCGTGGTTTACGCCGAGCGGGTCTATCGGGACGGGACGCTGCAGAATGTCTTCGTGGAGCGCAACCAGGGATCGGTTGTGGAAGTTACCCTGGCGGAGCGAGCCGTCCAAACCGTCAGCCCCGACGCGGGTACGCAGACGATCGAGCTCTTCAATGGGCAGCGGTTCGAGGGCATTCCCGGCAGCACGCAATTTCGCTCCATGCCGTCCTTCGCCGAGCTCTCCATTCCTGTGCGGCTGCCACCGGCGAAGGGGGTCGTGACCGACCTCGACGCGAAGCCCACCGCGGCGCTGCTCGCCTCCGCCGATCCCAAGAGCCAGGCGAAGCTGCAGTGGCGGATCTCGATGCCGCTGATGTGCATCGTTCTCACGGTGCTCGCCATTCCGCTGGCACGCCTGCGGCCGCGCCAGGGTCGTTACGCACGCGTCTGGGCCGCGCTCGTGGTCTTTCTCATCTACTGGAATCTGATCTCCGCCGGTCAGGCCTGGATCGCGCGCGGCGCCATCCCCGTTGCCGTCGGCCTGTGGTGGGCGCACGTCGCGCTCGTGTTGCTCGCCGTCGCGGTGATCTTCGCGCCGCAGGCCGTGCAGCGCCTGCGCTACCGCCTCGCGGGGCCCGCATGAACATCCTGGACCGCTACATCCTGCGCACCGTGCTCGGTGCGGTGGCTCTGGTCCTCATCGTGTTGCTCGTCCTCGGCGGCCTCTTCGTTTTCATCAGCCAACAGGGTGACATCGGGGTTGGCCACTACACCGTGGCCGATGCCCTCTGGTACACACTGCTCAACCTGCCGCAGCAGGTGTATCAGCTGCTGCCGATCACCGCGCTCATCGGCTCGGTGATCGGCTTCGGTCAGCTCGCCCGCGGCAGCGAAATCACCGTGATCCGCGCCACCGGCGTGTCAGTGGCGCGCCTCGCCGGCAGCGCGCTCATCGCCGCGGCTGTGCTGATCGCGTTCGAGGCCGCGGTCGGGGAGTTCGTGGCGCCGCAGTTGCAGGAGGCGGCGAACCAGCATAAGGCGTTCAGTCAGTTCAACAGTGTCGGCTTTGGCGGCGGCACCGGCGCGTGGGTGCGCGACGGTGATCTCATCCTGAACGTAGCCCGGCAGTCGAGCTCACGGCAGTTCGCCGGCATGCAGGTGTTTCAGCTCTCACCGCAACACACGCTGGTGTCCATCGGGCATGCCGCGAGCGCGACGGCCGCGGCGCATCGCACCTGGCTACTCGGCAGCTACACGGAGTCGCGCTTCACCGATGACCGGGTGACGGCCAGCCCACCGGGCCAGAGGGTGCTGCAGTCGAATGTCACGGCGGGATTTCTCGGGCTGGCGGTGCAGGACCCGGAGCAGTTGACCCTACAGGCGCTCTGGCAGGTCATCGGCTACTACCACGCCAACACGCTGGATGCGCGCCAGTATCTGTTCGCCTTCTGGTCGAAGATCGCACGTACCGTGGCGATCGCCTTTTCGGTGCTGCTCGCCATACCGTTCGTGTTGGGATCGATGCGCTCGGCCGGGGCGGGGGCGCGCACGACGCTCGCTTTGGTCATCGGGATTGCGTTCTTTCTGTTGCAGCGCCTCATCGAGAGCGGCACGATCGTCTTCAATCTCGATCCCGTGATGCTCGCCTGGCTGCCGACCGCGCTGCTCGCGGCGGTGACCCTGCTGGTGCTCGTGCAGGCGCGCTAGCGCTCACTTGCGCCTCTTGGCGTGTGCCTTCTTCGCCGGCAGCGGCTTCAGCAGGCCACCCATTGCCTGGAAGATCTCCTCGTAGCGATAGCCCGGGATCTCGTAGTCCCAGCCCTGCACCCGGGAGTTGATCTGCTGCGCTTCGGCGGCAGTGGATTTGTCGGTCGCATGCGCCGAGACGTCGATGTAGCCGTTGCTCGCCTGCTCATAACCGCTGACGTCGATCTCCAGGCCGTCGAAGGTCTTGAAGACGGCGTGCGCGAGGTCGGTGCCGGTCGGTGGCGCGGTGGCCTTGCGTACATCCGTGAGAGTCAGGCTGGAAAGTGCGCTACCCATCGAGTCGGCGGCATCGCCACCGGTCAGCTCGCGCCCGTGGGGGATGCCCTGCACCGCGAAGTCGGCCTGTGTCTTCTTGTCGCGTGAGACCTTGAATCCCGCGCCCTTGGCCGGCAGCTCGTCGACTTCACTGACGCGCTCGGCGGCGATGTCGAGGATTGCCGGATCGAGCCACAGCTTCGGGTCGGCATCGACCATGATCAGCGGGCTCGCGAGCAGGCTCGGCGCCGAATCGACGACCCTGACATAACAGTCGTTGGCATCCACCGAGCCGCCGACGATGAGCGACCAGGTCTTGCCGGCGGAAACGATGTCGATACGCGCACCCGTCGCCTTCGGCTGGGTCACATCCGCCACGCCGAGCACCTGGTAGTTGCGCGCGACGCTCGTCTTGCGCTCCACCGCCTGCAGTGAGCCGAGATCGAGCAGGAGCTTGCGCAGCTTGCCGGAGTCGGCGGGGTAGCCGCGTTCGCCGACCGCCCAGTCGGTTGCCTTGCGCTGCAGGGTCGTCTGAGTCCTGTCGGCCTTGGTGATCCGGATCTCGGTGACGTCGTTGACCGCCTTCTCCAGGCCGGGCAGCACCACGGTGCCGGCGATCGAGTCCTGTCCGTTCTGGCTGCGGCCCGACACCCAGATGGCGAGCGCGATGATGACGATGCCGATGGCGAAGAGCAGCGTAACGCGACGTGCGGTCATGGACGCTCGTCCTTCTTGTTCCTGACAATGGCGGACCGGCGGCGCAGCGCGGCGATGAGCAGCGCCGCCAGCGCGAACAGGGCCGGCATCACGATGATGTTGATGACCTTGAGCTGCGCGCCCAGCCGGTCGATGTCGCTGGCGAGCCCGGCCTGCACCGCGCGCAGGCGCTTGCGGATCTGGAGCTTCTCGGTCTCGAATTGCTCGATCTGCTGCTGTTGCGCCGGCGTCAGGATCAGCGCCGACTTGTCATTGCGCTTGGACTGCAGCAGCGTGAGCTGCTGCTCCGTCTGCTGCAGCTCCTGTTGCAGTTGCTGTTCCTGCGCGTGGAAGCGGGCGTTGGCCACCCGCTGCAGAGCCTCGACGCGCAGGAACGGGCGGGTGAAGCCCGCATGACCGCGGATGCTGATGAGGTCGGAGCTGCCGGCGAGGTTGTCGAGCGCATTGAGCACCAGCGGGCCGTTGCCGGCGATCGCCTGCTGGATGCGCTGGCCGAAGAGCTGCTGCTCGCGCACCCAGAGGAAGTCGGCCAGCAGATCGGAATCGGCGACTACCACCAGACCCAGCGGCTTGAGCGATGTCTTGAGATCACGCTGACCGGGAGGCAGCGTCACGCCCTGAGGGGGGCCGTCAGGGAAGGCGGTCTTCACCATGCCGCTGACGCGCGCCGCGATGGTGTAGCGCTGCCCGGTTGGCTTGAAACCGTCCAACAAAGTCGCCGGATCGGCTGCCATCGCGAAGCGCTGCGAGGGCATGAGCTGCGCGTCGGTGCTCGAGCGCAGCAGCGGCTCGAATCTGACCTGGGCGCCTTTTTCCGCAGTGAGATAGCCGGGAGTCTCGACATTCACGTCGGAGAGGCCCGAAGTGATGATGTCGCCCTGCGACAGCGAGGAGCCGTCCAGACCCTGGTAGCCCAGATGCTCGACCGGCGGCTGGCCTTCGCGCATCCCGACGCTGAGCGCGTGGCCGCGGTCGGCGACCACTTCTGCCGGGTTGAAAGCCACGCCCCAGGCGGAGAGCAGCTTCTCGATGTGCGAGGCACGGTCGGCGCCCATCGCCTGCATGGGATTGCCCGCCGACTGATCGGCATCGGCCAGCGGATCGACGAAGGCGAGGATGTGTCCGCCGCGCAGCGCGTATTGATCGATTGCGAACTGCGTGGCGGGCGACAGGTTCTTCGGATCGACCAGCACCAGCACGCGCACGTCCGGGCCGATGGAGGTTGCGGTCGTCTGTAGCGGGCGTATGTCGAAGAGCTCCTGCGCCTGCGAGTAGATCATCCAGGGCTGAGTCCGCTGTCCGCTCTGCGGATCGAAGCCTCCCGTCATGGGCAGCGTCGACAGCCAGGCGACCACGGGCTTTTCGGGATGCGCGAGCTCATAGATGAGCTTGGCGACGTTGTATTCGAGGAAGCGCTGCTGGTCCGGGCTGAAGAAAGGGATCGCCTGCTGGCCGTTGGTGGAATTGGTGCCGGCGAGCCCGAAGTAGAACTTGGTGCCGGCCTCGTCGATGTCCGTGCCGGTGACGCCGAGCTCGGAAGCGCGGTCTTCCTCGACCGAGAACGGCTTCGGGTCGATCACGTGCAGATGGATCATGCCGTTGGAGCGCTGCGTCAGCTCTTGCAGCAGATCGTGCACGCGCTGGGCGTAGGGACGCAGCTCCGGCAGGCTCTCGCCCGCCTTCGCCGAGTAGAAGTAGTAGAGGTCGATCGGCTCCTTGATGCCGGCGAGGATCCGGTCCGTGCCCGGCGAGATGGTGTAGAGGCGGTTCTGGGTGAGATCGAGCTGCCAGCCTGCGAGCGAGTAGTTGCAGAGGATGGTGAGGCCGATGAAGACGAGCGCGAGCGCCGCGACCGCACCCCAGCCGAGTGACGAGCGTTTGGTCATGAGGCGCTCCTAGTCCGCCTTGCGCAGGTCGAGGCTGACCGTGGTGGTGAAGAGGAAGAAGCCGATCAGCATCGCGAAGTAGAGCAGGTCGCGGGCGTCGATCACCCCCTTGGTGATGGACTGGTAATGGGTCAGGAAGGAAAGCGAGGCGACCGCCTCGACGAGCGCCGTCGGGGCCCAACCCTGGAACCAGTTGATCACCATCGGATAGCCGGCGACGAGCAGTACGAAGCAGGTGACGACCCCCAATATGAAGGCGACCACCTGGTTGCGCGTCAGAGCCGACATGCAGGAGCCCACGGCGAGAAAGCCGCCGGCGAGGAGGAGGCTACCGAGGTAGGCCGCCACGATCGCGCCGTTGTCGGGCTTGCCGAGATAGTTGACGGTGATCCAGATCGGGAAGGTGAGCGCCAGGGCGAGCGCGGTGAAAAGCCACGCCGCCAGGTACTTGCCGACGACCGCCTCCCAGAGCTTCACCGGCTGGGTCATCAGCAGCTCGATGCTGCCCGAGCTGCGCTCCTCCGCCCAGAGCTTCATGGAGATCGCCGGGATCAGGAAGAGATAGAGCCATGGATGGAAGGCGAAGAACGGCTCCAGATCCGCCTGGCCGCGCTCGTAGAAGCTGCCGAGATAGAAGGCGAACCAGTTGGCGAGCACGAGAAAGATCAGGATGAAGACATAGGCGAGCGGTGTCGCGAAATAACTCGCGAGCTCGCGGCGCAGGATGATGCCCACGTTGCGCATGGCGCCCCCGGTGTGAGTCGTTAGGCGGTGATGGAGCGGAAGACTTCGTCGAGCCGTCCGGATTCGAGATGTAACTCTTTGAGCGCGAGCCCTTTGCTGCTCGCCAGCTCCGCGACGGCTGCAAGTATCGCGGCGCCCGAGCGCGGCAGCGCAGTGAGGCGTACGTCGCGCTCGCTGACCTCCACGTCGGCCACCGAAGGCAGCGCCGCGACTGCGGCGCGCGCGGCCGCCAGTTGCTCCGGCCGCTCGAGCTGCAAGGATACCGCGTTGTAGTAGCGCGATCGAGCCGCGAGTTTCAGCGGCGTATCGTCGGCCACAATGCGGCCGCGTGCGATGATGATCGCGCGATTACAGACGGCGTCGACCTCTTCCAGAATGTGCGTCGAGATGACGATGATCTTGTCGCGGGCCATTTCGTTGATCAGTGAGCGGACCTCGAACTTCTGATTGGGATCGAGGCCGTCGGTGGGCTCATCCAGGATGAGCACCGGAGGGTCGTGGATGATGGCTTGTGCCAGGCCGACTCGGCGGCGAAAACCTTTCGACAGCGTCTCGATCGACTGCTCGAGCACCGAGGCGAGCTGCAGGCGCTCGATGACGTAATCGAGCCGCGCGCGGCGCTGCGAGCTGTCGAGGCGCCGCAGATCGGCGATGAATTCCAGGAAGCGGCGCACGCGCATCTCGCCATAAGTCGGCGCGCCCTCCGGCAGGTAGCCGAGCTGTTCCTTGGCGGCGAGCGGCTCCGTCTCGACGTCGTGACCGCAGATGCTGGCCTTGCCCGAGGTTGGCCTGACGAAGCCGGCGAGCATGCGCATGGTCGTCGTCTTGCCTGCCCCGTTGGGGCCGAGAAACCCGAGCACCTCGCCCGGACGGACCTCGAAGGTGACGTCCTCCACGGCCGTCACCGCTTCATAGCGCTTGCTCAAATGCTCGGTCTTTATCATGGAATCGGCTACCTCCGCGGTTGCGGTAGATGCAGGTAATCGTAAAAAGTTCCGTTCACGTCGGCCGCCAGCCGCCGCGGTCGGGCCGCAGGCGCCAATAAAGCATCATCAGCGCGCCGCCGAGCATGCCGCCGAGATGCGCGAAATGCGCGACGTTCGCCTCGCGGCCCGTGACGCCGAAGAAGAGCTCGAGCACGGCGTAGCCCGCGACGAAGAGCCACGCGGGCATCGGAATGACGAAGTACAGCAGGAGCTTGGCGCGCGGGAACAGCATCCCGAACGCCAGCAGGATGCCGAAGATGGCTCCGGAGGCGCCGATCGCGTCACCGTCGAGATGGAACACGTAGTCCACTGCGAGCTGCGCCGCGCCCGCGGCGATGGCACACACGAAATAATAAGCGATGAAGCGCCGCGCGCCCCAGTACTGCTCGAGCGAAGGACCGAACATGTAGAGCGCGAACATGTTGAAGACGATGTGCCAGATGTCGGTCGGGTCATGAAGGAAGGCATACGTCACGAGCTGCCAGGGCTGGAATGGCGCTGGCGACGGCGTCGCGAGCGGCCAGAGCGCGAAATGCACTTCCATGGGCAGCGGCGCGGCCTTCTCCACCAGGTAGACCAGGACGTTGACGAGGATGATGGCCCGCGTGGCCGGTGTGAGCTTCGGAAACATCCGCGCAGTCTACGCGTCAGCGACTAGCGCGAGGGGGCAAGTTGGTTGCCGAGGCGCTCGGCGGCCGCCCGCAGCAGCGGCAGATCCCTTTCGATCAGCTCCCTGCGTGTGACTCGCGATGCCTGAGCACTGACGTTCATCGCCGCCACCGTGGTGCCGACGACGTTCCGCACCGGCACCGCGATCGCGCGCAGCCCGATCTCGAGCTCCTGGTCATTCACCGCGAAGCCCGCGGCGCGCGTCTCGGCCAGGATCTCCTCGATACGCCGGCGCGAGGTCACGGTGAAGCGGGTGTGTGCCACGAGATCGGATTTGGCCAGCTCCTGCGCTGCCTGTTCCGGCGGCATGCCGGCGAGGAGCGCGCGTCCCAGCGCCGTGCAGTAAGCGGGCAAGCGACTGCCGACGCCGAGGGTGACGGCCATGATGCGGCGCGTCGCCGCGCGCGCTACATACACCATCGCGCCGTCATCGAGCACAGCGACGGAACTGGCCTCGCCGAGCTGCGCGCTCAGCTCTTCCAGCACCGGCTGGGCGGCAATCGGGATCGGCGCGGTCGAGAGATACGCATAGCCCAGGTTGAGGATTCTCGGCTGCAGGCTGAAGGTGCGGCCATCCGTTGCGGCATAGCCCAGCTCCCGCAGCGTGTACAGGCACCGGCGTACCACGGCGCGCGTGAGCCCGGTGGCGCGGCTGACATCGGCGATCGTGAGGCGCCGGTCGACGCCCGAGAACGCGCGGATCACGTGCAGCCCGCGGGCGAGAGTAGTCATGAAATCGGGATCGCCGGCGCGATAGAGCGCCTCGTCCGCATCGGCTGCGGCGGCAGTATGCGGAGCGATAAACGCACCCGACTTCTTGTGAGGCGCTTTGGAATGCAACACTTGCAGCGCGCGCGATACGTGGCTGGCGGTACGATAATCGTACCTGCTGTCCGGCGGTGTGTCATCTGGCAGCGTCCGCGGCGCCGGGACGTGGGAAAATGATTCCCCATTCGGAAGGAACGCAGAGCCATGAAGATTGCGGTTCTCTTTGGCGGTACCAGCGAGGAGCGGGACGTGTCGATCGCGAGCGCCGCGCAGATCATTCCGGCGCTGCGCGCTCTCGGACATGAGGTACTGGCGGTCGATACGGCGACCGGTCGGCTCTCGGGTCCCGCCGAGCAGCGGCTGCTCACGAGCGGCGTCGGCCCGCAACCGCCGTCAGGCTCGGCGTTGGCGGGCATGAGGCAGGGTGCGCCCATGCTGGCGGCGGAGACGGCCGACATGCGCGACGTGGAGGTGGTGTTTCTCGCGTTGCACGGCGGCACGGGCGAGGACGGCCACATTCAAGCGGTGCTCGATCTGGCCGGCCTTCCGTACACGGGCAGCAATCACACCGCGAGCGCGACCGCGATGGACAAGGACCTCTCCAAACGGCTCTTCCGCGCCGCCGGTGTGCCGACGGCGGATTGGCGCATGGCGCCTGCCACGGCGGCGGAGATCGCCGGTGCGCTCGGCTGGCCCGTCGTCGTGAAACCCAACAAGCAGGGCTCGACCGTCGGGTTGAGCGTCGTGCGCGAAGCGGATGCGTTCCCCGCCGCCGTCGCACTCGCACAGCGTTTCGATGATGAGGTGATGGTGGAGCGCTTCATCCCGGGCCGCGAGCTGACTGTCGGCGTGCTGGAGGGGAGTGCGCTGCCCGTCGGCGAGATCATCGTGCCCGGCGAGGTCTTCGACTATCAGGCGAAGTACCAGGCGGGCGGCGCACGCGAAGTCTTTCCCGCGGACCTCGCGCCCGACATCGCAGCGCGGGTGCAGGCGCTCGCGGTGCGCGCGCACGCCGCCCTGAAGCTGGGCTCCTACAGTCGCATCGACTTGCGCATGGATCCCACCGGCGGCATATGGTGTCTCGAAGCCAACTCGCTCCCGGGCATGACGGCCGCGAGCCTGTTGCCGCAGGCGGCGCGCGCGGCCGGTATCGGTTTCTCCGCTCTGGTCGAGCGCATCTGCAAGGCGGGGTTGCGCCGGCGCGGCGGTTGACGGCGCAGCCGTTAGCGCGAATCATGCCGGCCCAGGTGCCTGGAGCCGATTCTTGCTTGCTCAGCACCGGCTGACCTAAGGAACCCCATGACAACACGAACGCTGCGCTCTCTGGCGCTCACCTCCCTTGGCTGCACGCTGGCGAGCTGTGCGATGGGCCCGAACTTCGTCAAGCCGAAGCCGAACGTACCGGCGCAATGGTCATCGACAGCGGTGGCCAACGGCACCGAAGGCGCCGCGCACGTGACTGCGGACGGCGCGCAGACAGTCGCCTGGTGGTCGAGTTTCAAGGATTCGACGCTGACTACGCTCGTGCAGCGGTCGGCGTCGCAGAACCTGGACATCAAAGAGGCTGTACTGCGCATCGAAGAGGCACAGGCGCAAACCGCCGTCGTCGCCGGCGGACTCTGGCCCGACGTATCGGCCAACGCTGCCTGGTCGCGCCAGCGGCTCAGCACCAACACACCGAACGGCGCCATTTTCGGGCTGAATTTTCCCGGCCTGCCGCCGACCCTGGTCAATCCCTACAACCAGTATCAGCTTGGCCTCGGCGCCTCCTGGACGCTCGATCTCTTTGGCACCGAGCGACGCTCGCTCGAGGCCGCCAACGCCCAGACGCAAGCAGCGGTCGAAGGCGCCCACGCGGCGCTGCTGTCGATGGTGAGCGACGTAGCGGCGACCTACATCGACCTGCGTGGTGCGCAGCTGCGCCGGGCGATCCTGCAGCGCAGCCTGGCGACGCAGCGCGATCTCCTGCAGCTCACGCGTGATCGGCGCAACGCGGGCCTCACCTCGGACCTCGACGTTGAGAATGCGCGGGCGGAAGTCGGTACCACGCAGGCTGAGGTGCCGCTCGCGGTTCGCGAGATCACGGTCGACATCAATGAGCTGAGCGAGCTCATGGCGAGCCCGCCCGAGGCGCTGCGGGCCGAGCTCGAGCGCACGCAGCCCGTGCCGCCTGTGCCGCCCGTGGTACCAATCGGACTGCCCTCGGACCTGGCGCGCCGCCGGCCGGACGTCCGTCAGGCGGAGGCCCACCTGCACGCGGCCACGGCGGAAATCGGTATCGCGATTTCCAACTACTTTCCGCAGCTGACGCTCACCGCCGGAGGCGGCTTTCAGTCGGAGGGACTTTCGCAACTCATCCAGACGGCAAGCCACTTCAGCTCTTTCGGCCCGGCCATTCAGCTGCCGATCTTCGAGGGCGGCCGGCTGCACGCGCAGGTCCAGCTGCAGAAGGTCAAGGCGAAGGAGGCGGCCGTCGCGTATGCGCAGACGGTGCTGACGGCACTGCATCAGGTGGAGGATGCTTTGGCGGCCTACGGCGCCGATCAGGCGCGCCTCGCATCGCTGCAGACGGCAGTGACGGCGAGTCGCAACGCCCGGGCACTCGCGCGGCAGCGCTATCAAAGCGGAGTGGCGAGCTTCATCGACGTCCTCGACGCGGAGCGCACCGAAGAGCAGAACGAGTTGTCACTCGCGGATGCGACGACAGCCGTGTCGGCTGATCTCGTGCAGCTCTATCGTGCGCTCGGCGGGGGTTGGGAAAGCGGCGCCTAGGGCCTGCGCTGTTCCAGCCGCGTGACACTGCCGTGGCGCGCGTCTCGTGCGCGGTGACTCGCCGCGCAGCGCCCGGTATAAGGTGCGCCACCAGCGGCAATTCAGCGGAGAGCCCCATGGCCGGCCAGCCTTTCGAAGTCATCAGTCAGCATCGCTGCTTCGGCGGCACGGTCGGCTTCTATCGCCACGAGGCGACGAGCACCGCCTGCGCCATGCGCTTCGCGGTCTTCACGCCCGCGCAGGCGAAATCGGCTCCGGTACCGGTGCTCTACTACCTTGCCGGCCTCACCTGCACCGAAGAGACCTTCATGATCAAGGCCGGTGCGCAACGTGTCGCGGCCGAGCTCGGGCTGATGCTGGTCGCACCTGACACCAGCCCGCGCGGCGTCAAGCTGCCGGGCGACAGCGACTCGTGGGACTTCGGGCTGGGCGCGGGCTTCTATGTCGATGCCACGGTGGAGCCGTGGTCACGCCACTACCGCATGTATACATATGTCACGCAGGAGCTGCGCGCGCTGGTCGAGGAGCACTTCCCGGCGCAGGCGGAGCGCAGCGGAATCTTCGGTCACTCCATGGGTGGGCACGGGGCGCTCACCATCGCCCTGCGCAACCCGGGACGCTATCGCTCCGTCTCAGCCTTCGCGCCCATCAGCGCGCCGCGGCGCTGTCCCTGGGGGCAAAAAGCCTTCAGCGGCTACCTGGGGGCCGATCAGGGGCAGTGGGCGGCTCATGATGCCGCCGAGTTGGCCGCCAGGCTGACCGATGGGCCGCAGCGGCCCCCCGTCCTGGTGGATCAGGGTCTGGCGGACCAGTTCCTGGAGTCGCAGCTGCATCCGCACCTCCTGGAGGAGGCGGCCCGCAAGTCCGGGCTCAGGCTGACGTTACGCCGGCACGAAGGCTACGACCACGGGTATTACTTCATCTCCAGCTTCATGGAGGACCATTTGCGGCATCACGCCCGTCACCTCGGGTTGTGACGGCGCTGTCATAAGCACCCGCCGCGTCCCGGAAATCGAACAGTTGCTCCCCCCAGGGGGTCCTTGCGGGCCGGGGGAGGAGATGATGGCGGCGACGGACGTATACTTCCGGTATGGAAGCATTGTCTTCTGAGCATCGGGCGGCGATTCGGCGGATCGTCGGTGACCTCAAGGGGCGGCCGGGGCCGCTGATCGAGGTGCTGCACGCGGTTCAGGCACAGCTCGGCTACGTGCCGCCGGCGGCGGTGCCGCTCGTCGCCTCGGAGCTCAACCTGTCGCGCGCGGAGGTCCACGGCGTTGTCTCCTTTTATCATTTCTTTCGCAGCACACCGCCCGGTGCGCACACCGTGAGCGTGTGCCGGGCGGAGTCGTGTCAGGCCGTGGGGGGCGAGGCGCTGGCGGCGCACGCCCGGCAACGCCTGGGAGTAGACTTCCACCAGACGACGCCCGACGGGCGTTTCTCGCTGGAGCCGGTCTACTGCCTGGGTAATTGCGCCTGTTCGCCCGCGGTGATGATCGATGGCCAGCTGCATGGCAGGGTGAGTCCCGAGCGTCTCGACACGCTGCTCGCGGACGCCGACCGCAAGAGGTGACTGCTCCCGCATGACTTTTACCGTGTATGTGCCCCGCGATGCCGGCGCTCTCTCGCTCGGTGCCGGGGAGGTTGCGGACGCAATTACCCGCGAAGCCGCCGCACGCGGCCTCGAGCTGCGGCTCATCCGCAACGGCTCGCGCGGAGCGTATTGGCTGGAGCCGCTGGTGGAGGTGGCGACCGCGCACGGACGGACGGCATACGGGCCGGTGGACGTCGGTGATGTTCCGGGGCTCTTCGATGCGCAGTTCCTGCACGGCGGCTCACACCCGTTGTCGTTGGGTGTCGCCGAGGCGATTCCTTGGCTCGCAAGCCAACAGCGACTGACCTTCGCCCGCGTAGGAGTCGTCGACCCGGCGAGCGTTGCGGACTACGTGATCCACGGCGGCTACCAGGGACTGCGCCGCGCGCTCACGCTGAGCCCCGAGGCGGTCGTGGAGACGATCCTCGGCTCGGGTCTGCGCGGGCGGGGTGGGGCGGCCTTCCCGACCGGCATCAAATGGAAAACCGTGCTGGAGCAGCCCGCCGGCCAGAAATATGTCACCTGCAACGCCGACGAGGGTGACTCGGGCACGTTCTCGGACCGGATGTTGATGGAAGGCGATCCGCTCAGCCTCATCGAAGGCATGACGATCGCGGGTGTCGCGATCGGGGCGACGCAGGGCTATATTTACCTGCGCGCGGAATATCCGCACGCCCATCGCGCGCTGAATCATGCGATCGCGGCGGCCTACCAGGCGCGTTATCTCGGCGCCGACGTGCTGGGCAGCGGCAGGCGCTTCGATCTGGAGGTCAGGATCGGAGCGGGCGCCTACATCTGCGGCGAAGAGACCTCGATGCTCGAGAGCCTGGAGGGTAAGCGGGGCGAGGTCCGTGTACGGCCACCGCTGCCGGCCATCAAAGGCCTCTTCGGCCGGCCGACCATCGTCAACAACGTGATCACGCTCGCGAGCGTGCCGACCATATTGGACCGCGGGGCCGAGTATTACGCGGGTTATGGAACGGGCAAGTCCCGGGGCACGCTGCCCCTGCAGCTTGCCGGTAACATCAAGCGCGGCGGTCTGGTCGAGCGGGCGTTCGGGCTGACATTGCGCGAGCTGCTGTACGACTACGGCGGCGGCTCGGCCTCCGGTCGTCCGCTGCGGGCGGTGCAGGTCGGCGGTCAGCTCGGCGCCTATATTCCGGCCTCGCAGTTCGACACCCTGGTCGACTATGAGGCGCTCGGCGGCATTGGCGCGCTGCTCGGCCATGGCGGCATCGTCGCTTTCGACGATACCGTGGACATGGCGCGAATGGCGCGCTACGCGATGGAGTTCTGCGCGATCGAGTCCTGCGGCAAGTGCACTCCCTGCCGGATCGGCTCCACGCGCGGAATGGAGGTCATCGACCGGATCATTGAAGGGCAGGACGCCGAAGGCAACGTGCGCAAGCTCGAGGAGCTCTGCAACCTCATGGTTCAGGGTTCGCTGTGCGGCCTGGGAGGCATGGCGCCATTCCCCGTGCAGAGCGCGTTGC
>JBOIAB010000347.1:0-18029 GCA_050738635.1 Steroidobacteraceae bacterium
ACCAGGATGAAATCCCCCCGCGGCGTGCGGCTGATTTCCCGCACATGGTTGATGTTCACGAGACAGGAGCGGCTGATACGCAGCATGGGCTGTGACTGTAGTGTCTTTTCAGCCTGTTGCAAAGTGCTGCGCGCCTGAAAGGTATCGCGGCCGACCGTGAACCTGACGTAGTTGCGGTCTGCCTCGACGCTCTCGATCCGCGCCACATCGAGCATGTGCATGCGGCTGCCGGACTCCGCCAGGACTCTGGCCGGAACGTCCGCGGCCGCCAGTCCGCGCTCGATGCGCTCGAGCACTGCGTCGAGCGCCTCGTGCCGCTGCACCGCGCTCTCCGCCGCCCGGCGGCGCCGAACCCGCTCGATGGTGCGCTGAAAGCGCTCGTCATCGAACGGCTTCAGCAGGTAATCCACCGCACTGATGTCGAACGCATCGAGAGCATACTGATCGTAAGCGGTGACGAAGACGATGAGCGGCAAAGTCCCGGGATCGAGCGAGCGGGCCAGCGCTACGCCGTCGAGCGAGTCCATCTGGATGTCGAGAAAGAGCAGATCCGGGGGCCGCGCCCGGATCGCCTCGAGAGCCTCGCGGCTATCACCATACTCGGCAACGACGTTGAGATCGGGCTCGCGCGCGCAACACTCCCGCAACGTGCGCCGGCCCGCGAGCTCATCGTCCACGATCATCACATCGAGCATCACAAGGGCTCCGCGGACAACGCGTTCGCGGTTGCGTCGGTCCTCGCCGATGTGGTCTCGAGAACATCGGTGAGAAGCGGCAAACGGATCTCGGCGACCCAGCCCCCCTCGCCCGGTCCGGCGTGAAATGAGGCTCGCTCGCCAAACTGAATCGCCAGACGGTCGCGCACGTTTCGTAGGCCTATCCCGCCGCCACCGCTCGAGCGCTTGGCACCGAGCGTGTTGGTAACTCGCAGGACGAGCGAGTCGCGCACGGTGACCGCCGACACCTGCACGACTACCGGGCCCTGATGGCCCGCCAACCCGTGCACGACTGCGTTCTCGACGAGCGGCTGCAGGATGAGACTCGGCACCCAAGCCGCCGGCAGCGCCGTCGGCTGCGGAATGTCGACGCTCAGCCGCTCCGCGAAGCGCCGCTGCTGCAACTCGAGGTACAGGCGCACGAATTGCATCTCATCGCCGAGGCGGGAATATTCCCGCTCGCCGGCATTGAGCAGGCGGCGCAGCAGATCCCCGAGCTGCACAAGCATGGTGCGCGCCGTTGCGGGGTCCCACTCGATGTGGCCGCGAATGGTGTGCAACAGGTTGAAGAGAGAGTGCGGGGAGAGCTGCATCCGCAGCGATGCCAGATGTGCAGCGGTGAGTGCCCGCTCCAGGGCTGCGGCACGGATCTGCGTATCGCGCAGCCGGCGATAGAAATCGAACCCGCTCACCAGGGCGACGGCGAAGCCGTAAGTCAGGAGGAAGGTCGTGGCACTCGCCAGCCAGATGGGTACGTTCGGTCCCATCATTTGGCCCGTCCATGAGTTCAAGTGGTGGTGGCGGGAATGCAGCAGCCAATCCCCCAGCGAGAGCGCCGGCGAGGCCGCGAACGCGAACGCGCCACCCATCAGCACCTGCACCGGCAGGCGCCGGGCAAGCGGCTGCCAGCCGATGCGCAGCGAGTACCAGATGGCGGCGAGGAGCAGGGGATAGAGCATGAGGTGTTGCAGCAGTCGCGGCTCCCAGCGGGAAAAGAAGTCGGGGACGTGCAGCGCGGCGAGGCTCGCTTGCATGCTGTGCGCGTAGATCACATTCGAGGCGGCCACATAAGCCCAGAAGGCCGTGACGATCAGGAACATGGGGCGCATGCGCGGAGTCATGCGCATAGATTACGCGAAGTTGACGCACGCCGGCACGCCGGCGCGCGAAAAGCCGCGTCTTCAGGGACGAATCCGCTGCTGGCAGGGACGAGTTCGTCGAGTTGTATGCGAGCGCGCGGGCACGGTGCCGAACACTCAACCGGTCCTCGATCCACGCGATCGCCCGGACCGCGAGGTCCGGGCCGCCCCCCTGCCGGCAGCCACACCCGCGGCACGGGCCGCCTCGTGCCGGTACGTCGCCGGCTGGGACGAGTACGTGGCCGGGCGGCTTACGCGGCATTTAAACCGAGTGTCTCATATGCGTGTCGAAGTGATTGACACCGATCGAAACAACATTTGACAGGAGACACCGTCATGACCCCCTTCACCAATAACGTCAGCTCCCGCCCGCGCGTCCTCACCGCCACCCTCACCGTCCTGGGTGTCCTCACGGCCGCGACGGCACTCGTATCGCCGGCGATCGGGGCCAACGAGCCGTCGGCCGACGGCATGCAGACCAATGTCTATTACACCCAGGTCGATCTTGCGACCGCGCAGGGGACCCGCGCGCTCTATCGGCGCCTCGAGCGAGCCGCCGAGGAAGTATGCCCGGTGTCGAGCTCGCTGCTGCCCGGCGCGGCCGCGGCGAGCCAGGAGTGTCAGCGGCAGGCGATCGCGCGCGCCATCGGCGAGATCGGCAGCTCGCGGCTCGCAGCCATCGACGCGCAGACGGCGGCCAAGCGCGGGTGAGCGCGGCGCCTGGATCGAGGACACTTAAAGTGTCCTCGATCCGCGCGAACGCCCGTGCACGGATGCGCGGGCCGGGGGCCCTGCCGCCAAGGACGGCCAGTGGCGCGGCTCAACTTCCCGCGGGCGGCCGGTCGGGCGACTCCCCCCGGTCACATTTCAGGCACTCGAGAGCCGTGCCGAGCATGCTGGCGCGCCCTTCGGCCGTCGTGACCCAGGGACGGCTGACCCACGGCGGACGGTGACGTACGTGCTGGTTGTGTCCGCAGTCGAGCTCCGCCACCCAGTGGAGCTCCGCGTCGCGGTGGTAGCCGGTGATTGTGCGTTTCACGGGGTTTGGTACATTGCCACGGATGGAGATCTTCAAGGAATTCCGCATCGAGGCGGCACACCGCCTGCCCAACGTACCACCCGGCCACAAATGTGCGCGCCTGCATGGACACTCATTTCGCGTCGCCGTGCACGTCTCGGGTCCGCTCGACCCGCACCTCGGCTGGGTGTGCGATTTCGCCGACCTCTCGGCGGCATTCGCGCCGCTGCATGAGGCGCTCGATCACCGTTATCTCAACGAGATTCCCGGGCTTGAGAATCCCACCAGTGAGCACCTCGCGGTGTGGCTCTGGGAGCGCCTGGCCCCTCGCCTGCCGGTCCTGAGCCGGATCGTCATCCACGAGACCTGCACCAGCGGTTGCGAGTATCGCGGTCCTGGCGCGCCGGCGCCCGTGCCCTAAGGTCATGCTAGGCTTGAAGCGGCGCCGGCCCGCAAACGGAGCGCGGTGCCTGGGAGGACTCATGAGCACGCCTGCGCGCGTCGTCCGGCTGCCGGCTTTCGCCGCGGCGGCGCTTCTCCTTTCCCTCTGCCTCGCCGTCGCCGCTACGGCCGTCGCCAAGGAGTGCGACGGGGTCTCATTCCCGGACCGTGTGCAGGCTCGGGGTGAAACCCTGACGCTCAACGGCCTCGGTCTACGCAAAGCCACCATCTTCTCCATCAAAGTCTACGTGGGGGCGCTCTACGTGGCGCAACCGACGGAAGATGCGAACGCCATTCTGAGCTCGCGGCAACCGGTGGAGGTCGATCTCGCCTTCGTCTTTCACGTAACCGCCGGTCAGCTGCGCGACGCCTGGCAGGAAGGCTTCGCGAACAGCGTGGCCAAGGAGGAACTGCCGCGGCTGCAGAGCCGGATCGCGCAGCTCGATGGCTGGATGACGGGCGCCAGCTCGGGCCAGCGCATGAGTTTCCTGCGCATCCCCGGTGTCGGCATCCAGTATTCGCTCGACGGCAAAGTCCTCGGCACGATCTCCGGCGACGACTTCGGCAGGGCATTCCTCGCGATCTGGCTCGGCGCCGCGCCGCCCAGCCCGGAGCTGCGAGCCGGCCTCCTCGGCGGCCCGTGCAAGTGAGCTGCTTGGTACGCTGAGCTAAGGACAGCGCTGCATCGCGGCCGCAACCTGACTCGCCAGCGCATGGGCATCGCCCACGGGTCGAGCGGAATAAACCTGAGCGCCGTGACTCCAGCTCTCCCCAACGGAGAACCAGTCGATCGGCTGCGGGCTGGCGCCGCTACGCAGCGACTCGGCGAGCGCCTGGAAATAGCGCTGCCACCGCGGCCGATAGTAGTCGCGAGTCAGGCCGGCCCAGTCCTTGTTGCCATAATCGTGTAAGCCGCCCTGCTCGCTCGCCTGCCTACCGCCCCAAACGGTGATCAGGGAGCGGGCGTCGAACTGCAGGCGTCTCTGCTCACTGGCTGACGAGGCCCAGGGTTGCACCTGTGCCAGCCAACTGCCGAGCAGGAAGTACCGATCGGTGGCGAGCAACCGGTCCTGCAGATCCATCAAGCCGAGCCAGCACTGCGTGAGCCTCGCGAAGCGCGGACGGTCCTTATCCTGGTAGGCGGTCCTGAGCCGCGGCAGCAGCACCCGACTTTCATTGGCCAGCGTCTGCCGCGCGACATCCACGAGGTCGTAGCGATAGGTCTCGCTCCTGCGCAGGGGGGCTGCCACCTGCAACATCTGCGGCAGCGCGCGCCCGAATGCCGCAGCGCTGTACCGCATGTCCTGCGGAGACCAGTTGGAAGCACGATTGACCGTCAGAGAGGGCTGCGCGTCGAACAAGGACTCCTGCGCCGCGTCCCGCTCGCTGTTGAAGACGACCTGATCGACACGGATGTCATAGGCGGTATGGATCAACACGTCCCATGCGGCAAGCGCGTGCGGATCGGCGCCGCCGTAGCGGCGCCGGACATATGCCCGGGTCCATGCCTCCATGTCGATGGGCTCGTCGCGCCATGCCATCTCGGTGAAGAGATCGAACATGAACGGATTGGTACCCATCCCTTCAGTGAAGACCGCCGTGCCCACCATGTCACCGTTCGTGCGGCCAACACGCTGCAGCCGGTCCGTGAGATCACCGACGTCGGCGCCGAGCGTCGTGCGTCCGCCGAACTCCCATAGGCCGCCGAAGAGAAAGGGCGCGCCGCGGAAGTCCCTCTCCCGCTGTTCGCGGGGCACCCGCGAGTGATCGATGTCGATGATGAGCAGATGCCGGCGATCGACGCCGGCGAGCAGATCCTGTCGCGGATTGCCTTGCCAGGCGAGCATCATCCAGCTCGCGTCCGAGTGGGCAGTCAGAAGAGCCGTCTGCACGGCCCGCGCCGCGCTCGCTACCGGAACGTCACCGGCCTGGCCGCCTTCCTGGAAGACCTCCATGTCATAGACGCGGCTGTCACCCAGGAGCTCGCGCTGGTGCCGATAGAAGGTGGCCGCCAGCCGCGCGAACATGGGGTCCCGCGGATCGAGCCAGCCGGGCCGCGCGAAACCGGCCCACGATCCCTGCGGCACGACGTGCGAGTCTCGGAAGCGCCGCTGGAAATCAGCCGGGACTATGCCGTAGTAGCCCGGCAGCACCGGCGTGATGCCGAGCTCGCGCAGCCGCGCCACGATCTGTTGCGCGGACCGCAGACGCTTCTGCAAAAGCGCGCGGCTGACGGGCCCGGCGAAGCAGCACAGATTCCCCATGAGCTGCCAGTTCTGATGCGCCGGCGCGGCGAGCCAACTCCGGACCCGGAGGTCGGAGTAGCCGAAGTCGCGGAACGTCTGGTAGAGGACGCTATCCGTGCCTCGCTCGAGCAGCACGGCGTTGATCCCGGAGAGCGCCAGCACATCGATCTCCCGCTGCCATCTCGGCCAGCTCCAGTACGGCGCGGAGTAGCCGTCGACGTTCTCGTTCAAAGCGAAGCGGTACGTGTAGGGCGTACTGCGCTCGATCACCGCCCGCGGCAAGGGCAAGGGCGCGCGGCCCACACGATCACCATTCGGCGAGATCTGCACCCGCGCAACGTATTTGAGATACCAGTTGAGACCGAAGAGCAGCGCACTCGGCGTGCTCCCTGCGACCTCGATGCGCCCGTTCGCGCTCGAGACGCGGAAGTGCTCCCGGCCACCCGCCGCGGGGAGCGTGGCCAGCAGGAACTGCCGCGCGTGGTGCGGCAGCAGGCGGCCGAGTAAAGCTTGTTCCGGGCGGACGTCGAAGGCGGCTGTGCTTGCCGCGTACCCTGGTGTCGAGAGGGCCGCGGCAAGCAACAGCGCGATCGAGAACCTGCGCATTGGGCCTCAGAGATGCACGCCCGCCAACTCCACGATCCTCAGCATCACGAGCCCACCCGCGATCACCAGATAGCCGCGCAGCGCGAGCATCGACAGGCGCGTCAGCGGGGTGATGCGCGCGGCTCCGAGCGCGCTCAGTGCCGGCATGCGCCAGGAGTCACGCAGCCGCGGGTCTATCCGCCAGGCTGGCGAGCGCAGCGTGCGCACGCAAAGCGGCGCGGCGGCAACGAGCCCGATCGCCGCACCGCCGCCGAGGATGGCGAGCATGGCGCCAGAGCCGAGCCCCGGAAAGAGCACCGCGGCGGTCAGGATGACGGAGAGCAGGAGTAGCGCGCCGATCACCATGCCGGTGAAGAGGTTGAGCCAGGGGCCGTTCACCCATGGTCCGAGCACTTCCTCGTCATTGCAGAGGAGCAGCAGGAACACCGTCGCACTCGGCAGCAACACCCCGGCGAGCGTCTGTACCGCGTTGGTGAGGAGGCCGAGGGGAGTGCCGGGCGTCAGCACGAGTGCCGCCGCCAACGCAATCAGCCCGCCGTAGACGAGATAGAACGTCTTCGCATCCTTGGGCCGATGATGCAGCGAGTGCCGAAGTGACAGCACATCTCCGATGGCGTAGGCCGTTGACAGGGAGACGGCCATGGCGCCGATGACGCTGGCGTCGATCAAAGCGACCGCGAAGCACACGCCGGCCGCGTGCCCGACATACTTGCCGAGGCCTGCCGCCACCGCACCCGCATCCTGAAAGGCGCCGAACTCCGCATGCCCGGCGAACGTCGCGGCCGTGAAGCCGATCATGGCCACGGCGCCGAGCACCACGAGCACGATCCCCAGGCAGAGATCGACCCGCTCGTAACGCATGAAACGCGGCGTGATCCGCTTGTCGATGACATAGCTCTGCTGGAAGAAGAGCTGCCAGGGGGCCACCGTCGTGCCGACGATCGCGATGATGAGCAGCATGATCTCGCTCAGCTTGCCCTGCGGCAGGCGCGGCAACAGCAGATCGTGGGCCATCTGCCCCGCTGACGGATGCACCCAGATCAGCACCGGCACGAGCAGCAGGCTTCCCAGCACCAGAATCATCGAGAACCGCTCGAAGCGCCGGAAGTCGCCCGTGCCCGCGGCTGCCACCACCACCGCGGCCGCGGCCAGCACGCCGAGCGGGCGCGAGACACCGAGATAAGAGAGCGCCAGGCTGATGCCGATGAACTCGGTGATGATGGTGAGGGCGTTGAGCACGAAGAGATCGATGACGCTGAACGCGCCCCAGAACTTGCCGTAGCGCTTGAGAATGAGCCGTGCGTGGCCGACGCGGGTCACTGCGCCGAGGCGCAGGACCATCTCCTGGTTTACATAGAGAACGGGCACGAGCAGCAGTAGCGTCCACAGCAGCGTGGTGCCGTAGTTCTGTCCCGCCTGCGCATACGTCCCGAAAGCACCGGCATCGTTGTCGCCCACCATGACGATGAGGCCAGGGCCGAGGATGGCGAGCAGCGTCCGAAGCCGCGGCCCCCAACTGCTGCGCGGTCCGACGTCGTGGCGACGTATCGTCCCGAAAGCGCCATGGATGTCGCCGGTGTGGGCCTCATCGGGGGCGGCATCGCCAGCCGCAGTGAAAGCATCTGAGTAAGACATGGGCAGATCCTCGAAAAACACGCCATGCGGAGCGGCATCACAGCCAGCCGATGAGGCAGCGTGCGATGCGCGCCGTGTCGAGAGCCCTTCAATGGAAAGTGCGGGGAAGCCGTTTTGACTTCCGTGCCGTTGCGACCGTGGCGGCCTTACGGCATGCACCGTCCCGCGCCGGATGGCGAGACGGTGAGGAGGCGGGTTTGCAGGACCGCGACCCTGTGACGTCTCGCCGGTTAGACGGCGATGAAGCGGCTACTAGGGCTTGGGTCCATACGATTCCGGGTGACTGAGCTGGGCGCGGATTCTTTTGTCTCGCAACGCGAAAGTCAAGTGCGGCGTACGGAGTTAGCTCAGATCGGGTGGCGCGGGTGTTGGCTTCTTCGGTGGCGGCGTGCTCGTGGGCGGACTCGCGGCGGCATGCCGCACACTCGCCCGCTCCGACTCCTGCGGGCTCGCAGGCAGCTCACGCGTGTCGACCGACGCCAGATTGACGATGCCCGGGTCATCGCGCAGCTTCACGAAAATCTGCCCGTTCTTCGGGTGCGGCACGGGCAATGCGTAGCCTGGGAAGCCGTCGGGGACCTGCACCGCATGATCGAAGTGCGGATCGCTGGCGATCGAATCGACCAGGAAGAGATCGCTGCCCGAGAGCTTGCAGGCGAGCTCCCGGGTCGCGGGACACACGAGCTCGTGCAGCTTCGGCAGGCGGACCAGGGTCGCGAGCGGCTGCCAGTCGCCCGTGACACCGCCAGCCACCACGCGAAACTGCAGGGGTCCGAAAGCTGAAGCTCCGAACGCTTTGGCGGGATCGAGGCTGGCGATCGCGACCGAGCGGTTCTCGAGCGTTACGCCGCCGTTGGCGAGACTGAGCGTGGTCGAGTACGCCCCGTCCGCGGTCGCGATCTGCAGCATCTCGTCCTGGCCGAAAGTCGCGGGCGACTTCGCCCGCACGGAAAACGTCAACTGCGCGCGCTGCGGCAACTCGTCATCGTTCGCCAGTTGAATGTGGCTGCCGGAATTCGAGGCCGAGGGCTGCACGCTCTTGCCGATGAGCTCGACGCTGGGACGGGGCGCGGCGATCAGGGCCTCGAGCTCGAGCACCCTGCCGTCCTTCAATCTGACTTTCGCCAGGCCGGCATCGCCCGGCTTGAGAGCAGCCGCGGTGGCGCCGCCCTGCGCCGTCATGGTGAGCTGGTCGACTCCCTGGCTGCTCGCGAGCGCGCCCGGGATGAAGGCGACACCTGCCACGGCGAGCCCGGACACCTCGTCGAGGCGGGCGCCGGTGAGCAGGCCCTGGCTGTCGCCCGCATGCAGCGTGAAGCTGTCGAGATGAGCGGCCTCGGCGAATGCCTGCAGCGGCACCGGCTGGGGTGGGCTCGCGCCATACTGTTTGACCAGGAGAGTCAGTTGCCCGGGCTGCGCGGCCTGCAGCGGCAGCTTCACCTCCACCTCATCGGGACGCACAGCCTTCCAGTCGGCCGCGAGCTCCTTGCCGGCCGGATCGCGCACCATGATGTGATCGATGCAACTGACGCTGCTCGCCTGCAGGTGAATGGTGTCTTCCCGGCCGACGATCGCCGCGCTCTCATCAGCGGCCAGCCGCCACGACTCGGTGCGTGCGTTGACCAGCTGGAAGGCGGGCCCGGCGAAGGGCTCGAAGCCCCAGTATCCCTCGAGGGAGCCGCGGACGAGGTTGCCGAGAGTCGCGGCTCCCACGCCGGAGGTGTCGACCACGAAGCCGCCCTGCTCCGGGTCGGCGCTGGCAGGCAGGTCGATGGTCTTGCCGTCGCTGCCGGTCAGGCTGAGATGCAGGTCGTGGGCGTAGCCCGTGGAGAATACGAGCGGCGCGCCCTCGACCGGCAGGACGAGTGAGCTCTTGCGCGCGCAGTAGATCTCCTTGGGATCGACCGCATGCAGCGGCGGCGGCTGCGGCGCCTCGACGGCGGGCAGCGCGGTCACGAGCACCGATTTCGGATCGTGGAACGAAGGCGGCGTGTTGAGAGTGAGCGCCAGCACTTCGCCGCGCTGCGTCGCGAGCGCCGGGATGTACTGGTAGTGCGCGATCGTGAAGGAGCCGAAGATGCGCGCGATGTCGAGCACCGAGGCGATATACGGACTGTAGTAGCCATAGCTCAGCTGTGGCGTATAGCTCGCTTCCATCGCCAGATCGCTCGCCGGGCCCGAGGTCAGCGCCTCGACGATCGAGGTGCTGTGGCCGTCATTGAGGATCAACGCGTCCTGACCCTGCATCAGGCAGGACGCCTGCAGCTCCGGAATGCGATCGAGGCAGCTCGCTTTCACTTTGATCGCGAGACTGCGCCCGAGAAGCGGCGCGGCCTCCTTGAGCGAGCCGGGCGCGTGCTCATCGAGGGCATGCACGGCCCGCAGATAGGCTTCGAGCCGCGAGCTGTCGAGAGTCGCCTGATTGAGGTCCTGTGAGGTACGCACGAACGCACCGGGCCGCCCCTGCACCGAGTCGACCAGTGTCCTGAAGTCGCCGTGCGTCTGCGGGGCAAGAAATACCAGCACCTGCCCGGCGCCGTCGGGCACGGTAAGCTTGAGGCCGTTCTGCGCGCAGGCGTGCTTCCACGTCTGGCAGACGTGAAACCAGTCCCTTGGCGGCGGATTGGTGGCACCGCGCAGGAAGGCAACGACGAGCAGATAGCGCTGCGACTGCGTGGCCGGCATATCGGTGCGAACCCAGAGACGATCGCCGATCGCGAGATTGGGTACCTCCGCGATGGGCAGGGTCTCCTGCCCGCGCCCGACCGTCACCTGCAGATCCGGCCCGGCGAGGTCGAACGGCGCCACGCCGGCCTGCGCGCAGAGCGCGCTCAGTGTGAGCACCATGGCGGCGAGCGCCACCTGCTTGAAGAGTCGCATCCCCACTATATTAATTTAAGACCACGGATGTGCGAGCAGCCAGCGCTGTCCGCGATCGCCGACAGTACGCGGCGGCGGTCATCGGTCGGGGCTCCTGCGCGCCATCAGCGGCGCCCGGCCGCGGCCGTGGCCCAGGTCCGGGCTGCGCATGCTCACTGCAACCAACAGCCAGACGGTGGCGACAGCGGCGCCGAACAGGAACACGGCGCTCGCGCCGGCCGCCTCGTGCATCCAGCCGCCGACGACACCGCCGGCGAAGATGCCGAGGAACTGTGAGCTCGAGTAGATCCCGGTCGCGATGCCGGTGGATCCGGCGGGCGCGGTCATGGTGACCAGCGACGGCAGGCTCGCCTCCATGATGTTGAAGCCGGCGAAGAACACCACGAGGCCGGCGAGCAGAATGTACGGATCCGAGCCGCCCACCGCGAGCATGAGCTGACTGACCGCCAGCGCCGCCACCGCCGCGAGCAACGCGCTCTTCATCCGCCGGTAGCGTTCCGCGGCGATGAGGGCGGGCAGCATGAGGGCGACCGACAGCAACAGCACCGGCAGATACACCAGCCACTGATCGCGACTGCTCACCGCCAGCGTGCCGCGCAGCAGCGCGGGCACCACGAGAAAACTCGCCGTGAGCACGGCGTGCAGCGCGAAGATGCCGAAATTGAGGCGCAGCAGCTGCGGATTGCGCAGACTGACGCCGATCAGCGCCGGCATCGTCTGCGCCTCCGGCCGCGCCTGCGGCCGCGGCGCCATGGGCACGACGAGAGCGGTGATCGCGATGCCGGCGAGCGCGAGCCCCGCCATCAGCCAGAAGATGCCGCTGACGCCGACCCAACCTGCGATCGCCGGCCCGGTCACGATGGCGAGCAGGAAGGAGAAACCGATGGTCATTCCGACGAGCGCCATCGCCTTGGTGCGGTTCCGCTCCGCGGTGAGATCGGCGATGAGAGCCAGCACCACCGAGCCTATCGCCCCGGCGCCCTGCAGCAGCCGTCCGACGATCATCCCGTCTATACTGTCGGCGCGCGCCGCCACCGCGCTGCCGATCGCGAAGACGATGAGGCCGATGACGATCATCGTCTTGCGCCCGATCCGATCGGACAGCGCGCCGAAGGGAATCTGCAACGCGCCCTGACTCAAGCCATAGATGCCGAGTGCGACCCCGATCTTGTAGGGAGTCGCACCGGCCAGGTGGCGGGCGAAGGCGGCGAACACCGGGTACACCATGAAAAGTCCCAGCATCCGCACGGAGAACACCGCCGCCAGGGAAGTGGCGGCGCGCAGCTCGTGCTTTTCCATAGTCGTTCGCGAGCTTACTTCGTCGGCGCCGCTTTGGCCACGCGCCACCGCACGGCCGGCCCGCGTTGCCCACCTTGACCCCGGCGCTTAGACTGCAGCCCGGCCCGTGGGGAGTCGCTCGCGATGCAAGGCTCACTCTTTCGTTTCTATGTCCACGAGGGGCAGCGGCACCATGGCCGCCTCGTCTGGGAATGGCTGCTCGAGGAAGGCAACAAGCTCGGCATCCGCGGCGGCTCCGCCTTCAAGGCCATGGCGGGCTTTGGCCGGCATCACGTGCTGCACGAGGCGCGCTTTTTCGAGCTGGCTGGCACGCTCACCGTCGAGGTGGAGTTCATCGTCACTGCGGAGGAGGCGCAGAAGCTCCTCGAGCTGCTGCAACGGGAGAAAGTGCGCCTCTTCTATGCCTCCACACCGGCTTCCTTCGGCGTGATCAATCCGGACCTCGCCGATCCCGCCTGAGCCATGCGCGGCAAGACTGTTGTCATCACCGGCGCCACCTCCGGAATCGGTGCCGTGGCGGCGCGACGCCTCGCCGAGCAGGGCGCACGCATCGTAATCATCGCCCGCGACCGGCAACGGGCCGAGACAACGTTGCGCGAGCTGCGCGCCGTGAACGCACAGCAGGCGCACACCGCCTTTTATGCGGACCTCTCGCGCCTGAGTGAAATGAAGCGCGCCGCCGCCGAGATCGCCGCGGCGGAACCGAAGATCGACGTGCTGATGAACAACGCCGGCCTGGTCTCGGGGCGCAACCGCAAGACCGAAGACGGCCTCGGCCTGATGTTTGCCGTCAACCACCTGTCATATTTCGTGCTCAGCAATCTCCTTCTCGGGCCGCTGCGCGCCGCCGGCGGCGCCCGCATCGTGTCGACCGCATCCGACGCCCATCGGCGCGCGCAGCTCGACTTCGACCGCCTGCAGGAGCAGACGGGCATGACGGGTTACAGCACCACCAAGCTGTGCAACATACTCTTCACGCGCGAGCTCGCCCGGCGCCTCTCCGGCACGGGTGTCACGACCAACTGTCTGCACCCGGGTTTCGTCGCCACCCGCTTCGGCGATGATGCCGGCGGTGCGCTGCGGGCCGGCATCGCGGTCGCGAAGCGGCTGTTCGCCCTTTCACCCGAGGAGGGAGCGCAGACCATGGTCTATCTCGCCAGCGCAGCGGAGGTTGCCGGCCGCAGCGGCGGCTACTACGAGCGGTGCGCTCCCGCCGAACCCACGCGCGCGGCGCAGAGCGACGCGGATGCGCGCCGGCTGTGGGAAGTGTCGGCGCAAATTGTGGGAATTGGCGGTTAGGTCACATGTTGTGGCTGGCGCCCGCGCGCCGGGTTTGTGGTATCTTGCAAGGAGGAAGCGACGCGTCGAGGGAGGCGCTCAGTGAATAAAACGACAAAGGTACTGCTCGCCGTCGGGGTCATCATCGTGTTGTCGTATCCGGGCATCGCCTGGATAACGGGCATCGCGGTCGAGAGCCGGTTGCAACACAACGAGCAGCAGGCGCTCGCCAGGTCGCCTTACCTCACTGTGCTGAAGCGCGAGTATCACCGGGGCGTGTATCGCTCCACCGCGACCACGACCTTCAGTCTGCACATTCCGCCCCGCGCCGCCGGCGCGGTCGCCGCCCTCCTCTCCTCGTTCACGATCACCGTCAGCAGCAACATCGAGCATGGGCCGTTGCTCGGGTTGCATGGGGTGGGACTGGCGGAGATCGAGTCGACGATCGTCGCGCCGCCTGCGCTACAGAAGCAGTTGTCGGCCGTCATCGGCTCGCAGCCGCTCGCGCAGTTGCACTCGACCGTCGGTTTGCTCGGCGGCACCACCGGCGAGCTGACCAGTCCGGCGTTCAGCCTGCCGCTGCCGAACGGCGCCAATCTCGCCTGGGGCGGGCTCACCGCCAGCGGCAGCGCCAGCCGCAATCAGGTGAGCTGGTCGGGCAGGTTGAGCGCGCCGCGGCTGCTCGTCCAGGGCCCCCGCGGCCGGTTCGAGCTGACGGGTATGGAGTACTCCGGCAGCCACCGGAAAGCCTTCGAGCAGCTATACCTCGGATCCGGCACGTTCACCATCGAGCGCCTGGATGGCAGCGGCCCGCGTCCGGGAAGCGACTTCTCCCTGCAGCGCATCGCGGTCAGCACCAATTCGAAGGCCAACGGCGATTTCTTCGACATGCGGATCGATATCGCGATGGATGCGGCGAAGATCGCCGCCGTGCAGCTGACCAATGTCATGTACTCGCAGGGCTTCGAGCACGTCCACGGGCCGTCTTTCGCCTCCATGGTGCAGGCGGTGCGCACCGCGCAGCTGCAATCGGGCGGCAATCAGGCGCAGCTTCAGGCCGGCATCCAGAAGGCTTTCCGCCAGTACGGCGGCGCGCTGCTGGCGCACGATCCGGTGCTCGACATCCGCCAGCTGAGCTTCACCATGCCCGAAGGCAGCTTCCTCCTCTCGGCGAAGATCAGCGCGCCGGGCCTCGCGCCCGCCGACCTGCAGATGCCCGCTGCCATCATGGCGCTGCGGACCCATGGCCAGGTCACGGCGGACCTCCGGGTCGACAACGGGCTGGTGCAGAGGCTTTTGACCATGAGCGGTTCCAACCCCAAGGTCGCCGCCCAACTCACGTCCTTCGAGCAGCAGGGTTATCTCACTGCCGGGCCGGCTGCGGTGAGCACGCACTTCGAGTTCTCGAGCGGCAGGATGACCCTGAACGGACATCCCTTCCCGCCGGCACCGCCGGTCAACTGACGGCGCTCACGACGCGGCCGGCTGCGGCTCTTCGCCCGCCCGCGCCGTCGGGCGCCCGAGAGTCCTGCGTACGAACTCGATGTGCTCGCGCAGCTGATAGAGCTGCTCGGCATGCGAGCCGGGAATCTTGCGCAGGATGACCGAACGCTCTATTTCCTCCAGCCGCTCGAGCAGCTCCGCGCGCCGCTCCGGGGTCGGTGTCCCGAGCGACTCCCGCTCGAGGGCCATGAGCTCCGCGTAGCGCCGGTGAATGCGGCTGTCCACCCGCCAGCGATAAAGACTCGGCAGGAAGCGCAGTCCCGGGATCAGGATGATGATGATCGGCACCAGCAGCACCAGGATTCGGGTCACCAGGCTCGCCAGCGTGAAAGGCAGGTAGCGATAGGCGAAGCTGCGGCCCGACTTGTAGTAGCGCACCGCTTCCGAGGCCAACGGGAAGGTAGTCGAGGTATTCGGGAACTCGTTCGCGGACTGCAGCAGCTTCGCGCCCCCGTGCACCTCCTGGGCCGCTTCGATCAACAGGTCGATGAGCGCCGGGTGCAGATCCGAGTGTGCGACCAGCTCGACCGCCGGGGCCAGCATGGTGAGCGGCCGCGCCGGCAGGTTGGCGCCGAGATCGAAAGTGCCCTCGGGGATCTGCAGCTCGTGGAGATACGGAAAATGCCTCGTATAGGCATCGGCCTGGGGGAAGCTGAAGATGCGCACGCCATGGGTATGCAGCAGGGCGCGGATGGTCGCGGTCGGCGCCGAATCGCCCGTGAGGAAGATCGCATCCACCCGCCGATCGAGCAGCGCCTGGTGGGCATTCTCACCCTCGAGGTCGAGGAGTTGGGTCGGGCCGTTCAGGTCGATCCCGTTGGCATCGAGCAGTGCCAGTGCGAGCAGCCTTGTGCCGCTACCTGCCTTGCCGATCGCGATACGCGTGCCCGCGAGCTGCGACAGGCGCGAGATGGGCCGCCGTCCCCGATAGAAGACCGTGAGCGGCTGATAGAACATACTGCCGAGCGACACGAGGTCACTCGTGTCGCGGGCTTTGCGCCCCGGTTCCGTGATACCCGCCTGTACCAGCGCGACGTCGAAATGAGAGTGCGGGTCGCTCATGCGATCGAGATTCTGCAGCGAGCCGGCTGACGGGATGATTTTGAGGTCGATGCCGTTGCGGGCCAGGATCGCGCGATATTTCTCGCCGTCGATCTGGAACGAGCTGCCCTTGGGTCCGCCGCTCATGGTGATCGTGTGCGGCGGCGGCCGGGCGCCGAAATGCCACGCCACCCAGATCGCGAGCGCGCTCGCGAGCAGAATCGGCCCCAGCGTATGGACGAGATCCGACCAGGATATGGTGGTGATCTTGAGCGGTAGGCGCAGCTTGGCGCCGTGGCGTGGCCGAGCGGGAGCGGGTTCGGGGCTGGATTCCATGGCGGCAGCAGTCTAGCGCGTGGGCGCCCGTGAGGACGATCGTGAAGACTTGATTCAGGCTTAATTATATAGTTTCTTCATATACTTACAGCATATTCCTAGAGCATTCCTCGGAGATCCAATGTGCGCCTCCCCAGCTCACGCTCCCGCGGATCATTTCAACCCCGAACGGGTGCGGTTGACCGACCTCAACAGCGCGATGGTGAGCTTGCGACGCGCCCTGCCGCTGCTGCACCGCCTGGCCGCGGGTGCTCACCACGGAGCGATTTCCGCCTGCGCGGCCGTGCTCGCCTTCATGCCGGCGCACGCGATTGGTCTCAAAGAGGGCTTCTGGAGCGCCATCACCGCTATCTCCGTCGCACAGACAGAGTTCCGCGCGACGCAGACGACCGCGCGCGATCAGTTCATCGGTGCCGCCGTCGGCGGCTTCACCGGACTGTGCACTTTCTTCGCCCTCGGCCAGAATCTGATCGTGTATGCGTTGGCTGTCGTCATCGCGATGTTGGTCTGCTGGGCACTGAACATCGCCTCGGCCAGCCGGCTCGCGGGCATCACCGCCACCATCATTCTCCTGGTACCACGCGTCGGCTCGCCGGCAGGCATGTTCCTGTCGCGCATCGTCGAGGTGGGTTGGGGAGTTTGTGTGGCCGTCGCCATCGTGTGGCTGGCCGGCAGGCTGCCGTCGGCCCGCGGCGACTCTCAAGCCCGGCCGTAAACCGGCAGCAGTGCTCCGGTGACGGCGCCCGCCTGCTCGGAGGCGAGAAACGCGATCACCGCCGCGATGGCCTCCGGTTGCACCCAGCGCGAAAAGTCCGCGGTCGGCATGTCGGCACGGTTGCGCGGCGTGTCGATGGTGCCCGGCAGCACTGCGTTGACAGTGATCCCCCGGTCCTTCAACTCCTCGGAGCGCACAAGGAGGTGAGCGACCCCGCCGGTTAAAGCCATTGGCGCGCGCTCTCCTCCAAGGCGTTGCGCGCCGGGCGGTCGGCTGCAGATAGCCAGGTGACACGAAGTTACCGTCTGCGCGCAACCCCCAACGGCGCGCAGCGAAGGATGATCGACCGCTGGTGTGGTGCGGTCCGCTGGCTTTGGAACACTTCCCTCGGTATCCGCTCTGCAGCCTACCGGGAATGCCATCTCTACTCTGACCGGTGTTGGTATCTCACGCTGGCTGACACAGTGGAAGCGGACGCCGGATCACGCGTGGTTGGCAGACATTCCTTCCACCTGTCTCACTCGGTGCCTCCGGGATCAGGATCGGGCGTTTGCAAACTTCTTCGCCCATCGGGCGCGGTACCCTAAGTTCAAGCGCAAGTGCGCGGGCGGAGGTCTCAGGTTCCAGGGTGTCGGCACGGCCTGGTCGCGCGGGCTCTTGAGCCTGCCCAAGCTCGGGAAGCTGAAGCTCGCCGAAACGCTGCCGAGGATTGAAAGACCAGACACGGTCGCCCTTTTGAAAGATCCCACTGGACGGTACTTCGTCAGTTTCTCGAGCGAGATCGAGGCCTCCTCGCTCTCGCTACCGATCGTGAATCGCTCGGTGGGGGTGGATCTGGGACTCACCCACCTTGCCACGCTCTCGACCGGGGAGAAGATCGCAAACCCCAAGCGCCTGAAGGCGCATTTACGCTACCTGCGCCAGCAGCAGCGCTGCCTGGCGAGACGCAAGAAGGGCAGCAAGCGCCGCGAGAGGCAGCGCCTGAGGGTAGCAAGGAACCACGCGAAGATCCGCCAGGAGCGCCAGGCAGCCCTTCATGGGCTCACGAGCCGCCTGGTGCGCGAATTCGATTTGATAAGCATCGAACACCTGAACGTAAAGGCACTGGCGCGTGGGCTGTATGCCCAGGCGATCCACGATGCCGCGTTCGGCGAGATCCGCCGCCAGCTCCTTTAC
>JBOIAB010000348.1:0-13245 GCA_050738635.1 Steroidobacteraceae bacterium
GTGCGCTCGGTAGTAATCCGGCAGCGACACGCCCTCGTTCTGCGCTTCTTGCATCCGCTCCATGAAGCGCTGCTGCCCCAGTGTCAGCTCCCCTCGCGTCTCATCGCTCATCGTCATGCCCTCGGCATGCGGCCGATTGCCGCTGCCAGAGCATCAAGCCATCAGCTCAGCATCGGAAGAACGGGGGTGCCGGAGTGCTTACCTCCCGTCCCTGGAAGGCAACCCATTGTTTCTCCGAATATTTCACGGGAAGCAGATCCGGTGAGCAGCGATTTTACCTTCATGGATCTGCGACTCGAGGCGCCATATAGGCATGTAGGCGACAAGAATCCCGCTTCGCCCCGTAGCCCTTGCACTACACTGTCGTTACAATGTCGGTATGAGCTCTCTGCGTTTCGAATGGGATGAGAAGAAGGGAACTGCCAATCGGCGCAAGCATGGAGTATCTTTCGACGAAGCGCGGACGGCCTTCCTGGATGAGAATGCCCGGGTGATTCCCGACCCTGAACACTCATCCGATGAGGAGCGATTCGTACTCATCGGATTGAGCATTTCCGCGAGAGTCCTGGTGGTCTGCCACTGCTATCGGTACAACGACGAAGTCATTAGGATTATCTCGGCCCGCAAGGCAAACCACGATGAAGCTGAGCAATATCATTGGTGGGTAAAATGAAGAAGCGATACGACTTTTCCAAATCAGTCCGCAATCCGTATCTGCGGAAAGCGAAGAAACAGCTGACGATTCGCCTCGATGAGGACACGATTACCTACTTCAAGTCGTTGGCGGAAAAGAACGGCATTCCCTATCAGAACCTGATCAATCTCTATCTGCGCGAATGCGCGGAGTCTGGAAAATCGCTCGCGATGACTTGGGGCTAGCGCGAGCAGATCCAGCCTAACGTCCAGACCCGTAGCCGTTCCGATCCGGGCGACCTTAGAGTTCTACTCGAGCACAGCTGGTTGCCAACAGGCGGGCGACGGCAAATTCGGTTCGTACCCATTGGGTCTTTTGGAGTGTCTTGGAAAACACAAGCTTGCGGGGCTCGGCCGGCGACTGATTTCAGAATTGAGGATTCACGCCAGTGCCGCCGGTAGCAGGCGGTGCAGACGGAGTACCCCAATGATCCGAACTGGAATCTCTTTGCCATGGCGGACAAAATGGCCGTCACTGACAGCGCGCGGGTGGTTACGCAGAAGGGGCCGAAGGTGGTGACGAGATGGCTTTCCGTATTGGCGGTGGTTTGTTGGGCAGGGATGGTCAGCGCCCGGCCGGCTGTGGCGACTAGGGCCGTCCCGACGCATCGGATTGTCATGACCTACTGGTCGGACAATGTCTCCAGATTCGCGGGTTACCCCATACCTGGCAGCATGGCTCCATCGGGAGCCATGCAGACGAATCCGCAAATGCGGCGCCAACTGGATGACATCAACGTTCTCGCCTATGCCTTTCTTCAGGTCGATGCAGCAGGCGACGTTTATTTCGCCAACCCTGGCGTCGACCTGTCTGCGGCCGACCTACGGCGATTTTGCCCTGAGCATCCCGCTGCCTGCCCACATGCCGCCTCCGCCTCAGCGGGGAGCTTCTCCGCCTTTGCGCGGCTGACGAATCGATATCATTCGCTGCTAAAGGTCATCTCCATCGGTGGTTCCGGCAGTCAGTCGACCCTGGATAATGCCCTCGGTCACCCCAAAGCTTTTGTCCAGTCTGCCACCGCGCTCATTCACGTATACCATATCAATGGCATCGATCTCGACTTTGAACCCGACGCCTTTTTCGGCCCTGGGCAGGGCGAGCAATACGCAAAAGTCGTGGCTGCTTTGCGGCAGGCGCTCGGCAACGAAGCGTTCATAAGCATCGAAGTTCCGGGAGATTGGGAGACGCTTCGGAGTAGCGACTGTCCGTCCTATTCGCGCTGTCGCGACAACCTCGCGCTCATTAGCGCTGATGCCTATATCTCGCTCATGGGCTACGACTATCACGGCCCTTTCTACCCAGGAACGATTACCGGGAGCAATTCCAATCTTTACGGCGATCCGCAAGAGCCCCTGCTCGCGGGCTTCTATCACATCAGCGACAACCAAGCGGTCGACTATTTGACCTTCATCGGCGTGCCGGCCGATAGGATTCTTCTTGGCTTCCCGGCGTACTTTGTATCCTACGGCGGAGTGGTGGCGCTACCGGGTAGTCATGGTCTCTATCAACCGTTCGATCGTTCCCGGACGAAGACATATGACCTGGGCGGCTTGAAAGGCGTTGGCTCAGATCGAGTTGCCTTGCGACTGCTGGACTCCGGTTTCAGGCCGCATCAGCTGGTGATCGAGGGGACGCTCAGTGCCATGTACGCCTACAGCGCGTCCTCGCGGGAATGGATGAGCTACGACAACGCCGCTTCCATAGCGGCGAAGGCCGACTACGTCATCGCCAGGCACCTGGGCGGCATGATGATGTGGGAGATTGGTGAGGACATGCCCGTGGACAGCGCGCATTCCCTGCTGGGAAGTGCGCATCGAGTACTGCTCGGAACGGACCGTTGATCGTGATACCAGCTAGTCGCCCGGTCCGCTCGGGATGTCCGCTTAGGAGAAATATGCAGCCGCAGTTGTGGATCACCGGACTTGGCCGACCTCTGCCATTTGGGCTTAGTCCGCGCGCCTGCGCTGCGAGCCGGCCGGTCCTCTCACATTTTCGGAGGCGACGTATAGGCGACAAGCTCTGTTGGCGGCCACTAAGCAGCTGATTCAGCAGACGATTTCTTCTTCATCGGTCCAGTCCATCATCGGCGCAACGCTAATTTTCCTATCTAAGATCATGAATTAACAATGCTTTTAACACGTGACTCGCAGCCTCGGAAATTGGACCGACCGGCACTGCCGACAATACACAATGTGGCCTCCGCGGTACGTCTTTCTTCGCGAGTTAACCGTCAGCTCGCTACGGCATCGCAGACGTTACGGCTAAACGTACTAAACACCTTCCAGCCATTGTCATAAAGGCTACCGCAGGGATAGCTATTCATCCTATTCATTTTTACATACTATGCTAAAGTGCATAGGGTATGCCACATCAGCGAAAACGTCATCTCACTCCGGTGCTGCAGCACTTGGCCAGCTTGTCTCCGCTCGTCGGCCTCATCGGACATCGCCAGGTTGGCAAAACCACGCTACTGGAGCAGATCAGCCAGCAATACGTGACCTTCGACGATGAGAATATCCTTGCGTCCGCAAATTCAAATCCCAAGGCATTCGTTTCGACGCTTCGATCCCTCGGCACTGCCATCGACGAGTGTCAGCTCGCCGAGAAGATCTTCCCGGCTCTCAAGGAGCGAGTGAGAAGAGACAAGCGGCCGGGTCAGCTCTATCTTTCCGGCTCCGTCCGATTTACCAGCAAGAAGGTGATCCGCGAGTCCCTTACCGGGCGGATCATGACTGCAGACCTGCTACCTTTGACCCTTTCAGAGCTCGACGGTACCGACCTTCCGGATATTCTCTTGCGCGCGATGCGCGCACGCAGCCTCGCCGAACTTCAGTTGCCGCGATTGCAAGGCAAGGAGCATCGCCGGCGCATGCGCCTGATTGAGCACTACGATGCATCGGGAGGACTGCCCGGAGCCTGCTTCATCCGCAATGATCGATTTAGGACCCAGAAGATATTAGATCAACTGGAAACCATCCTGGACCGCGACCTCCGGCAGATCCACGACACCACTCTTACGCTCCCCGAGCTCATACGGCTGCTGAGAGAGCTGGCGCTTCGTGACGGAACGGCTCCTCAGTACCAGCAATTGCGTCGCGCCACGGGCATTACGCCTATCACCCAAAAGAAGCTCTTGTTCGCTCTCGAGGCGACCTTCATCATCCGGCCTGTTTCCATCGAAGGGGATTTTCGCGGTAGCGCGCTGTACTTCGAAGATCACGCCGAAGTCGCCGTTCTCTCCCAGCATCGACTGAGCCCGGATCAACGCTGGGCGGGGCTCGTTCTGCGCAACCTTCGGGAGCAAATTTCATATCGCGTTGGTGAGAATGCCGATTTGTTCCAGTATCGCACTCGGGCCGGAGTCACTGTGCCGTTCGCATGGCGGACAGCCGACAGCATCGTCGGTCTAATCCCGATACGTGGCGGTGTGTCACGCGTCGCAATCGCCGCCGCTCACAGTTTCTTGCGCAAGTACGCAGGAGGTAAGGCTATATTCGTGACCGACGGCGAGGAGACGCGTGCCATCGACGAGCGGACGATGGTCATTTCCGCAACGCAACTGTTATGGCCCTAAGCGACAGCACCCTAGCCACGCCCGGGGCGAGGCAAGGGTCTCTACGGCTATGGATGGTGCATTGCTCCTGCGCCGGCACTCCATTGGGACGAGAAATCGTAACCGCCCGCCAAGTCACGTTGCGCCAGTGGCTGGATATGCTGAGCCGAGTTGCGGTAGTTAGACAAATCTGGCCGCGCACAGGATTAGTGCGCGGTCGTGTCCGCTGAGTGCCATACGTAGTCTTGGACCTCTATCGGACTGAGAAACTCCCAGTAGACGTGCCTACTCCGACTTCCGATAACGGATTATGCGGGCTGATGCTCATCACTCCAGCCTGCTTCGTAGGTAACGAAGGCAAGGCGCCCCGCGATCGTCCCGCGAAAGTCGATCTCGAAGACCTTGGCGGAGCAGAGGGCGCTTCCGACTAATTTTCCTTGCACTTCCTGCCCCGCGATCTCGTAAGTTAGCTGAAGCGAGTCTGTTCGATCGTCTGGACACCCCGCTGCTTCGCGGTTACCGCTCCATTCGATGGGCAGAGGATCCGAGGTTCTTTGGAGAGCCGCTGTCAGTGAGTGTAGTCGATCTCGGTATCCGGATCGTAGACAGCCTTTCGACTTGCACCTTCTACGCAAGGTCGCATACCACATCGACTGCTGCGTCGCGACGTCTTTTGACACACCAAGGTCTTGGGCCAGCATATACATGTCTAGCAGTCTATAAGCGGTCGCGGCAAGTGCGGGGTCGGTTGCGACCAGACAATCCGCGGCTGCCGGATCCGTTTGCACTTCAGGCCTGGTGTCGACGGTCATCCTCACGATGAAGCGGACCAGCCAATCATGGCTGACCGTGTCAAAGAAGGATCGTAGATCGACGTCCAAAATCCAGTTCACCTTCGTGCGGGTGATCCCGACGGCGAGAGCGTCCAGCGCATCGTGCTGGCCGCGCCCCCGCCGGAACCCGTACGAAAACCCCAGAAAATCCTCCTCGTAGATCGCGTTGAGCACTTCCACCACTGCCCGCTGGACGATCTTGTCTTCCAGCGAGGCGACTCCCAGCGGCCGCTGCTGTCCATCCTCTTTGGGGATGAACTTGCGCCGCGAGGGCATCGCCCGATAGGCGCCGCAGTGAATGCGCGCATGCAGGTCTGCGAGATTGGCTTCGAGGTCCTGCTCATACTGCCGCCAGGCTCGCCCATCTACTCCGGGAGCCGCATCCCGCTTCAGCCAGGAGAAGGCAGATCGACATCAACATGGTGCAGTAGAGCCGTGAACCGTTCCTTCTTCTCCGTCCCAGCTCGCTCTCGTACACGTTCAAGACCCGGAAACACACTTCCCCGGCTCAGTGTCCGGCGCGTGCCGTGCTTGACCGTGTTCCCCTTGGCCCCTTCCCTTCGCTCCACCGACTCCGCCTCCGCTCCCTCGGAGTTGTTCGTCGGCTTCCTCGCTACTATGGAGGGGTCTGACCTCTCCGGTCCGTGCATCATCGGCTCCGGCTCCTCGCCTTCCCGATGCGGACCACCCCTTTGGATCGCAGGTGGTCAGACTGGAGATCTCCCGGTTCCCGTACACGGAGCGTCTGTGCATGCCAGGGTCTCAGACCACGCAGGACCGATCGGATGCTTGCGCTAGCGCCTCCGGTCGTGTTGCCTTCCGCATAACTTACGGCGTCGGCGTCCCAGGCTGAATCACTTTCGCGGCTCAATGGCTGGCCTACACACTCCCAGCTTGGGTCGACGTGGATCGCTGGTCCTTCATCGTGGCGGACTTGCACCGCCTACTCCGTGCCGGTCTCCCGGCGCACAAGTAGCGGATTCAAAGAGCGAATTTACTGCCACCGGTCCAGTCCATCATCGGGGCCACACTGGTGGTGAGAATCCAGCCGGACTACTCGCGCGGCGGCCGGTTGCTGAGATATTCACTCACGCTCGTCGACACCCACAGGACCGGCGTCGACGACGGTCGGGTTCTCGGTTACGACAACGCGCACGGATACCGCCACCGCCATTGTGATGGGAAGATCGAAACAGTTGAGTTTGACTCTTATGAGAGCATCGAAAAGCGCTTCGAAGCGGAAGCCCGCGAGTACCTCGAAAGCCGGAAAGACTAGGCCGGTCGGCAAGATTCGCATCGGCATCGAGTCGATGGATCGCTTTTTTACCCGCATGCGGGTAAAGGCTCGACGGCTCGATCGCGGAGAGAGGCTGGAGTCGGGACTGACCGTGTCGTTCGAGGATCCAGCCGATTTCCTGGAAGTGATTACTCCGGCTCGTGTCAGGATATTGAAGGAGATCGATGGAAGAACCGTGGCGATCTTCGCGCTTGCCGACGCCCTCTCGCGCGATCCATCGGCTGTCAGGCGGGATGTTGCGCTGCTCGAGAGTAAGAACCTCGTCCGGACTCGGAAAGTGCCAAATCCCGGCCACGGAAGTAGAACTCTGGTCGAGAGAGTCGCCGGTGCAATCGAGCTGTCGGCAACCGTCTAATCCCCGCAAGCTTACCGCACACCGATCCGCTTCCGGCGGCCGCGCACGTTAAACGCTACGGCACGCCCCAGAGCCCCGCGGCAGGGGTGCACGCCCCTGAACGGCAACTGTTTAGTATTGCCTAACTGAGTGACGACTCAGAACAGCTCCACTTGCTTCCAGAAGGCTGCTACCAAAGTGGTCCGGCGGGGCTACTCACAGCCCCAACTGTCCGCACTTGGCCGTACTTTGCCGCAATGACGGGCAACGGTTGGCCCGAACGTGCTTTTTCGCCCGCTGATCTACCCGAACGCACGCGTGAACAGCTCATCAAGCGCGGCTATGATTGCATCGCCGTCCTCGGCAAGCGACCCGACACGCTCTCCCAAATGCTCGTTAGCAACCGAAACAATCTCCATAGGGTGCAATACGACCGCGACACCTTTGATCTTGAATGTTGGATTAAGGCGCGGATTGGGTATCTGTCGGAGCTCGGATTTCTGCACGAGCGGAATCACGACGCGGCGGCGATAGCTATCGAATAGCCGAGACTGGGCAACAACCACAAACGGAATGCTGTCCTTTTGCCTGCCGACATTGCGAAGGACGTCGAACTGTGCCATCAAAGCGTCGAATGCGCGTCGGCGAACGAGCCGATGCGTTCCTCAAATTCGTTCCACAGAGCAGCTGTCGCGCGCGCCTCCTCCGCAACGCCCGACCGGCGTTCCCGCTCCTTGGATACGAACTCAGCGAGGAGCGCTTCCACGACGCCGGAGAGATTGTCCGTAACGCCCTTGGCTTCCTCTACGAGATCCTCACTCAATGTAAGGTTGACCGGCCGTTTGCGAAACGTGCTCGTGTGGCTGCGCTTCACTTCGATGCCTCCAAAACCCGCAATATGCGCATTATATGCGCATGCCACGAGTCACGCAAGGGCACTCAGCGACAGGAAGGCTCACCGTCGGCGTGGCCGCATGCGAGATCGGGATTTCGCTCTGCCTGATGGCCGTTCGGCGCCTGCAGCTCGCGTGTCACCGCGTGAACGAGTACGACAGGGGCGAACACGAGGGTCGCCGGCGCCAGCGCGGCGCCGAACATGCCGAGGCGCCGGTGCCGGGCAACCCTATGCGACGCGATCAGCCAGGGCCGCGTGAAGAACAGCTCGAACCATGACGTCATCAACGCGCCATGCAGATGTCAGCCACGGCAGCGCCGGCGTGCCGAACAGGAACTTGAGGTAATACGTCCGCCCAAAGCCCGCCACGATCACCGCGAAGATTGCGATCCAACTCCACCGTGAAGACGCGGTGCTCAAAATCCGTACGGAGCGGTTTGGCGACCGCGTTCATGGCCATCTCCGCAGTAATCGACGCCGGGTCACTTCGTCCGGCGACAGGTTTGCTCGTCGATTTTCACCCACTTCTTGCCATTGCGCTGCACTTCGCCGACGTGTACGAACTCGTCGGCGCCGTGTTTGACGTAGCTGTCGCGATACGAAGAAGGATTACCCTCTTTCGCCGAGGAATCATCGAACGTCAGGGTGTCGCCGTTCCAGCCGCCACTGCTTCCCAACCAGTAATCGCCGTAGCTGTCCACCATGCTTTGCACGAACTGCTTCCTCTTCGTGTTGAAGCCGATGTATCCGGCAACGTGCAAGTCTCTGTTGTCGTAGCTAAGTTGAATCCAGTGACTGCCGACGGCTTTCCTGGCATGCACGGTGGCCGGTGGCCCGGGGCGATAATTAGCCGGATCACGAGACGCCGCACCGGTGCAGGTCCAATCGCCTAGCAGGAAGGAAATGTGGCCGAGATCCGCCGGTACCTTCGGCGGCTCGGCAGACAGTGCGGCCGACGCGAATATTGATGCAGCAACCAGCACGAGAAATATGCGCTGATACAACATGTTAGTCTTGCTAATCTTACTGTATCACAAAGTCAGCTTCGAGGTCGGTCGTGCGCAGCACAGGCAGCGATCGAGCTGGCTGCGGAGCCGCTCCGATCCTGTAGCCGAAGAACAGCGCCACGAATCCGCAGGCAATGAACACCGCGATGTCTTGCCGTCATACCGTACTTCGCCCGCGCGTAGGCGTCGACCGCCGGCACCAGCATCTTCTTGATCGCCACCTGGAAGCGTGCCGCCTCCATGCCGCGCGCGACGTTGGGCGCCATCTCGCTTGGCACGTGGGCCTTGATCCAGGCCTCGAGCTGGTCGAGCGGGGCGGCGTTCCAGAAAAACGGCGGCGCGTATTGTGCGATGGCGAGGGGCGCGAGCGCGCCGAACGGCTTCATCAGCGCGTCGCTGTGGTTGGTGAAAGTCTTCCAGCCCAGCGCGGGGTGGTAATCGGTCAGCCTACCGATCATCTGGAAGCGCAGCGCGGCCGCCTGGGCCGGAATCTCGTCCGACAGCGCGATCTGCGCCGCCTCGTCGGCCAGCCCGGGATCGCGCACCGACATCAGCGGCAGATAAAAGCGGCGCAGCTCGCTCTCGTCGCGTGCGGACTTGGCGATGGCGTGCAACTGCTGAAAGGTGGCCTCGTCGGCGTTGAGTGCGACGATGGACAGGATCATCGCCTGGTCGTCCGGGCGGATCGCGCTGCGGTCATTGACGAAGGCGGCGAAGCGCTTGCGCACCTCGGCGACCACCTGCGGGTCGCCCCAGTCGCCAAGGTCGCCCAGCACGGTGCGGCGCAACTTCTGAATGCCGGGATTTTCTTCAGGCTTGGCGTCCCAGCCCAGGCGATCGGCCACCGGCTTGATGACGGCGCGCGCGTAGGTTGCGAAAGCGGCGTGGCCCGGGGTGCCGCGCTCATCGTACTCGATCTTGCCCAGCGCGTGGGTGATCTGATTCCACGCGCGCTCGTCCAGGTCATCGCCCATCGACACGGCGAGTGCCAGGTACGCGGGCAGCTTCTGCGCGCCCGATTCCACCAGCGCCCACTCATCGTCCAGCAGGGCGATGCGGTCGCTATCGGGCAGGGTGCCGAAGGCCTTGGTGTTGGTCTGCAGGCTCGCGCCGTCGTACATCACGCGATAGAAGCCGAGCGCGCCCGCGTCCACGCTCAGCGGCTCGCCCCAGCGGCCGGCGGCGACGGTCTGGCCGTCCTGCGTCAGCAGCACCGACAGCGGCGTGCCCTTGGCGCCACTGCGGATCTGCAGCGGGACGCTCCAGTGCGGATGGACCGTGTCGCTGCCCTGCAGCAGGAAGCGCTGCTGCGACAGGGTAATGGTGCGATTGCCGTCGGCAGCGCGACTCGCTGTCACCGACACCACCGGGAAACCGGGCTGCTCGATCCAGTTGGAGGCGATGGAGCCGACGTCGCGGCCGCTGGTCTTGCTTAGTGCGTTCCAAAGGTCGGCGCCGGTGGCGTTGGAATAAGCGTGCGATTTCATGTAGGCGCGAATGCCGTCGCGGAAGGTATCGGGACCCAAGTAGGCCTCGATCATGCGCAGCACCGCCTGGCCCTTGTCGAGGGTGATCTGCGGGTCGATGGCGGCCGCCGCCTGCAGCTCGTCCGTGACGCGCTGGTGGATCGCGTGCGAATCGGGCTGGGCGTCCGCGGCCATCGCGTTTTCCTTGGCCTCGTCTTGCAGCTCCCACCATTTCCAGCTCGGGTGGCGTGCGTCAGTTTCCTTGGCGGCGCGCCATGAAGCGAAGTTCTCGTTGAGCCACAGATCGTCCCACCAGCCCATGGTCACCAGGTCGCCGTTCCACTGGTGCGCCATTTCGTGGGCCTGGATGGCAAACGCCAGCTGCGTATCGTCCAGGGTGCTGGCAGGAGTGACGAGCAGGTACTGGTCGTTAAAGGTGATCGCGCCCCAGTTCTCCATGGCGCCGTTGAAGCCGCCCGGAATGGCGATCGAGTCCAGCTTGGGCAGCGGGAACGGCATGCCGAAGTACCCGTTGTAATCGAGCAGGATCTGCCGGGCGTTGGTCAGCGCGGCCTTGCCGTACTGCTCCTGCCCGCGCACCGCCCACACGCCAAGCTCGACCTTGCCGGCGTGTCCAACGACGCGCGCCAGGTCACCAGCCGAGAACTCGACCAGATAGGACGGCATCTTGGGCGAACGCTGGAAGGTCGTGGTAGTGGTCGCGCCGTGCTTGACGCTCCTGGCCGCCGGCATGTTGGACACCACCTTCCACTTCGAGGGGACCGTCACGGTCAGCATATACGTGGCGCGGAACGCCGGCTCGTCCCAGCACGGGAACATGCGGCGCGCGTCGGTAAATTCGAATTGGGTCGATAGCAACAGGTCCTTGGCGCCGCCCGGCTTGACGAAGGGCTGCGCGAACAGGCCCTTCGGTTTGGTCTCGATCCGGCCGGTATAAACAAAACTCAGGGTGTGCTCACCTGCCGGCGCCGGCGTGGCCAGCGTCACGGTGGTCAGCTGGCTCTGGTCGTCCGATACCACGCTCTTGACCGGCTTGCCGTCGAGCAGGACCTTGGCGAGTTTTTCGTTCAGCGAATTGAACCGGATCGTGTCCGACGCCTCGCGGAACTCCAGCGTCACCGACTCGGCACCAGCGAGGGTCATCGCCTCGGCGTCCGGCACCAATGTGATGCGGTAGTCCTCGGGCACCACGTTCTTGGGCAGCCGGCCAGGGGCCGTGTCGAAGGAGAATGGGGCCTCGGCCAGTACCGCGGCGGGCAGCGCCAGCGACAGCGGAATGGCGAGCGCGAATAGCGCATACACGGGATGGGTCGCTGCGATCGTTTTCATACAGGGAGCCTCGCTGATCGCTCGAAAATCAATGCTTCGGCTGGAACGCTGGGTCGCCGGTCTGCCACAGCGCGAATGCCAGCATGTCGGCGATGTTCAGGTAGCGTGCATTGAACGCGTTGCTCGCGGTCCGTTGTCATTGAACACGATCGCGAACGCGGTGACGCACGCCACGGCGTAGAGGCGTTTGGCGAAGGTCGTGCGCCGTGACTTGGCAATGGCGTTCATGACAATCGGCGTCATGCGAACAGTCGGAGGACGAAATCCCGCCATACTTGCGTATTCGCGCCAAGGAAAGCCAAGTGCTGCGATGCGAGCAGCAGCGGTGCACCCCACCCGAACACGGGATGCAGGCGCCGATGGCGCACGGTGTCGACGATCACCGGCACCAACACGCAGGCGTAGAACAGCCCGAAGCCGGCGAATGCGCCGATCGGCAGACGCGAGATCCCCGGAAGAATCACGCTCACCGTGGCGAGCAGCATCAAACGCTTGTGGAAATCGCTGCGCCGGCGCAGCGCGACAGCGCCGCCGACCAGGATCGCGAAGTCGGCAAGGACCACCAGATCGAAGCCGAAGATCACCACGAAGAACCGATCGCCGCTCGGTGCATGCAGCTCGCGCGCTACCGCGTGGACGAGCACAATCGGTGCGATCACGAGGATCGCGCACGCCAGCCCCGCGCCGAACACGCCGAGCCGTCGGTGCCAGCTGACGCGGTGCGATGCGATCAGGCAGGTCTGCGTGAAGAACAGCACGAACCACGATGTCATCAGCGCGCCGTGCAGGTGCACCAGCCACGGCAGTGCCGGCGTACCGAACAGGAACTTCAGGTAGTACGTGCGCGCGAAACCGGCGAACGCGGCTGCAAACGCGGCCACGCATGCCACGGCGTAGAAGCGCCTGTCGAAGGCCATACGCCGCGGGTTGATGATGGCGCTCACGACAGTAACGCCTTAGCCGGACGCGTCACCAGATCGGCCGCGACCGCCACGGCGGTTTCCCTCGGGACGTCGCTCGGCGTCCGCTGCCCGAAAGGGGGACGCGTGGGGTCGTAGCGAGGCGGCTCGCCCGACGCTGCGGTCGCAGTGGCCCGCGCAGGGCAGGCCCGGAAGCTCGGAATCATGGATCCTCCCGCGGCGGCAGCGGATGTTTGCTGCGTACCCCCTAATAACCGGAAACTTGCGCAATTCCCGCCACTAGATCGGGGGTGGAATTCCAGCATGAACGAGAGCACCGCGGCCGGGGAGACGACGGTCGGGGGGCGAGTGCTGGGGCGGAGTGCGGCGCATATCGGGTGACGCGGCGTACAGCCGGGGATTGCTTCCCTGGTTTCTACGAGCATGCTAGCCCGCGCGCTCTGCCGACACTGACCGGCCAATTCGGTGCGTTGGCTCTCCCGAAGTTCTGGGCTCTGGAGCTGGGCAATTACCAATCCGCCCAGAACAAAGTTCGTCCTGGATCTGTCCTAGGATCGCTATTCCTATCCGATGCGTACGCGGCTATTGCGGATTCGCAGCGTTGCTGCAATTTCAATCGCCGACCGCCGCCGTCGAAGCACTGCGGCGGCCGGCCGGGCTCACTGCACCGTTACGCGCGTCGCGCTCACTTTACCAACGACGACGAATGCCACAGGTGCGCCGCTCACGTCGTTGATCGGCGTTTTGGTGCCATCGTTGACGTACTGCGTGAGGCGGAACGTTCCCTGGTAGCCGTTGTTGGCGCCAGTCAGGGTGATGGTCTCCTGAATATTGAGCGGCCCAAACGCATGGAACCCTTCATCGATGCCGCCGGGGAGCTGCGACCAGGAGTTGGT
>JBOIAB010000349.1:0-9992 GCA_050738635.1 Steroidobacteraceae bacterium
ACACTGAAATCAGCGGTGAAAGGAGCCGCTGCGGACTCGCCATTGAGAGGTGCGCGCCCATCTCGAGGAGAAGCAGCGGCAAGGCGAGGGCGGCACCGATCCAGAATCGCCGAGTCATATCGCGCAGTTCGGGACCCGGCCCGCTCCCGGCAGCTGGCTGAAGGGGCTCGAGCGCCATGCCACAAATAGGGCAGCTCCCGGACTCGCTGCCGCGGATCTGCGGGTGCATCGGGCACGTGTAGATCGTGCCCGGGGCCACGGCTGCAGCTGCTGCGACGGGGACGGTATTGGAGGCCGTACCACGCGAAGGGGCACCCGGCGCGTAGCGCCGGGGGTCGAGCTGGAATCTCTCGCGGCAGCGATTCGAACAGAAGACGTACTCGTGACCGGCGAACTCGATGCGATGCGCCGAGTAGGCCGACACTGTCATTCCGCACACCGTGTCGACTTGCTGCGAAGGGGAGGGCGTGCCCGGTCGTCCGGTCGAGCTTCCCGAGTGGTGATCTTGAATCCGGTGACGGACCTGTGGGGGATGCGCATTCACGGGGAGGCCTCCCCTCCGAGCGCATTCAGAATCGGGCAATCGGCCGCGCGGCCGTGTCCCGGACAGGCCGCAACCAAGGTCGCCAGACCGTTTCGCACGCGCTGCAGTTCTTCAATCCGCCTCTCGACATCCGCGAGCTTTTGCTGCGCGGCGTGCTTCACCCGCGCGACATCGCGCTGGCTCGACAGAGCGAGTAATTCCTGCACTTCCTTGAGTGAGAAGCCGAGTGCCTGTGCGCGTCGAATGAAGCGCAGACGGGCAAGCTCGACATCCCCATAGCGGCGATACCCGGACGCGAGGCGGACCTTCGGCGCAAGAAGACCGTTGCGCTCGTAGTAGCGCACCGTGTCGACGCGCACGCCAGCGTGCTTGGCCAATGCTCCAATGCCGATGGAGTTCATGGTGGACTCGCCCTCCTCTCGGCAGTCATCCTAAACCCTGGACCTTGGTCCAGAGTCAAGGCGCAGAGGAGTTCCCATGCCCATTATCCCGCCACCCAGCTCACGGCTGAAACAGCCTGGGGTCCAGCTCGAACGAGACAATTCGTACGACCTTGATGCGTGGGGCAGCCGGGTGTCGATGATTGATGAGGACGTTGCAATCCGGCGCGTTCGGCAATGAGCGCTCGAAGCACGATGCCTAATCCTGCGTCCCATGAGGAGTTCCCGGAGATGCGCTCACCGCGGACGCGCCGCGCGCCTTGTATTTGTACGACGGAGGTCGTAACGTCTGCCGATGGAGAGCTTCCGCCTGCCCGCCGATGAGCTCGAGTACGCCGTGCTGAGCGAGCTTTGGCAGCTCGGCGCCGCCTCCGTGCGGGATCTCCACGACCGGCTCGGGGTGCCGAAGGGTTTGGTATACACGACCACCGCTAAGGTCGTCGACCGGCTGCGCGAGAAACGCCTGATTCGTCGCCAACGTAGGGGTAACGCCTTCCTCTATCGTCCCCGCGTTGCGCGCGAGGAGGTGGAGCGTGAGCGGGCCCGCAATGCCGTGGCACGTCTCCTGGGTTCCACCCCGCGCGCGGCGGTCGCGGCGCTGGTGGAGGCGGTTGATGCCGTCGACCCAACCCTCCTCGAGGAGCTCGAGCGGGCGGTCGCCGCGCGCCGGAGGTCGAAGCATGGAGCGTGAGTCGCTGCTTTCGATACTGGTCATGCTGCTCGGCGGCCTCGCGATGCAGCCGCTCGCGTCCTGGCGCTGGCGCGATCCTAACGGTGGTAGCGCCCGAGATCTCGAGCACCGGAGCTGGCTCAGGCTCTGGTGTCCGGTCGTCCCGCTGCTTCTCGTGGCGGCATGGCTCTGCGGTTGGGCGCTCGTCGAGCCTGACCCGGTGCCGGACCCCCTCGATCCATGGGTGGTGTTGGCCGTCAGCGCGCCCTTTGCCTTGCTGTTCGTCCGCGCCGGAGTGAGAGCGGCGTGGGCGGTGCTGCGCCAGCCGACCGAGTGCGGCGTCTCGACCGTCGGGCTCCTCCGGCCGATGGTCCTGTTCTCTCCGTTCCTCGCCAAGCAGCTCGATGACGGTGTGATTCGCGCAGCGCTCGCGCACGAGCGTGCGCACGCGGCGCATCGCGATCCGCTGCGCATCCTGCTCGCTCAGTTGATCACTGACCTTCAGTGGCCGTGGCCCTCGGCGCGCAGGCGCCTTGAGACCTGGCTTGGGGCGCTGGAACTCGCGCGCGACGAGGAGGCCCGCGCGGCCGGCGCCGATGGGGCGGACCTCGCGGCCGCCGTGTTGGCGTCAGTGCGGTATCTCAGCCGCATTACACCGGAGGAACGCACCTCGCTTAGCGGGACGCAGCTGGCCCATGCGCGCCTGATCGGCGACTCGCGCGCGCTGCGGGATCGCGTGTCACGCCTGCTCGCGCCGCTGCCGGAGGTGCCGGCTGCCCCCCCACGAGGCACCATCCGCGTCGAGCGGGCAGCGCTCCTGTTGCTTCCCGTGCTCTTGACCGCTCTGACGCTCGGCGTTATCTACGGGGAGCGCGTCATGCACCCCTTGCTCGGACTGACCTCCTGACCATGTCGGCCGTGCGACGGTGCGCGGCGTTTGCGACGGTGATCGTCGTCGAGTGTCTCGCGGCCCATGCAGCCATCGCGGCGGTGGCCGATCGCAGCGCGTCTACCGCCTCGGAATCCGCAACGGTGACGGTACGCGCACAGTCTGTGGGGGAGCAGTTCCAGGCCTACGGCCAGGTCCAGCCGATCGCTGTCCTTCCCGTACGCGCCGTGGAGGCGGGCGTAGTGGCAGCGCTGCGCGTGTTTCCAGGCTCGCGGGTGAAGGCGGGCGAGACGCTCGCCACGCTGACCGGCCCTGAGATTCAATCCCTGCTCGTGAGCCGGGAAGGTGCCGTTCGCAGCACACGCATCCAACTCGCCGCCGAGCGCCAGCGGCTCACCGCGCAGCTTAGCACCGAGCAGGCTGTTGCCGCAGCAACGGCAGCCCTCAACACCGCGCGTGCGCAACTTGAAGTCGCGCAGGCGATGAGCACGCTGCGGGTGCCGTCGGCGGGAACAGTGCTCGCGGTAAGCGTGGCCGAGGGTGAGCGCGTGGCGGCCGGCCAAACGCTCATGACGCTGCAGACCACTAATGGCCTGTGGCTCACGGCCAGGTACTACGGTCGAGACGCTCAGTCGATCCGCGTCGGGATGACGGGGCGATTTGAGCCCGCTGCCGGCGGCCCGCCTGTGCCCGTGAAGGTCGTAGCCGTATCCGCCGTCCTCGCCCCGGATGGCGGCGAGTCGGTTGGGTTGCTTGCAACGGACCTGTCCGTCGACGGAAGGGGAAAGTCCGCGGCTCCCTGGTTCAACGGGGAAAAAGGCGCAGTGATACTCGAAGGGCCGACGCACGCGCTTATCGTCGTGCCGACGCGCGCGCTGATTCTCGACCGGGCGCACTGGTGGGTTCTGGTGCGCACTCCGAAGGGCGACCGCCCCCAAGAGGTGGTTCCCGGGCCGAGTCGCGGCTGGCAGACCTATATCGAGCGCGGGCTCACGCCCGCAGAGCGCGTGGTGGTGCAGAACGCATATCTCGAGTTTCACCGCGGCATCTCGCAGCACTACACGCCGCCCGACTGACACATGGCCGCCGTCCGCCCCGCTCCGCACGTGCTCATGCGCCCGGTGCTGTGGGCACTCGCGCTCGCCGCGCTCATTGGATATGAGGCCTACGCCTTTGTCCACATCCCGGTGGAAGTGCTGCCGCAATTCAACTTCCCGCAGATCAGCGTTGTCGTCGACGTGCCCGGCGCCACCGCGAGCGAGCTCGAGAGCCTCATCGTCTATCCGCTCGAGGGTCAGATCATGACCCTGCCGGATTTGCAGAGCGTTCGCTCCACCATGGGAGACGGCATCGTCGAGATCGATGTACGATTTCGCGAGGGCACGGCGCCCGTGCAGGACCTCCAGGCCGTCAACGGCGCGATCGATCGAGCGCGCGGGCAGCTGCCGGCCGGTGCCAATCCGCTCGCCCAGATCATGGGCAACGCTATCAACGAGGTGGCCGACTACACGGCGCAGATTCCGACGGATGTTGCCCCGGCAGAGGTGCAGCGTGCGGTGCTCGCCAATGTCGCACCAGCGCTGCGCGCGATACCTGGCATCCAGTTCGTCAACGTCTATGGCGCGGGCGATGAGGCGCTCTGGATTCAGCCTAACCTCGCCGCACTGCACGGGTACGGCGTGTCCATCGAGGCCGTCACGCAGGCGGTCAAATCCCAGGTGCTGCTCGAGCCCGCAGGCTACACGGTGCAGGGCCACAATGATGTGCTCATCGAGGCCCGTCATATTCCCCTTCACGTGGCGCAGCTCGAGGAGATTCCGGTCCAGGGACCACACGGGCCGATTGCCCTGCGCGACCTCGCGCGCATCGTGCGCGCACCGGTCCCGACGCTCAACGCGGTCTCGCTCGATGGTCGCTCGAGCGTTGCGCTCACGATCATCAAGCAGCCGGGAGTGGCCACGACGCCGGTGGATCGGGCGGTACAAGCCACCCTCGCCGAGACGTTGAATCAGCTCCCTCCCGGCGTGCATTGGGTCCGCACGTACAGCCAGGCCCATATCGTGCACCTGATCGGGGTGGACCTCGGCCGCAATCTTCTCATCGGCATGGCGCTCGCGGTCGCGGTGCTCTTCTGGGTGCTCGGCGCCGGCCGCGGCATCTGGGTGCTGGCTTGCAGCATCCCGATGTCGCTCGCAATCGCGATCGCGACGCTCTATTTCGCCGGGCAGGACTTGAATCTGATGACTCTCGGGGCGCTCACGGTGGCCGTGGGGCTGCTCGCCGACGATGCCATCATCGTGCTCGAGAGCATCTATCACTGCTGGGAGGAGGGCGATGAGCATTGGGCGGGGATCTGGCGGGGCGTGAGGAGCATCGTGATCCCGGACATCACCGGCACGCTGAGCAACGTCTCGATCTACGTGCCGCTCCTTTTCGTCGGCGGGCTGGTCGGCCTCTTCTTCATTCCCTTCTCACTCGCGATGACCTTCGCGCTGCTCGCCTCGCTCCTGGTCTCTCTCAGTCTCATTCCGATGGGACTCGGCTTTATCCGCGCCGCTCCGGGCGGCGAGCCGACCGCCGGTCAACGCCTGCTCGGGCGGATGCGGCACTGGAACGAGCGGCTGTTCAACCTGGTCTCGAGAACCCCACGCCTGAGCCTCGCGATCACCTTCGGGGTGCTGCTCCTGAGCCTCGTGGGGCTCGTGCTGGTGCCCATCAACTTCCTCCCGCTGCCCAACGAGGGGGTGCTCCTCGAGTCCTTCGCCCTGCCGCCCGGTAGCTCGCTCCTCGACACTCGTGCCGCCGTCGATCAGATGACTCGGCGCCTGCTCGCAGATCCCGCGGTGGCGCATGTTTTCGGGCGCATCGGCTCCTCGGCGAGTACCACCTACACCGAGCCTGCCTACGCGGGCGAGTTGCAGGTGGCGCTCAAGCCCGGCATCAGTGTCAACGCGCTCGATCAGATCGGAGAGCGGATTCAGCGGGAGTCCCGGCTGCCGGGGGTGCAGCTGTCGGTGGACACGCCCACCATCGAGCGCCTCGGCGAGAGCCTCTCAGGCCTGCCGCAGCCCTTCGTCATCCATGTGTTCGGCAGCAGCGTGCAGGAGCTGCGCACCCTGTCGGATGAGATCACCGCTCGGTTGCGCCCGATTCCCGCACTCTCCGGTATCTTCAACAGCGATGGCTACCCCGTCACGCAGCTGCAGATCGTCCCGAGGACGAGTGCGCTCGCTGCCTATGGCTTGACACCCGCACAGCTCTACACACAGGTGAATCCGCTTCTGAACGGCGAGGTGCTCGCCCAGGTCCCCGACGGCAACGTACCGCTCGACCTGTATGTGCGCCTGGCGGATGCCCCGGAGAAGTCGCTCGCGGCGCTGGCACAGCTACCGATCCGCACCGATGGTTGGACGCCGCTCGGACAGCTCGCGAACCTCAACCTGGTTGAGACACCGAATCAGATCCGCCACATCGCCGGAGCCCGTGCGCTCGACATCCTCGCGACACCGAACGGGACGCTGGGCAACACAGTGGCGGCGGCGCAGCGGGCGCTGCAGGGCCTGAAGCTCCCTCCGGGTTACCGTATCGCCTTCGGGGGTCTGTATGCCGAGCTCGAGCGGGCGGCGCTCGGGCTACTCCTCGCCGCGGTGGCCGCGTTCCTCCTGATGGTCGGCATCCTCATCCTGCAGTTCGATGGGCTGTTGATCCCGGGCCTTCTGCTGCTCGAGATCCCCCTCGCGGTGACCGGCGGCACCATCGCGTTGATCCTGAGCGGCGTTGGCATCAATGCCACGGGGCTCATCGGGTTCTTGACTCTGATCGGCATTGGCCTGCGCCACAGCATCGTCCTGCTCGACCGGGCGAAGTTGAACGAAGCGGCCGGCATGCCGGTCGAGGAGGCGGTGCGCGAGGCCATTCAGGTGCGCTTCCGGCCGATCGTGCTCACCGCGGTGACGGCCATACTCGGCATGCTGCCCACCGCGCTCGGCTTTGGCCAGGGCGCAGCTCCCGAGCAGGGGCTGGCGGTTGTCATCCTGGGCGGCCTCACCTGGAGCGCCATCCGCAGCACGAATTTGATTCCCGCTTTGTACTTACATTGGCGCCGGCAGCAGCTTGCGGGGGAGCGGCACGCGTGAGGGAGCGAGTGAGTGCGGGGCGGGCGGGCGCGGTGCGAGGCATGCCTCGCCGAGGCGCGCTCTGTCTGTTGGGAGGCTGCGCGTCGCTGCTCGCGGGGTGTGCCATCTACCATTCTAAACCGGTGCCCACAGGGCCCGATCTTGCGCGGGGGCCCGCCCTCACCGTACCGGCGGGAAGCCTCGGGCTGCCGGGACTGAAGCCCGCGCCGCTCAATCCCTCCCAGGGATTCACCGAGACCAACATCATTACGCTGGCGGTGGTCGGCAACCCGCAGCTCAAGGCGGAGCGCCTGCAGGCGGGCGTGGCTCACGCACAGCTGCTCGAGGCGGGATTGCTACCGGATCCGCAGATCTCGGGCGGACTGTCGAAATCCTCATTCTTCACCGGTTACAGCGCCGCGCTCGCAGAGGACATCCAGGCGCTCATCACCCGAGGAGCAGCCAAAGATGCGGCGGCAACGCGCGTTCGGCAGATCAATCTCGAGATTCTCTGGCAGGAATGGCAGGTTGCCGAGCGCGCCCGGGAGCTATTCATCGAGGCCCAAGCCGCAAGCAGGCTGCGCGGTGTGCTGGACAGGCGACGCACGGTCCTCGGCAGGCTCTATCATGAGGACGAGAGGTCGCTTAAGCGCCGCTACGTTACGGTGAGCGACGTCACGGCCGATTTCGCCGCCTGGAACGCGGCAGAGACCGACTGGCGCGCCTTCGAGCTTCAGGAGAACCAGACGCAACATGCGCTCGATGAGCTCCTCGGTCTCGCCCCTGGTGTGAGATTGCCTCTGCAGGGCGCACCCGAGGGTCTGCCCATCGCGTCTCAACAGTTCCGCACCGCTCTGGCCGCGCTCCCTCAGCACAGGGCGGATCTTCTGGCGCTGCAGGCCGGCTACGAAAGCGAGCAGCAACGACTACGAGAGGCGATCCTTGCGCAGTTTCCTCTGATCAGCGCCGACGTGCAGAAGGCCCGCAGCGCCGAGGAGGGTATCCAGACCATCGGCTTCGATGTGACCCTGACGCTGCCGCTCTTCAACCGCAATCGCGGTCCCATCGCCATCGGGCGCGCCACGCGTGCGTACCTTCACCAGGCCTATCAGGCCCGGCTCGATCAGGCTGTCAACCAGGCAGACCAGGTCTTTCGAGCAACGCAAATCATGGAGCGCCAGCTCAAGGCACTTGATGGGCGCCTATCGGGGCTCGAGCGGGCGGCAGCCGCAGCCCACGAAAGCCTGCAGCGCGGCAACCTGAGTCTTGCGGACTATGCGCGGGTGGACTCCAATGCTCTGGCGACCGAGGCCGAGGCGATCCAACTGCGCGCCTCGCTCGAGCAGGCGCAGGCCGCGCTCGCTACGCTTCTGGCACTCCAGTTCTAACATGTCGGGGCGTGCAACAACGAACCTGGAGGTAGACAATCCAACGCTCGCTGTCGTCCGCGGTCCCTCGACCTCCTGCCCCCTGAACCCTGCGAGCGCCAGCGGTGGTGCGCCAATTTCGTGGCTCGGACACTGAACGGCGGCATCTCCCCGATGCCTTGCGACGAAGGCGCGATCGCGTGTAGTCTTTTGTCGCCGTTCGTCCAACTCGACGACGAGTACCGCCTGCCGTAGCGTCAGCGGAATAGCTGATCCATAGTGAGTTCAGACCGTGAAACCAAGTTTGCTCATTGTCAGTGGCGCGGTTACGCTTCTTGTGGTCTTCTCGACGCTGAGCATCACCCGAAAGCCGACGCTCCCTGCGATTGTGCAGCTTCTTGGGGCCATCCTCCTGGTCGTCGTCGTACTAACTCACATTGCCGAGACCTTGCGATTGCTGTCTGAAATGGGCTGGGGGCGCCCTGCGACCCCTGGTCACTACCTGGATCTGATCAGCGCAATCGGCGGCGTGACCTTCCTCGTCACCGGATATTGGTTACGGCGGTTCAAATCGCCCGCGGGGTCGTAAGAATCCGGGCGGGGGAGCCCACTCGCTGCTAGGGCGGACGCCGATCGGAGTACAGGCATCACGAGCTCACGAAACAGCTTGTCGGCTTCCGCGGAAGATGTACCCAGTACACCAGCTACGCCTTCGGCAAGCGCTGCCGTGAGGCCGGCATCATGCCTTCGATGGGAACCGTGGGCGATGCGTACGACAACGCGATGGCGGAGTCCTTCTTCGCCACGCTCGAGCGCGAAGTGCTCAGCCGCCGGCGCTTCAAGAGCCAGGCAGAAGCGAAGATCGCGATCTTTGATTGGCTGGAAGGTTGGTACAATCCCCATCGGCGTCATTCTGCGTTGGGTTATCGTTCTCCGGTCAACTACGAGCGCTACGCCCTCGAGCGCGAAGCGGCCGGCGCATGATCGCTCAAACCTCTCACCGGCCGATTTCCAGGGGTGTCAGGGTAGCGGGTATACCCGAGATCGCCGCTTATAGGGCTTCCTACGCGGTCGCTTTCCCTCGCGGTCTCGGGGAAAAGGCTATTTCCAACGAACTGCGCGGTACACTGAAGCGCTGGCGTCCTTTTCGGGCTCGGACTTCTCCCGCCTTTGGCGTGAGACTGCGCGACGGTTTCGCCGCTGAAAGGAGAAGACTCGATAGAAAAAAGATCCAAGACGAAGATCGATCGGAGATAACTACCCGTCCACGGAAGCGGGGCAGGTCCAACCCACCGGATCGAGGGCTTTGAGCCCTCGGACTTGCGGAAGGCGCTCGATCAGTCCGTGCTCGACGGCCTCGCAACGAACTCGCCGAGGAGCTGCGGGCATTCATCATCGCGCACCGGACCACGGACGGGTTTCTCGGGTCCCGGTCCTGGCCCCGACTCTGGGATCAGAAGGCGGCAGTGGGCTCCTTGATGATCCGAGTCGATAATTTCCGCCACTTCCGGCCAAAACACTCGGGAATTGATGTCACCTTCAGTGGAACAGGCGGTCCCTTGCCGGTGACATCAATGATCAGTCAGCGGCCGTGATCTCCCTGGACGGCTGTAGAGATGGTGTCATCGGCTCTGAAGCCTATGATTCGCAAGGAGGCTAATGCCATTGGACATTACTACGCATAATATATATAGGGGCAAGCGAAGTCTGAGCACTTGACAAGTGCGCAACCGCTGCGGAAACCGGCTTCGCAGCGCCGCCAAACAACAAACCTAACGCGAGCAAAATGCTCGCGGCAATCGGCGCGAGTCGGGCGAGCGCGCGGCGGAAAATATCGGCGCTAATACCCCCGTTGCGCTCCGCGGCAATCCGCAGCACCGTCTCGACCGGATCGAGGCCGGCCAGCTCGGCCAACTTCACGGCCGACTCATCGGACAGGTGGCCGCCCTTGCGCCACGCTGTCAGGT
>JBOIAB010000350.1:0-26884 GCA_050738635.1 Steroidobacteraceae bacterium
ATACATGCCTGCAACCGGATCGGCGCGATTCACTCGGTGGTGTTCGGCGGCTTCTCCGCCCCTGCCCTGAAGGACCGCATCGAGGACACAGGCGCCAAAATGCTGATCACCGCCGATGGCGGCTGGCGCGGCGGCAACTCGATCGAGCTCAAGGCTGCGGCGGACAAGGCGCTGGCCGAGGGCTGCAAGACCGTGGAGCGCGTCATCGTCCTGAAGCGCACCGGCCGGCCGGTAGCCATGCGGCACGGGCGCGATCTCTGGTGGCACGAGGTACTCGCGGGTCAGGAGTCGGTCTGTGAACCGGAATGGGTGGAGGCGGAGCACCCGCTCTACCTGCTCTACACCTCCGGCTCGACCGGCAAGCCCAAGGGAATCCAACATTCGAGCGGCGGTTACCTCCTCGGCGCGAAACTGACGACCCAGTGGGTGTTCGATCTGCGCGATGACGATGTCTTCTGGTGCACCGCGGATGTCGGCTGGGTGACCGGCCACAGCTACGTGGCCTACGGGCCGCTCGCCGCCGGCGCGACCGTCGTGTTGTATGAGGGTGCCCCGACGACCCCCGATGGCGGACGCTTCTGGAAGATCTGCCAGGACCAGGGCATCAGTATCTTCTATACCGCGCCGACGGCGATTCGCGCCTTGATGAAGCTCGGCGACGAGATACCGGCACGCTACGACCTGTCGCGACTGCGCCTGCTCGGCAGTGTCGGCGAGCCGATCAACCCCGAGGCATGGATGTGGTATCACCGGGTGATCGGCCGCGGCCGCTGCCCGATCGTTGACACGTGGTGGCAGACGGAGACCGGCGTCATCCTCATCTCGCCGCTCCCCGGAATCACGCACACCAAGCCGGGCTCGTGCACGCTGCCGCTGCCGGGCGTGGAGGCGGACATCGTCGATGAGCGCGGCAAGTCCGTCACTCGGTCCGACGCCGGCGGCTACCTGGTCATCAAGAAGCCGTGGCCGTCGATGCTGCGCACCATCTGGGGCAACAACGCGCGCTATCTCGCCGCCTACTGGGAAAAATTCGACCAGCGCTTCTACGTGGCGGGCGACAGCGCCCATCGCGACAAGGACGGCTGCTTCTGGATCATGGGCCGCATCGACGACGTACTGAACGTCGCCGGTCACCGGCTCGGCACCATGGAGATCGAGTCCGCGCTGGTCTCCAACCCACGGGTCGCCGAGGCCGCCGTCGTCGGCAAGCCGCACGAGATCAAGGGCGAGTCGGTATTCGCCTACGTCGTCTGCCGTGGGCAGCGCCCGACCGGCGATACGGGCGCGCTCGTCAACGAGCTGCGCACGTGGGTGGCGGAGCATTTGGGGGCCATCGCCAGGCCCGACGAGATCCGCTTCGCCGACAATCTGCCGAAGACGCGCTCCGGCAAGATCATGCGTCGCCTGCTGCGCGCGATCGCGCGCGGCGAGGAGATCACGCAGGATGTCTCGACGCTGGAGAACCCGGCGATTCTCGATCAGCTGCGCGGCGTCGATGCGCCGGCAAAGGCGGCAGCACGCAAGCGGCGGCCAAAAAAGTCGGGCGCGAAAGCCGGCAGCAAAGCCATGCCACGCCGGCCGACGAGGAGCAAAACAACTGCGCGGGCGCGCGCCGCAAAGCGCAGCAAATCACCGTCCAGGACGGCGGCGCGCCGTGCGCCGCCCCGGCGCGGTGCGAAATCAGGCGCGGCGCGAGCCAAGGTAAGAAAAAAGAAGTGACGGTCAGCGGCGGGGGCTCGCCGTGGCCTGCTCCCGCAGCAGCTTCTCCAACTGCTCGGCCGGCACCGGCCGGGAATGCAGGTAGCCCTGCGAGTGATCGCAGCCCAGCCGCCTGAGCATCTCGAGCTGCCCCTCCGTCTCGACTCCTTCCGCGACGACCTTCAGCCCGAACGCCGACGCCAACCCGATCACACTCGACACCAACGTGACGCTGGCCTTGTCTTGCGGCAGACCCGTGATGAACGAGCGATCGACCTTCACCAGGTCCACGGGCAGCTTCGACAGCAGCCCGAGCGAGGAATAACCCGTGCCGAAGTCATCGAGCGCAATGCGCAGCCCCGCCGCGCGCAGCTCCCGCAGCTTGCGGCTCGCACCCTCGACGTCGTGCAACAGCCCGGTCTCCGTGATCTCGAGATCCAGTCCACAGCCTGCGTCGAGACACGGCCGTGCCGCCGCGAGCACATGCTCGGCGAATGTCCGGCGCCGGATCTGGTGCGCCGACACGTTCACCGCGACGCGCAGATGCCCGAATCCGGCGCGGCCCCAGCGCACACAATCCGCCGCCGCCTGGCGCAGCACCCATTCCCCGACCGCCACGATCATTCCCGAGGACTCGAGCACCGGGAGGAACTGCCCGGGAAGAACCAGTCCCTGCTCCGGGTCCTGCCAGCGCAGCAGGGCCTCCACACCCTCGATGCGGCCGCTGGCGATGCTCACCTGCGGCTGGTAGTGCAGGACGAACTGCCGCTCATCGAGCGCGGCGCGCAGCCGATGCTCGAGCGCGAGCCGCTCGGCGATGTCGCTGTGCATCTCGATCTGGTAGTGCAGGTACTGCTCGCCCGCCTCCTTCGCCTGCTTGAGCGCCGCCTCCGCCCGCTGTGCCAGGGTGTTGCCTTCCTTGCCGTCGGCCGGCGAGCGCGCGATGCCGGAGCGAAAGGAAGTGCGCAGCACCCGCCCCTCGATGTGGAACGGCTCGCGAAAAACCGTGTTCTCGAGCAGCGTCGTGACGCTCTCCGCCGAGGTCTCCTCCTGTGGCAACACCAACACGAAGGTGCCGCCGCCGAGGTAGCCGAGGCGATCATCATCCGCCAGGTGGTACTTGAGTCGCTTGGCGACCGCTTGCAGCAGCAGGTCGCCCACATGCCGTCCGAAGCTGTCATTGACCTTGCTGAGATGCATGACGTCGAATGCGACCACCGTGGGCGCACTCTCGAGGGTGGCCCGGTTGTGCAGGCGCTGATCGAGCCGATGACAGAACAACGTTCGCTTGGCGAGGCCGGTCAACGGGTCGAAGGAGGCGAGATACTGGGCAGCATGCTCCTGCTGCTGGTAGCGCAGCGCGAAGGAGAGGTTGACAGTCACATCCTGCAGCAGTCGCAACTCCTCGTCGCCGACGACGTGCGCCTCGCGGGATGCTAGCGCCAGCGCGCCGACCGGAGCGCCGTCGACGATCAGCGGCAGCACCACCAGCGAGCGCAGACCGGCCTGCAACAGCTTGTCGCGGATCGCCACCGGCGGCTCCGAGCGGCTGAGATCGGCGCACAGTGCGATTTCACCTGTGCGCAGAGCCCGTCCGGTCAGGCTGCTGTCGGGTTCCGCGCCATCGCCGATCGTCAGCTCGGCGGGGATGATTCCCGTCGAGTCGTCGGTGCCGAGCCAGTGCCAGGGAGTGGCGGTGCGGCCATCGGTGCCGACGCGAAAAACGATCACGCAGTCATAGGCGCCGACCTCATATGCCAAGCGGCCGGCTTCGCGCAGCAACTCGTCCCGGTCGCGGATGCGGATCACGGCGCTGTTGATCCCGCTCTGCATCTTCAGTCTGCGTGTCAGGCGCGCAATCTCGCGCTCCGCGGCGCGGCGCCGGGCGCGCTCCGCCACCTCGCGCAGCGCACGGTGCACCGCCGGCACGAGCCGCGCAGGGTTGCTCTTCAGGACGTAGTCGACCGCACCGCGTTGCAGCGCCTCGATCGCCCGTTCCTCGCCGATGGTGCCGGAAAGGAATATGAAGGGGATGTCCGGCGCCGCCTGACGGGCGATTGCCAGCGCCGCCAGGCCGTCGAAGGCAGGCAGCGTGAAGTCGGAAAGGATGAGATGGGGGCGGAAGCGCTCCAGAGCCGCGCGGAACTGCCGCTCGTCCGCCACGGTCCGCGGCATGCACGGGATCCCGCCGGAAGCGAGGTGCCGGACCGCGAGCTCGGCCTCGGCGGCCACGTCCTCCACGATGAGCAGGCGCAGTCCCTTACCGGCAGTAACCGCCTTGGCTGTCAGTTGTCACGCTCCGACAACGTTGTCTCCCCGAGGATACAACAGTTGCGTGCCACCGGCACTCGGCCCGTCATTAGAATGAGTCTCGGCGACTCAATATTCGGCCCATCCTGGGCCTCACCCCTGCGGGGCCGCCAAGCGCGAGCGCTTGGCGTTGCAAATTGCTCCCGACAATTTAGTCCTCCGCGATCGAGCGGAAATCGAGACCAAGCGAGCGCAGCTTGCGGTAGAGGTGCGTGCGCTCCATCCCAACGCGCTTCGCCAGCTGCCCCACCTTGCCGTTGCAGAGCAACAGCTGCTGCTGCAGGTAGGCACGCTCGAACTGCTCCCGGGCTTCGCGCAGCGGCAGCGCCAGCAGGTCCTGCTTGACCAGCGGCTCACCCGGAGGAGCCTGCACCGCGAGCTCGCGCTCGATCTCATCGAGGCTGATCTCCTCACCGCCACCCTGGATCAACAGACGGTGCACCAGATTCTTCAGTTCGCGCACGTTGTCGGGCCAGGGGTAGTTGCGCATGCGGTTCTGCGCCGCGACGCTGAAACGGCGGAACGGCAGCCCCTCGGTGTCGACGATGCGATCCACCTGTTGGCGCAGCAGCTCGGGGACGTCCTCGGCGTAGTCGCGCAGCGGCGGCACCCTGACGATGAGGGTGTTGAGATGTGCCAGCAGGTCACGGCGCAGCCCGTCGGCGCCGGCCCTGCTCTCGATGCCCGGCTGCGCCGAGGACACCAGACGTGCGCGCAGCTCGACCGGCTCCGCGGCGCCAATCGGCGTGAAGCGCCCTGACTCGAGAGCGCCCACGAGCAGGCGCTGGGCGCTGGGGGGCAGATCATCGATCTCCTGCACGAAGAGTGTGCCGTCGGCGGTTTGCTCGAGGAGGCCCGGGTGGCGGTTGCCGCTCTCGGTGCGGCCGAACAGCCGGCTCTCCGCCTCGGCCTCGCGCAGGCTGCTGGCGACGAGCGTCACGAAGGGCGAGCCGGCGCGCGGCCCCCGCTCGTGCAGATACCTGGCGAAAGCCTCGCGGCCGGAGCCCGGCTCGCCGATGAGCAGCACCGAGGAAGAGTGACTGGCGATCTGCTGCAGCTCGGTACGCAGCTGTTGCATCAGCTTGCTCTTGCCGGCCGGCACCATCAGCGCCGGCACCAGCAGCTTGCCCGACTGGCGGCGCCGCCTGCCGGCATCGAGTGCCCGTTCCACCGTACGCAGCAGCTTCGCCAGTGACAGCGGCTTTTCCACGAAGTCGAAAGCGCCGAGGCGCGTGGCCTCGACGGCGGTTTCCACCGTACCGTGACCCGACATCATGACGACAGGACAGCCGTCCGCCACCGATGCGGACCACTCACGCAGCAGCGTGATTCCGTCGACATCGGGCATCCAGATATCGAGCAGCACGAGGTCGGGCGTCTGCCGCGCGCGCGAGGCGCGTGCCTGGGCGGCGTTGGCCGCGACGTCTACCTCATAGCCTTCCTCGGAGAGGATCTCCTTCAGCAGGCCGCGGATGTCCGCCTCATCATCGACCACCAGAATGTGTGGAGCGCTCATGCTCTCTCTCTCCGCAATTGCTCTCTTCGGTCGCGCGTACCGGCCGCCGCCCGCGTGCTGTCGACGACGGGTAACAGCACCCGGACACGGGCGCCGCCCTCCGGACGGTTATCGGCTTCGATCCGGCCGCCATGCTCTTCGACGATCTTCTTCACGATCGCGAGCCCAAGGCCCGTGCCCTTGGGCTTGCTCGTGACGTAGGGATCGAAGACCCGTCCCAGGAGCTCGCGCGGGAATCCGGGCCCATTGTCACACACCGCCAGCGCCGCGTATTGGCCGTCCTCAGCACCCTCGAGCCGGGTCGCGATCTCGAGGCGCGGCTGCGGCGTGCCCTCGAGCGCCTCGAGCGCGTTGGTGACGAGGTTGTTGAGGATCTGGCGCACCCGCCCGCGGTCGGCCTCTATGCCTTCGAGCCGGTCATCGAGGCTCAGGTGGATGGCTGCGCGCGGGTCCTGGGAGCGGTAGAGCTCCGCGACCTCGGTGGCCAGCTGGTTCAGGCTGAAGCGGCTGACGCGCATCTCGGGCGCACGGGCATACTCGCTGAACGCGTTCACCATCTGCTGCATGGTCTCGACCTGCTGCACGATGGTGTGCGTGGCCCGCTCGAGGATCTCCGCATCGCGCGGTGCCATGCTGGCGAGCAGGCGCCGGCGCAGGCGCTCGGCGGAGAGCTGGATCGGGGTAAGGGGATTCTTGATCTCGTGCGCCAGCCGGCGCGCGACCTCGCCCCAGGCGGCATCCCGCTGTGCCTGCAGCAGTGTCGTGATGTCATCGAATACGATGACGTAACCCATGTCGCCGCCCTCCCCGGGCAGCGCCGTGCAGGCGCACATGAGATTGCGGCGCCCCATGGCCCCATGTGTCGGCGCACCCTCGAGATCGAGCTGCTCGCGCCACTCCTCGCGGCCGCGCGCGAAGCGCACCGCGAGCGCCGCGACGAACTGCCCCAGGCGCTCGTTGTTCGCCGACAGCTCGGGCAGCGAGCGGCCGGTCGCCGCCGAGAGGTCAGTGCCCAGGATGGCGCCCGCCGCCTCGTTGGCCATGCGCACGGTGAGTGTCCGATCCACGGCGAGCACGCCGGTGGAGAGCCGGGCCAGGATGATCGCCAGCCGCTCGCGCTCGCGCTCGACGGCCTGCTGGCTGCGGGTCGCCTCCTCGTGCGCGCGCCGCAGGCGCTTGGTCATGTCGTTGAACGAATGCACCAGGAATCCCATCTCATCGCGCGAGGGCAGGGGAAGGCGCGTGTCGAAGTCGCCCTTGCCGACCTTGCGGGTACCGGCGATGAGATCCTGGACCGGACGCGCGAGCCGCTGCGCAGAGAAGATGGCGCCATAGAACGCCGCCAACATGGCGAGCAGCACCACCAGCGTCAGTGTCAGGCTGAAGCTGTACTTGAGCGGCTCTCGCAGCGCAGCGAGATTGCCGTATTGCGAATAGGAGCGCTGCACGGCCTCGGCAAGCCCCGAGAGCTGTGTCGGCACCGGATAGAGCGCCATGACGTAGCGATCGTCCGGGCTCGACTGCGAATCGCTGAGCGGCACACCGATCCGGATGACGTACTCGCCCCGCGACTGCGGCTCGAGGCTGACATAGGGGCGATGCTCGCTCACGCGACGGACGAGGTCCACGGGCGGGGCGAGCGGTACGCTGGCCAGCGGGTTGTCGAGACTCGCCGCGAGAATGCGCTCGTCACCGCCGAAAAGGACGATCTCCGAGGCTGCCGTCGCGCGCCGTTCCTCATCGAGGCGCGTCTGGATCTCCACGCCCGAGCGCATCGTCAGTGCGCGCGCGAGCAGCTCCGTGCGCCGCGAACATTCCTCAACCCGCAGGTCGAGCGCCGCGCGCGAGAGGACCAATGCGTCCTTGAGCCCCTGGCGCACCTCCACCCGAAACCAACTGTCGATGCCGCGGTTGAGAAACTGGAGCGACGACAGGTAGACGATCAGGACCGGCGCCGCCACCAGCGAGCCGAAGATGATCACCGTGCGGGCCGTCAGGCGCGAGCCCGGCACGTGGTTGCGGTAGTCACGCACCAGCTGCCAGAGCTTGCGCACCAGCAGCACGACGAGGGTGAAGACTCCGGCGAGGTTGAGCAGCAGGATCCAGGGCTGCAGGCGGCCGAACTCGGCGGAGTTCTGCACGCTCTTGGCGAGCAGCAGCAGCAGCGCGCCAAGGCCGACGACACCCCACAGCGCCAGCGACCAGGCGCCGCGGCGGCGGGCGCGCAGTCGCTGTGCCGCGTCGCGCTCGCCGCTCATACCGGCAGGGACCATGAGTACCACTTGCTCACGCGTTGCCAGTCATCCGTCCAGAAGAGCAGCGCGCGCAGTGATGAGGGCAGCTTGCCGCGCCGCACGCCCGCGCGCACGCTGATGATATAGCGGCCTCCATCGAGCTGCGGCTCGACGAGAACGGGCCACGCCTCGACCTTGCCGAGGTACGCGAGCGCTTCCTTGAGCGTATCGAAGCTCTTCTCATCACCGCTGCGCACGTCGCGGACCACGAACCGGTCAGTGACCACGTGATAAGCAAGCTCACGCTGAAAGGTGAGGTCGACGACGTTCGAGTCGAACCAGAGGTGACGCACCCGGTCAACTCGCGCCTCAAGATCGAACGTCAGCGTCACCCCGTCCTGCAGCGCCTTCTGGATCGCCGGATTCAGCGGGTATTGGACCCTGGCATAGAGCTGGATGACGCCCTGGTCGAAGTTGACGTAGGCGGAGCTCACCTCCAGCACCCCGTCCAACGCATCCGCGAGCGCCAGCGTGCTCGAGAGCACGAGGAGCAGAACCCCGGCCAAACCGATCAGATTCGACCAGCGAGCCGTGCGCGGCGCTGTAAGGGTGCGATCCAGTGGTGAGAACCGTCGTGGCATGAATGCAACGGCAGATACTTAAGTCTCTCGGACCTGAGACGCTGGACTCAGGTTCAACGCGTTGTCTTTTCGAGACAAGCATAATAGAACCCATCGCTTCCCGCCGCTCCTCCGCAAAGCAGCTGGGTGCCGGCCGCCGCGGCGATGCCGCCCGGCGCCAGGGCTTCACCGCGCGGCATGGGTCCCGGACGCGCCTGCGGCTCCTCGTTGAGAAGCCGCGCCACCACGGCTTCGTTCTCAGCGGGCAGGACGGAGCAGGTCGCGTATACCAGCCTTCCCCCGGGGGCGAGCATGCCGAAAGCGGCCTTCAGGATCTCGAGCTGGGTGCGGGCGAAGGCTGCCACGTCGTCCGCGCGGCGCAGAAGCTTGATATCGGGATGGCGGCGAATCACCCCCGTCCCGGAGCAGGGGGCATCCACCAGGATCCGGTCGTAGGGCCGCCCGTCCCAGAAGGCGCCGGGGTCGCGCACGTCCGCCGCAACCAGCCGCGCCACGAGGCCGAGCCTTTGCAGGTTCTCGGCAATCCGGCCCAACCGGCCGGCGTCGATGTCCACGGCAGTCAGATCGAGCGGACCGGCAGCGGCCTCGAGCAGATGGCTGGTCTTGCTGCCAGGGGCGGCGCAGGCATCGAGCACGCGCATACCCGGCTGCGCCTGCAATAGCAGCGGGGCGACCTGTGCCCCGGAGTCCTGCACGGACACCCAGCCCTCCTGGAAGCCGGGCAGGAGCCGGACGGGGACGGGCCGGTCGAGTGTCACTGCTGCGAATCCATCCTGGGCGGCCCTCCAGTCCACGAGCGACCCGTGCAGGTCTGCGGCCGCCAGGTCGCCGAGGTAGTCCGCGGACGGCCGGCGGCGGGTATTCAAGCGCAGCACCATGGGCGGATGCCCGTTGTTCGCCTCCAGAATGCTGCCGCACTGCTCAGGCCAGGCCGCGGCCAGCGCCGCGACCAGCCAGCCCGGATGGGCAGCGCGGATAGCCGGATCCCCGTCCCCGGCGGCGAGTAGTGCCGCACGCTCGCGAACAAAGCGGCGCAGGACGGCATTGACCAGCCCTGCGGCGCGGGGTTGGGCCATTACCCGCGTCGCGTCGACCGCGAGATTCACCACGAGCGCTGGAGCATCGCGCGAATACTCGATCTGATGCGCGGCACAGATCAGCAGCGCGAGCACTTCGGGAGACAGCGTGGCGGGTGCGCTGAGCAGCGCAGCCACCGCGGGGCGCAGGCGCAAATACCAGCGCACGGTGCCGAGCGCGATGGCGCGGACGGCGGAGCGTCGCGGGCCTGCCTCCGCGCCTGTCAGCGCGTCGTCGGCCGATCGGCCCTGCACGATGGCAGCGACCGCGCGGGCGGCCTCGGCCAGAGCCTGTGCGCCGGGATTCCCTGTCCCGCCGCTCAAATCACTCCGCCCAGCAGCATCGACGGTCCCAGCGCTCGTGGTCCACGGGTGAACAGCGAAGCCGCCAGGCGCTGCCCTCCGGGGCGCTGCAAAGTCAGGAGGTCCAGCGCACCCGCACCGCATTGCACCCGGATAAACCCCTCCCCGTGCCGGCCATCGGTCTCAATGATGTACCCCGGCCGGCCCGTCGGGGCCGCGTCACCCGCGGGCGCCACTCGGGAGGCATGGATCAGAAGGCGCTCGGCTGCGCCGGTGCCAGGGTCGGACAGCACGGTCTCCGCCACCGGCCAGCGCTGGAGGGCACGGACCTGCCGATCGATTTCGACCGCCGGCCGGCGCCAGTCGATGGGTGCCTCACCCTTTTCCAGCTTGCGGGCATAGGTGACACCCTCCACCGGCTGCGCGCGGGAGTGCAGGCTGCCGTCGGCCAATCCCTGCAGCGCCTCGAGCAGCAGGGGCGGACCCTCGGCGGCAAGTTTGTCGCGGAGGCCGGTGGCTGTTTCGCGCGGCTCTATTGCCATGGCCCGTTGCAGCAGAATGGGTCCGGTGTCGAGGCCCGCCTCCATCTGCATGATCGTCACCCCAGTGGTCTCGTCGCCCGCGAGTAGGGCACGCTCGACCGGCGCCGCGCCACGCCACCGCGGCAGCAGGGACGCATGAACGTTCACACATCCCAACCGCGGAATCTCGAGAACCGCCTTCGGCAGGATGAGCCCATAGGCAACGACCACCAATACGTCGGGATTCCAAGCAGCTAGCGGCGCCCGGTCCTCGGGCGACCGCAGCGTCGCCGGCTGCGCGACAGGTATCGAGGCCCCGGCTGCCGCCTTCACGTCCGAAGGACTCACGTGCCGCCCCCGCCCTCGCTGCCGATCGGGCTGAGTCAACACGCCCACCAGCTGATGCTGCGAGCTCATCAGGGCGAGCAGCGTCGGCACCGCAAACTCCGGCGTGCCCGCAAATGCTATGCGCATGTATTCTTATTGGGCGCCGCGGGCGACTTTTAGCCAATAATCACAAAGCACGGCGGCGGCGCTCGGGCGCGGACGACGCCGCACGCTCCTTGCGCTCCTTCTCCAGCTTCTTGCGGACGCGCTCGCGCTTGAGGCTGGAGAGGTAATCGACGAACAGCTTGCCGTCGATGTGATCCATCTCGTGCTGGACGCAGACCGCCAGCATGTCATCGCAATCGCGCTCGAAGACGTTGCCGTCCCGGTCGTGGGCGCGGACGCGAATCTTGGCCGCCCGCTTCACCTCATCGAAATATCCGGGCACCGAGAGACAGCCCTCCTCGGTGGCAATCTCCCCTTCGCGGGTGAGGATCTCCGGATTGATCAGGATGAGGGGATCGCTGCGATCGGCCGAGATGTCGATGACGACCAGCCGCTGGTGAACGTCCACCTGCGTCGCAGCCAGGCCGATCCCGGGTGCGGCGTACATGGTTTCCAGCATATCGCCCACGATCCGATGGAGGTCCGCATCGAAGCGCGTGACGGGCAGCGCGCGGGTGCGCAATCGGGGGTCGGGGAATTCGAGAATGGTTCTAATCGCCATGTGGGCTTGGATTGCGGCGGGAGACAACGGTTCAAGGGGATGCAGCGGCCGGTCCGGCCCGTGACAGAGCGCACAACTTGACATTAAGTCGCCCTGCAGCGGATACCGGCATGCGATTATAACGCGCCCTTCAAGCTGGTCGCAGGCGGGGTGGAGGATGGTCTCGAGTCTAGCTTTTCGGACCCGCTTGGCGGTGGGTCTTGCCCTGTCGGTCGCGCTGGCCGGCTGTTCTCTACTGCACGGCTCCCGCCACGCGGCACCTGCCGCGCGGGAGGAAGCCGCGCCGCCGGCCGCCGCGGCTCAGGGTACTGGCGACAGCCAGACCGCTACCCAGGCCGCAATCGCGGCCGCGGATACGCAGCCACAGGCCTCGGCGGCCCCGGTGCCGCAGGTCAATCCCAATGCGCCGCTGACCTATACGGTCAAGCGTGGCGACACCCTGTGGGGCATCGCCTCGATGTATCTGCGCGACCCCTGGGACTGGCCGGAAGTCTGGTACATCAATCCGAACATCAGGAATCCCCACCTGATCTACCCGGGCGACAAGCTGGCCCTGGCGTATGACAGTAACGGCCGGCCGCAGGTGCGGCTGGTCGAGGCGAGTGCCTTGCGGCTCGAGCCGCGGTTGCGCAGCACGCCGATCGCGGCAGCGATCCCGACGATTCCGTACTCCGCCATCGCCTCATTCCTCTCACGGCCTACTGTGCTCACAAAGTCGGAGGCGACGGACGCGCCGCACATCGTCGCTTTCCGCGACGATCACCAGATTGCAGGCTCGGGCGTCATCGCCTATATCACCGGCCTGGGGGACGAGCCGCACAGCCGCTACAGCGTGATTCACGTCAGCGAGAAGCTGCGTGACCCGGACACGGGACACGTGCTCGGCTACCTCGGCATCTATACGGCGACGGCGCTCATCACTCAACCGCCGACCCATCCGGCGACACGAGCGGCGCTTATCGACACGGCCCGCGAGTCATTGCGCGGCGACAAGCTCATTGCCACCGACATCGATGCCCCGATCAACCTGGTTCCGCACGCGCCGGCCTCGCAGATCGACGGCAAGATCGTCTGGATCGTAGGCGACACGGGAGTCAGCGACCTGGCGGGCCAGTACGACATCGTCGTGATCAACCGCGGCTCGGATGCCGGCCTCGAGCCGGGAAACGTCCTGGAGGCGGACAAGCTTGGCGGAGTGGTGCGGGATACCGAGGGCTCGCACGGTGGCGTGCTGCACCTGATGGGCGACCTGGGCTCGGCGCTGGCGCCGCGGGTGCGGCTGCCGAATGAGCGCGCGGGCACGCTGCTCGTCTTCAAGACCTATCCGCAGGTGAGCTTCGGCCTCATCGTCGGCGCATCCAACACGCTGTCCGTAGGGGACGTGGTCCACAATCCTTAGTTATAGCGCTGGCGGCGGCGGGGCACTTCCTGTGCCTCATGGTAATTAAACGTGCTTATTTTATGCCGCGGGAGCGCGCGGCGGGCGCTTTGCGGGCCGCCTTGCGCGGAACACCCTTACCCTTGGACGGCTTTTTCGCGGCGCTGGCGGGGCGACGGCGACCGCCTTCGGCAGCCGCGCCGTTGCTGCGCTCCGCGGAAGCTTTCGCGCGCCGCGGCGCCGCCGTGTGAGCAGCCTCCGCCGGTCGGCCCGGGGTTTTCCCGCGGCCGCGGGAAGGCGCGGGCACGGCGCTCGGCGCAGCCGCTTTCGGTGCAGCAGTCTTCGCGGGAGCGGGCTTCGCTGCAGGGGCGCCCCGCCTGCCTCTGCCCCACCTACCCTTGCCCCGCTCCGGCGCCGCCGCCAATAGCACGCGCGACTCCTCCAGCGTCATGGACTTCGGCTCCCGATCCTTCGGCACCTTGGCGTTCTTCTTGCCGTCGGTGATATACGGGCCGTAGCGGCCGTTCAACACCTGGATGTTGTCAACACCGAAGTCGGTAATGATGCGGTTGGCGTCCGCTTCCTGCTTCAGCCGAATGACTTCGAGCGCCCGCTCCAGTGTAACGGTGTAGGGATCATCCTCCTTGAGCGAGACATACTTGCTGCCGTATTTGACGTACGGCCCGAAGCGCCCGATGTTGGTAACGACGCTCTCGCCCGCAGCGGTCTCGCCGAGCGTGCGCGGCAGCTTGAAGAGCTCCATCGCATCGGCGAGCGTGATCGCGTCCATCTTCTGCCCGGGCCGCAACCCGGCGAAGCGCGGCTTCTCGACATCGTCCTTGGTGCCGATCTGCACGAACGGACCGTAGCGCCCCATGCGCACGGTGACCGGCTTGCCGGTCGCGGCGTCCTTGCCCAGCTCGCGCGCCTGCGCCACTTCTTCGCGCGAGACGGTCTTCTCGATGCGCTCCACCTGGCGGATGAAGGGCTTCCAGAATTTGTCGAGCGGCTGTGTCCATTCCTCCTCACCGCGGGAAATCGCGTCGAGCTCGTCCTCCATCGCCGCCGTGAAGCCGTACTCCACGTAACGGTGAAAGTGGTCTGTCAGGAAGCGATTGACGATCTTGCCGATGTCGGTCGGCACGAAGCGGCGGTTGTCCATCTCCACGTATTCGCGGTCCTGAAGGGTGGAGATGATGGCGGCGTAAGTCGAAGGACGGCCGATGCCGTGCTCCTCGAGCGCCTTCACCAGCGATGCTTCGGAGTACCGCGGCGGCGGCTCGGTGAAGTGTTGATCCGCATGCAGCGTGACGAGATCGACGAGATCTCCCTCCTGCACAGGCGGCAGCACATGATCGCCTTCGTCAGATTTGACGTCGTCGGCACCCTCCTGGTACACGGCGATGAATCCTGGCTTCACCAGGGTCGAGCCGTTGGCGCGCAACACGTGGCGTTGCGCACCGTCGGGCCCCGCAAGCATGTCGACCGCGACCGTGTCGAAGACTGCCGGCGCCATCTGCGAAGCGACGGCGCGCTTCCAGATCAGCGAGTAGAGCCGGTGGAGATCGCCCTCTATCTTGCCCTCGACGTCGGCCGGCGTAATGGCGGCCGAAGTCGGGCGGATCGCCTCGTGCGCTTCCTGCGCATTCTTCGATTTCGTCTTGTAGATGCGCGGCTCCTCGGCGACCTCGGCGGTGCCATAGAGGCGTCCGGCAACCTCACGGATCTCACTCACTGCCTCGGCCGCGAGCGACACGGAGTCAGTACGCATGTAGGTGATGAGGCCGACGCTGCCTTCACCGAGATCCTGGCCTTCATACAGCTGCTGCGCGAGCCGCATCGTGCGCCGCGCGTTGAAGCCGAGCTTGCGCGCGGCCTCCTGTTGCAGGGTCGAGGTGGTGAAGGGCGGGGCCGGCGTACGCCGCCGCTGCTTGCGGTCCACCGCGATGACACGTAACTGTCCGAGGCCGTCCGATGCCTCGCCCGACGCGGCGGTCCGGCGGGCTGCCTCGCGGATCGAGCGCTCGACTTCGCGCGCCTGCGCCTCGTTGGTAAAGGAGAACTGCTCGACTTTGTTGCCGGCGTACTCGGTGAGCTTCAGCGGGAAGGGCGGCGATCGATGCGTGCCTTCACCCTCGAGCGACCAGTATTCCTGGGCGATGAAGGCGGCGATCTCCTCCTCGCGCTCGCAGATCATGCGTAGCGCCGGGCTCTGCACTCGGCCCGCCGAGAGGCCGCGCCGCACCTTCTTCCACAACAGCGGCGAGAGATTGAAGCCCACCAGGTAGTCGAGCGCCCGGCGCGCCTGCTGCGCGTTGACGAGGTCGAGCGACAGGTCGCGGGGCTGCGCCACGGCCGCGCGGATCGCATTGCGGGTGATCTCGTAGAAGACCACCCGATGCACCGCCTTGCCGTCGAGGTCGCCGCGCGACTTGAGGATCTCCTTCAGGTGCCAGGCGATCGCCTCACCCTCGCGATCGGGGTCGGTGGCCAGGAAGAGCGCCTTCGACTTCGCCAGCCCGCGGGCGATGCTCTCGATGTGCCGCTCGTTTTTCTCGAGCACCTGATAGCGCATCGCGTAGCCGTGCTCGGTATCGACCGCGCCTTCCTTCGGCACCAGGTCGCGCACGTGGCCGTAGGAGGCGAGCACCTCGAAATCCTTGCCCAGGTACTTCTTGATGGTCTTCGCCTTGGCGGGCGACTCGACCACGACCAGATTGTCAGCCATGAGTCAGGGAGTCCCTCGGTGCGATCAGTGCCGACTGCCGCCGGCCGCCGACATGACGGTCTCGAAGCGGGCGAACGCCAGCTCCTGACCCGGCTGGCTGGAGAGAACCAGCAGCACCACCCACTTGAGCTGCTCGACGTCGATCTCGTCGACGTCCAGAGCCAGCGCGCGGTCGATGACCAGCTCGCGCTGTTGCGGCGTCAGCACGTGCTGGCGATCCAGCTGCAGCAGAAAGGCCCGGCAGTCGGCCGACAACCGCGACAGCTCGCCATCGGCGTACACACGCAGGGCCTCGCGGTCGGGCTGCGGCTCCGCCGACCCGGGCGCCGCGAGCTGGTCGCCCACCAGCGCCGACAGCCATTCCATTGCGTCCACGACCTCGCTCACCGAGAAACCTCGCCGCTGTAGGTCCTCGAGCATGTGGTGGCGCTCAGGCACGTCCGCCGGGTCGGCCAGCATGTAGTGGTCGTAAACGTAAATCAGTACTTTCAGAACGCTGCCGGTGGTCATTTGGATATTCGGCCATACAGGCCGCCGGGATACGGCGCGATGCGCCCTCCAAGCTCGAGAATCAGCAACATCGAGGCGATCGACTCGCCCGACAAGCCTGAGCGGGCCACGAGCGTATCGATGGTCGCGGGTTCGAAACCGAGCGCATCTAACAGCATTTCATACTCCTTGTCCAATGGGGCGGGGTCGGAGCCGGCCGCTCCAGGCGGTGCAAGTAACTGAAATTCCTTGCAAAAATTGATCCCCACCAGGACGTCGGCCGGCCGGTGGACGAGCTGCGCCCCCTCCTGGATCAGTTTGTGGCAGCCAAAGGAGAGCGGACTGCGGATGGACCCCGGCACCGCGAACACCTCTCTGCCCTGCTCCAGAGCCCACTGCGCGGTGATCAGCGACCCGCTCTCCGCCGCGGCCTCCACCACCAGTGTTCCGAGCGCGAGTCCGCTGATGACCCGGTTGCGCTGCGGAAAGTTCTGCCGCCTGGGTCCGAAGCGCGGCGGGAATTCCGACACCAGCGCTCCGGCCGCCCGGATGCGTTCCGCCAGGGGCGCATTCTCCGCCGGGTACAGGCGAGCGATGCCGGAGCCGAGCACGGCCACTGTCCGCTGACCGACGGCCAGTGCGCCCTCGTGGCTCGCCGCATCGATACCGACCGCCAGCCCGCTGGTAATGATCAGCCCGGCGCTCGCCAGGACGCCGGCGAATTCCCTGGCTATCGCCCTTCCCAGGGGCGATGCCCGCCGCGCCCCTACCATCGCGAGCTGTGGCGCTCTCAGTGCCTCGACTTCCCCCAGCACGTAGAGGGCCGCCGGTGCGCCGTCGATGGCGGCGAGCGCCGGCGGATAATCCGTCTCGCCCCAGAGCAGCAGGCGAGCACCGCTCGCGCGCAGCCACTCCAGGTCGGCGCGGACCGCCTTCTCGTCGGGCCGGCGCAAACACTCCCGGGCCGCAGGCGGCAGCGCCACCCGCGCGACGATCTCCGGCTGGCAGATCCGCTCCAGGTCGCCCGCTGCCTGCGCCGCCAGTTTACGAACATGATCGCCGGTGAGTCCCGGGCAGCGCGCCAGCCTCGCCGTCACCATTGCGATGCTCATGCGCCGGGAGCATAGAGCCGAGCGCGCCCGCCAAGCCGCATGCGAATCGCGCGTTTTCGCGCAGAAACACCGCTATTCGACGGCAGACTCCAATGTCGACGCGACTGCGAGCCAGCGGTCCTCGACAGTCGAGATCTCGCGCAACAGCTCGCCGTGGCGGGCGCTCAGGCGTCGCTGCGTATCGCCATCGGCGACGGCGTAGGTGTCGGGATCGGCGAGGCGGGACTCGATGTCGTTGCGCTCGGCCGTCAGCTCCTCGAGGCGGCGCTCCAACTTGCGCTGCTCGGCGCGCAGTGGTGTGAGCCGGTTGCGGGCCTCGGCCTCGAGGCGGCGCTGCTCCCGGCGGGAACTCGGCGGCGGCACATCCGGATCGTCCGCCGGCGGCACCGCGGAATCGCGCGCGAGCCATCCCGCGTAGTCCTCCAGATCGCCGTCGAACGGCGCTACCGCTCCGTTGGCCACCAGCAGAAAACGGTCACAGGCGCCGCGCAGGAGCGCGCGGTCGTGGGAAACGATCACCACCGCGCCGGCGAAGTCCTGCAAGGCCAGCAGCAGCGCGTGGCGCATGTCGAGATCCAGATGGTTGGTTGGCTCATCGAGCAGCAGCAGGTTGGGCTTGCGGGCGACGAGGATGGCGAGCGCCAGGCGGGCGCGCTCGCCGCCGGAGAACTGTCGTGTCGGCTCGAACACCCGCTCGCCACGGAAACCGAAGCGTCCGAGGTGATTGCGCCGCTCGAGCTCGCTCCAGCGCGGCTGCTCCGAACCGCCGCGCCGCTCGAGCTCGCCGAGCGCGGTGCCGTCGGCATCCAGGTGCTCGAGCTCCAGTTGCGCGAAGAATCCGGTCGCGACGTCCGGCGCGACTTCCATGCCGCCGGCGAGCGGCTGCAGTTGTCCTGCGAGCACCCGCATCAGCGTCGATTTGCCGGCGCCGTTGCGGCCGAGAATACCGATGCGATCACCGGGACTGACGCTCAGTGACACTTCGCCCAATACGCGGCGATCGCCGTATCCGGCCGCGATCCGCTCCAGCGTCAGCAGCGGCCGGGGTAACTTCGCGGGCGGCGCGAATTCCCAATCAAAGCCCTCCTCGAGGTGCAGCGGCGCGATGTCGGGCAGGCGGGCCAGCCATTTCAAGCGGCTCTGCACCTGGCGCGCCTTGCTGGCCTGCGCGCGAAAGCGGCTGACGAAGCTCGTCACGCGCTCGCGCTCGCGCGCCTGGCTCGCCAACATGGCCTGCGTGCGCTCGGCTTCCGCCGCGCGCTGCGTCTCGAACGCGCTGTAGTTGCCGGCATAGCTGCGCAGGCGGCCGCCTTCGATGTGCAGTATCCGGCCGACGACCCCGTCGAGGAATTCGCGGTCGTGAGACACCAGCAGCAGCGTCCCGGGGTAACTCTGCAGCCAGCTCTCCAGCCACAGCACCGCATCCAGATCCAGATGGTTGGTCGGCTCATCGAGCAACAGCACATCGGATCGGCGCATCAGCGCACGCGCGAGGTTGGCTCGCATCTGCAGTCCGCCGGAGAACTGGCGCACCGGACGCTCGAGGTCATCCGGCGCGAATCCCAGACCGGCGGCGAGTCGCGCCGCGCGGCTGCGCGCCACATAACCGCCGAGGTGGTCGTACTCCGCATGCAGCGTCGCCAGGCGCGCCCCTTCGCTTGCCGGGATCTGCGCCTCGAGGGCCGCCAGCTCCAGGTCACCGCCGCGGACGTATTCGACCAGTGTCGCTTCGGTCTCGGGCAGCTCCTGCGCCACCGCGGCGATCGCCAGGCCGGGCGGCGCACGGTACTCGCCCGCATCCGCTGCGAGCTCGCCGCGGATCAACGCCAACAGAGTCGATTTGCCGCAGCCGTTGCGACCGACGATGCCCGTCTTCTCGCCGCGGAAGATGCTGCAGCTCGCGCCATCGATGAGAACCTGCGGCCCGCGCCGCAGGCGAACCTCGGCAAGAGTGAGCATGGAGAGCTCAGCGAGTCGGTTCGCCGACGGCGACCGCTGCGGATTCCTGCGTGTAGCGCCTGAAGGCCGGCCCCGATGCCGCCTGCCGCTGCAGCAATGCCAGCAGCTCCTCGGCCTTCAGCGGCTCGCCGAACAGCCTGCCCTGCGCGTAGTGGCAGCCGCTGCGGCGCAGGAACTGGAGCTGCGCGACCGACTCGACGCCCTCGGCGATGACATCGATCTCCAGGTTGCGCCCCATCTCGATGATGGTGCGCACGAGCGTCGAGTTGGCGGCGTTCTCGCCGACGTCGCGCACGAAGGACTGATCGATCTTAAGCGTGTCGATCGGGAACTGCTGCAGGGCGGAGAGCGAGGAGTAGCCGGTGCCGAAGTCGTCGATCGACAGGTGCAGCCCCATCGCGTAGAGCTCATCGAGCAGGCGCAGCGTCCGCTTGGCGTCCGCCATCAGGGTGGTCTCGGTGATCTCGAGCTCGAACGCGGTCGGCGAGACGCCATGGCGGCGGAACACCGAGCGGCAGCGCAGGATGAAGCTCGCCTGGCGCAGCTGCTTCAGCGACAGGTTGAGCGAAATGCGGCCCGGATCGCCGATCTCGCCGTGCATCTGCCGGTAATCCATGCAGACGCGATTCAACACCCACTCGCCGATGTCGAGTATGAGGTTGGTCTCCTCCGCGAGCGGGATGAACTGCGAGGGCGGGATGTCACCGTGCCCGGGCAGACGCCAGCGCAGCAGCGCCTCGGCGCCTATGATGCGGCCGGTGGCGAGATCCACCTTGGGCTGGTAGCGGATCACCAGCTCGTCGCGCTCGAGCGCGCGGCGCAGCTTGCTCTTCAGGATCAGCCGCTCGACCGCGGCGGCGTTCATCTCCGGGGAGTAGAAGGCGAAGGTGTTGCCGCCGTTCTGCTTGGAGTAGTACATCGCCGCATCGGCATTGCGGATGAGGTCGATGACGTTCTCCGCATCGCGCGGACAGAACGCGATGCCGATGCTGGCGGTGAGGAAGACTTCGTGCTGGTTGAGTTGGAAAGCGCGGCTCACCTCCGTCAGCACGGCGCGCGCCAGGTGCGCGATCGGGCCGCGGTTGTCGCCTTCCGCCGGCAGGCCGTCGATGCACAGGGCGAACTCGTCACCCGCGAGGCGCCCGAGGAGCGCTCCCTTCGGCAGTGCGCCGGTCAGCCGCTCGGCCAGCACCTCCAGCACCCGGTCGCCGGCCCCGTGGCCGAAGGTGTCGTTGACCTCCTTGAAGTGATCCATGTCGAGATAGAGGAGCGCCACCGCCTGGCCGCTGCGCAGCCCCCGCGAGATGGTCTGCTGCAGCACGTGATGGAACTGCATGCGGTTGGCGACCTTGGTGAGCGCGTCATAGCGGGCGAGATAACGGATGCGCCGCTCAGCGCGCTTGCGGTCGGTGATGTTGCGTGCGACAAAGATGTTACCCTGGAACTGCGGATCACCGCTCTCGATTCTCGAGCCGGTGAGCGCCACCGGGATGGTCTGCGCGCCACGGGTGCGCACCACGGTCTCGCGTGTCTCCTGCGCAGCCTGCAGCAGGTCGAAGCCTTCGCGCTCGCGCTCATCCAGGATCGCGATGATGCTGCGGCCGAGGATCTCCTCCTCGCTGTAGCCGAGCAGCTTGCAGGCCGCGGAATTGGCCACCTTCACCACGCCGTCGGGAGAGGTGACGAAGACGGCGTCCGTCATGCTGTTGAGGACGCTGTGGAGATAGTTCTTGTGGATGGTCGACTGACGTAGCCGCGAGCGCATGCGCTCCAGCGCCTGCTCGAGCTCGCCGATGATATCGCTGCGGCGGACCTCGATCTGCCGCGTGTAGTCGCCCTGCCCGACGCGATCGGCACTGCGGATGAGCGCCGCCGTGGAATGCTGGATACCGCGCGCCGCCCGCCAGGCGAGCACCGCCGCGGCGATGCTGCCGAGCACCGCCAGCACACTGACACCCTGCACCGTGAGCGAATCCGGCGGGTGCCGCCAGACGAAAAAGCCAATCACCGCCGCCGTCGCAATCAGCACGACCGCAAACGCAGCAGTGGCGTACTTCAGCTTGAGGTTCGCAGAGGTCACTAGGGGCTAATCACTCGGTTAGCCCGGATATTAACCCCTTAGAATCCGGACCACACCTTCTTGATATAGCCCACCATCAGACCCCTCATGGCGGACATCGGGTCGGAAACGGCGGCGAATATCGGCGGCTTGCGCCGCAACAGCCGCCAGTTCTCGCTACGCAGCACCTGCCGCAGATAATCGACGTTGCGGTCAATGGCCTCCATGTACGGATTTCTGCCGCCGTAGAGGATCTCCAGATAGCGGTAACCCGCGCCGAACTCGCCGTCGAGGCGCTTTTCGCGCACTTCCGCGACGAAATCCGGTGTCTGGCGCAGCAGATCGAGCCCCGAGGCGTATTTGACCTGGCGACCGCCGTTGGCGGCGATCGGCAGGGCGACCCCGCCGAGGACGAACTCCGCGTACAGCCGGTCGCGGCATTTCTCCAGGTAACAGCGATCGGCCATCTGGGCGATCATGTCCGCCGTGCCGAGCAGGTGCCCCACCACGATGTCGCGGCGATCCGGCACGCGCGCCTCGATCTCGGCGAACGGTACCTCGTAGCCCGTGAAATGGATGATCTCGCGTGTGACCGGCACCCAGGAGCCGAGGCCGACCTCGGGCAGGAACTCCTCGAGGAAGCGGGCGCCGCGGGAAACGTGGGTGCGGGTGAATTCGGCGCCGTTGCGCGAGTCCTGGTCGTCGGCGCGGCGCAGGTAGCCGACATCGTGAAAGAGGCCGGTGATGAGGCCGGCGACCGCCCGCTCGCCGCCCAGTTGCTCAGCTTCGGCCACCTGACGGTCGTGGCCGACCAGCAGCCGCGCCAGCGCCAGGGTGATATCGAGCGTGTGCTGGCGGTCGTGATAGACCGTGTCCACGCCGTGAAAGCCCGCGACTTCGCCGGCGAACAGGCGCTCGAAATGCTCGAACGACCGTCGCAGCGGCTCCATGGGAGCGTCGGGCCAGGTGGGCCGGTAGAGCGCCTCGACCGCACGCAGAACCGCCTCCGGGGAGCTGACCTGGACGGAATTGGTGACGTCGAAGTCACTGCGCCGGGCGCTGCTGATTCTGATGATTTGTGGCACGGCCTGATGCCGCTCCCCGGGAGCGAGATCCGATCAGTCTAGAAGCCGCTCCGGGCCCCCACTGCGACCTGCCGCACACTTTCCCCGCTTTTTCGACGCATCGTCGCGTCTGCTACGCCGCTATCCGGCCGTTTCCCCCTGTGCTCCTATGCCGTGCTGCGCCAGCAGGGGGCCGATGTCGGGACGGCGGCCGCGAAACTCGATGAAGGCTTCCAGGGCATCCCGGCTGCCGCCCCGGGACAGGATCGACTCCAGAAACCGCTGCGCCGTAGCGCGGTCGAACACACCCCGCTCCTCAAAGGCCGAGAAAGCATCCGCGGCCAGGACCTCGGCCCATTTGTAGCTGTAGTAGCCGGCCGCGTAGCCGCCGGCGAAAATATGTCCAAAGCTGTTCGGGAAGCGGTTCCACTCCGGGGCCGGCACCACCGCCACCTCCCGGCGTGCCTCGCGCAGCACCTCCCGCACGCGGCCGCCGCGCTCCGGGGAGTACTCGGCGTGCAGCCGGAAATCGAACAGCGCGAATTCGAGCTGTCGGGCCATCTGCAGGCCGGCGTGGAAGCTGCGCGTCGCCCGCAGCCGCTCCTGCGTCTGCGCCGGCAGCGGCGCCCCCGTCCGATGATGGCTGGAGATGCGGCTGAGCACGTCCGGATGCCAGGCGTAGTTCTCCATGAACTGGCTGGGCAACTCGACGGCGTCCCAGGCCACACCGTTGATGCCCGCGATGCTCGGGTAATCGACCCGGGTGAGCAGATGATGCAGGCCGTGCCCGAACTCGTGGAACAGCGTCAGCACATCGTCGTGCGTCAGCAGGGCCGGCCGGCCTTCGCCCGGGGGTAACACGTTGCACACCAGATAGGCCGTGGGAAGCGCCGAGCCCGTCGTCAGACGCTTGCGTCCGATGCACTCGTCCATCCAGGCTCCGCTGCGCTTGTTGGGGCGGGCGTAGGCGTCGAGATAGAAGCTGCCGACCGGCCTTCCCGCCGCGCTCTCGATCTCGAAGAAGCGCACGTCCGGGTGCCAGACCGGCGCGCCGCTGCGCTCCCGGATGCGCAGGTCGAAGAGCCTCTCGGCGACCTCGAACAGACCCTCGAGCACGCGTGGCAAGGGGAAATAGGGGCGCAGCTCCTCCTGCGAGACGGCGTAGCGCTCGCGCTGCAGGCGCTCCGCATAGAAGCCGACGTCCCAGGCGTCGAGCCTGCGCCCGGCGAAAGCCTCGAGCTCCTCGAACTCCCTCACGGCCGCAGGCCGGGCGGAGCGCGACAACTCCTCGAGGAACTGCATGACCTCGGTCACGCTATGAGCCATTCGCGTCGCGAGCGCATATTCGGCGTAATTGGCGAAACCGAGAATACGCGCCGCCTCGTAACGCTTGCGCAGGATCTGCTCCATGACGTCATCGTTGTTCCACTTGCCAGCGTTGGGGCCTTGATCGGAGGCACGAGTGGTCCATGCCTCGTAAAACGCGCGGCGTAGAACGTCAGACTAAGAGTCCGTCGCCACCGCTACGTACGTCGGTTGATCGAGCGTTAGGATCCAACCTTCGATCTGTTGATCGTGGGCGCGACGGCGGGCCTGGTCGACGAGCATCTCGTTGAGGCCGCGCAGATCCGCTTCGTCGGTGACACGGTAGCTCCAGCCGTTGGTTGCATCGAGGACGTTTTCCTCGAACCTGGCCTGCAGGCCGGTGAGCTCCAGCATCACCTCCTTGAAGCGCTGCTTGTCGGCGGCATCGAGTCCGACGCCGGCCAGCCGGAAGTCGCGCAGTGCGTGCTCGAGCACCCGGCGCTGCACCGGGTTGAGCGCGGCGCCCTCACGCTCCTCGATCGCCCGGTAGGCGCGGTAGAGCGACTCGCTCTGGGCAAGATCGGTCTGGTAAGCCGAGAGCAGCGGCAGGCAGCTGTTGTAGGCGGTACGCAATGCCTCCGAATTGAGCACCGCATTCAGGTGGCTCACCGGCGACCAGATGCGCGCGACCCGGTGCTGCAGCTCTTCCAGTGGCTCGACGACGGTGGCGAAGGTCTGGGTATTCCCCGCCGCGATCTCCTCGATGCTGGTGCGCGCGCGCGACAGTACCTCGCGAACTCCCGGCTCGACGTGCTCCGGACGAATGCGGGGAAAGGGGGGCAGCGGCTCCTGGGCGAGGAGGGGATTGTCCATCACGCACCTATTTTCGGGCTATTTGCCATCGTATCGCGCTACCTCGGAGCGTGAGCAAAGGCACACGGACGTGCCCCGCCGCCGCAGGTGGCGGAGCCGTGAGCAAAAACCACGCTTTTTGATCGCGGCGCGCTGGGCCGGGCAGGAGCCCGGGATCCAGCGCTTCATACTACAATCCGATAATGAGTGAGTTCGACCTGATTGTCATCGGCGGCGGCAGCGGGGGCCTCGCCGCGGCGCAGCGGGCAGCGGAGTACGGGGCCAGGGTGGCGGTGGTGGAATCGCACCGGCTGGGCGGCACGTGCGTGAACGTCGGCTGCGTGCCCAAGAAGATCATGTGGAGTGCCGCCAGCCTCGCCGAAGGCCTGCGCGATGCGCCGGACTACGGCTTCTCGCTCTCGGCGGATGCGCACGACTGGGCGCTGCTCAAGGAGAAGCGCGACGCCTACATCCTGCGCCTGAACGGCATTTACGAGGGCAATCTCGCCAAACGTGGCGTCACTTTGGTCCGCGGCCGGGCGCAGTTCGTCGACGCGCGCACCGTGACCGCGGCGGGCTCCTCTCTCGGCGCCCCGCACATCATCATTGCCACGGGCGGCCGCCCGTTGTTGCCGGCCATCCCGGGCGCCGAGCTCGGCATCACCTCCGACGGTTTCTTCGAGCTGCCGCGCAGGCCGGAGCGGGTCGCGATCGTGGGCAGCGGCTACATCGCCGTCGAGCTGACCGGGATCTTCGCGGCGCTCGGCGCCAACGTCACGCTCATGCTCCGTGGCGAGACGATGTTGAATCATTTCGACTCCATGATCGGCGTGTCGATGGCGAAGAGCCTGCGCGACGCCGGGGTGCGCATCGTCACGCAGGCGTGGCCCGCGTCACTGACCGCCGATGCGCGCGGATCTCTGGCGCTGTCATTGCGCGACGACAGACGACTCGAGCCGTTCGATGGCCTGCTGTGGGCGATCGGGCGCACGCCCGTGGCGGAGGAGTTGGGTTTGGATCGCGCCGCGGTGGAGCTGGATGCTTACGGCTTCATCGTCACCGACCAGTACCAGACCACCAGCGCCGCCGGCATCTACGCAATCGGCGATGTCACCGGCCGGGCGCAGCTCACGCCGGTGGCGATCGCGGCCGGCCGCCGCTTGAGCGATCGGCTGTTCGGCGGCAAGAGCGAGCGGCATCTCGATTATCACAACATCCCCACGGTCATATTCGGGCACCCGCCGATCGGCACGATCGGGCTTTCGGAGCAGGCCGCCCGCGACGACTACGGCGACGAGGACGTCACCGTGTTCAAATCCAGCTTCATCCCGATGTACCACGCGCTCACCACTGCGAAACCGCGCTGTGACATGAAGCTGGTGACAGTCGGCCCGAAACGGCGCGTTGTCGGCATCCACGTCGTCGGTCCGGGCGCCGATGAAATGATGCAGGGCTTCGCCGTCGCGGTACGCATGGGTGCCACCAAGGAGGACTTCGATGACACGGTGGCGATCCATCCCACCAGCGCCGAGGAGCTGGTTACGATGCGGTAAGCGCCGCCAACACCGGTCCGGTGAGCGGCCGCACGCCGCGCCAGAGGCGGAACGACTCCGCCGCCTGCTCCACCAGCATTCCCCAGCCCGACGCGCTCGCACGGCAGCCGAGCTCCATGCACCACCGGACAAAAGCCGTGTCGCCCTTGCCGTACGCCATGTCATAACAGAACGTGTCGGGTCCTATGACGGCCACCGGCACGTCGGGGATCTCGCCGGTGAGACTGGCGGAGGTGGCGTTGATGACCAGATCATACGGGCCGCCCGCGACATAGCGGAATCCGACACCCTGCACGTTCCCCATCTGGGCGAACGCCGTCGCGAGCGCTTTGGCCCGGTCCGCCGTGCGGTTGGCGATGACGACCAGCTCAGGCGCCAACGCCAGAAGCGGCGCGAGCACCCCGCGTACGGCGCCGCCCGCGCCGATGATCAAAACGCGCCGCCGCGTCACGACCACATGCTGATTGACGCAAACGTCCTGGGTCAGCCCGACGCCATCGGTGTTGTCGCCGAGTACCGTACCGTCCTTGCGCATCGCCAGCGTATTGACCGCGCCGGCGTGCTGCGCCCTGGGGGTCAGCTCATCGGCGCGCTGCACGGCGGTGACTTTGTAGGGCAGGGTGATGTTGAGTCCGCGGCCACCGGCGGCGAAAAAAGCGACGATCCGCGGCTCGAGCTCCTCGGGCGCGTAGTCGAACAGGCGATAGCTCATCGACTGCCCCGTCTGGCGCGCAAACATGGCGTGGATGAAGGGCGAGAGGCTGTGGGCGACCGGGTGGCCCACGACGCCGTACTTGTCGACGGTCCCGTTCATGCCCAGATTCTGCGCCCGAGCCCGTCCGCCGTCACGGACCGGAACGGCCTCGGCTCAAGGTCCGCACGCTCGCGCCGCCTCCGTGTCCCAGATCGAGGCAGGCGTGCAGCTGCGGCAGCCAGGTCTGCATGCGCTCGGCCAGCTGATAGGGAGGATTGGCGATGAGCATCCCCGAGCCGTTGAGCGCGACGCGGGAGTCGCGCGGGTAGAGGGAAAGC
>JBOIAB010000351.1:0-7292 GCA_050738635.1 Steroidobacteraceae bacterium
CCATAGGCGAACCCAGGGAACGGCCCTGGCCCGCTATTCCTCGGGATCGTCGCTGCCGCCGTTGCGCTTGCGATCCTCGTGCTCGCGCATCATCTTGATCCACTCGGAGAGCTTGCGCAGGTCGGTGCGCGTCGTGTTGCCGCTGCCCTTGGTGCGGGCGGTACCGGAGCGGTTCGAGTACGGGTCGCCGGAGCTCTGCGGTGCTTCCACCTGCAACGCCCCGGGCGCGGGTTCGAGCTCGAGCTTCGGGCGCTTGACCAGGTCCGCGGGCACATCCATCCATTCCACGTAGGCGTTTCCGCGCTCGTCGTGGCGGACTCTGGAAAGGCGCCGGCGCTCGCTTGTGCTGTCCTGCTTGCGGCTCTCTGCGCCGTCGATCTTTTTTCTGCTGGCGTCCAAAGGATGCACTGAAAACGGCAATCCGCGGCTCGCGGACGCACTGAACTTAGCAGTGCTTCCGTCGCCGTTCTGAGACAGCGGTCACGGTTCAGTCCGGGGTCCCGCTTGCGCGTCGCGGCAGCGGACATAACGTGCCCGGATGAGCCCGAGCGCCGTCTTGCCGTCGCGGACCAGGCCGTTTTCCGCCCATTCGCATGCCTCGGCGAACGGCACCCAGTGCACCTCGATCACCTCGGCCTGCTCGTGCGCGACCTTGGCCGACTCTACGCCCGTCGCCAGGAAAAGATGCAACACCTCGCTGAAGATCCCGGGCGAGCTGAAGTGCGAGCCGAGGCTGAGCCACTCGCGCGCGCTCACTCCGGCCTCCTCGATGAGCTCACGCTGTGCCGTGCGGAGCGGCGGCTCGTCCGGCTCGAGCTTTCCCGCCGGCAGCTCCCACAGCCAGCCGTCCGCGACGTAGCGATATTGCTTGAGGAGGCAGACACGTTCCTGCGCATCGATCGCCACTACTGCCGCACCGCCGGGATGGTGCACGACCTCGAGCGCGGCGAGATGCCCATTCGGCAGCAGCACCTCGTCGGTGCTGAGCGAAATGACTCGCCCCCGAAAGTGCGTCGTTCGCTTGCGCGGATTCATGTGCCGTTGAGCGTAACACGCTTACAGTTTGAAACTCTTCTGGTGCTTTTCTGCACCTCAGCAGCAGTACCGACCGAGGTATAGTCCGTGACATTCGAGCCAGGAGAGAAGCGAAATTGAAACCGCCACCGGAGCCGTTCGCGCCCGTTTTCCTGCATGCGGGCTGGCGCTGCGCGAGCACCTACGTATGGAGCCGCTTTCGCCGTAATGCGTCCACGACCGGCTTCTACGAGCCGTTTGGCGAATCACTGTCGCGTTGCTCGCCGAAGCGCATCCGGCGGCAGACTCCGCAAGGGTGGAATTCGCGTCACCCGCCGCTCGCGTTGCCCTATGCCGAGGAATACTGCCCGCTGCTTCGCCCGCTCATCACGGGCGTGCCCGGCTATCGCAAGGAGTTCGCACTCGCGCGCTATTTCCCCATGACGGGCGGTGTCAGGCCCGAGGTGCGTTATCTTGCGCGGCTCATCGGGCATGCCCGCAGCCGCGATACACATCCGGTGTTCGGGTTCTCACGCTCGCTCGGTCGCGCGGCGGCGCTCAAGCAGGCGCTTGGCGGCTACCACATAGTCGTGCGCCGCAATCCGCTGCAGCAGTGGCTGTCCTGCCGCAGCTACCGCAGCGAGGTGCCGCTCGCTTATTTCGAGTTGTGTCATTTCCTCATCCTGGCGCTCGCCCCGGCCGGGACTCCCGCGCACCGCTTCGCCGGCACGCTGGGCCTGCCACGCCTGCCGCGTAGATTGGTGGGCCAGTACGAGTCCCTATACGCCGACCTTTACCCGTGGAGCGACGAGCTGTCGTATCGCGCATTCACTGCAGTCTCGCTCTTGTCCCATGCGGCGGCGGAATCGGCCGCCGATCTGGTGCTCGATGTCGACCGGCTGGCCCGTTCCGAGCAGTACCGCGACGCCTTGCACACTCGCATTCTGGCCGATGTCGGCCTGAGCATCGATTTCGCTGACTGCCGGCTGCCGGCCCGCGACCCGGCGCTCGCGCCGGTGGACTTCGCGGCCATCGAGCGGGATGTCAGGCAGCGGCTCATCTCCTGCACCGCCGATCTTGGCCCTGTTCGCGCCCCGGCGCACGCAATCGAGTGAGGGACATGTCCAGTGGCGGACCGGCGCCGCCGCTGGATGCTGAACACGTGACGTCATTCAGTGACAGCGCCTCACCGGATTACGTATAGTCCCCCGCCGTCATGTCGACGGCATCACACTTAGCGAAGCTCAACGGTCCCCAGCGCCGGGCGGTGACCTACGGCGACCCGTTGCCGGAAAAGGGCTTCAAGTCCGGCCCCCTGCTGATCGTGGCGGGTGCGGGCACGGGCAAGACCGACACGCTGGCCCATCGCGTCGCGCATCTCGTCATCCACGGAGTGGACCCGGCACGCATCATGATGCTGACGTTCACCCGGCGGGCCGCGACCGAAATGCGCCGGCGCGCCTACGAGCTCACCAAATCGGCGCTCAACGAGACGATCGGTGGCGTCAGCCAGGGCATCATGCAGCGCATGAGCTGGACGGGCACCTTTCACTCGGTCGGCAACCGCCTGCTGCGGCATTACGCCCGGCACCTGAAGCTCGATCCGCAGTTCAGCGTGCTCGACCGGGGCGACTCGGCCGATCTAATCGATAGCGTGCGCCAGGAGCTCGGGCTCGCGCAGAAGGAGCAGCGCTTCCCGCGCAAGGATACCTGCCTGCAGATCTATTCACACCGCGTCAACACACAACGCCCGCTGAAGGAAACGCTCGAGGCGCAGTTCCCATGGTGTGCGCAGTGGGAGCCGGATCTGACGCGTCTCTATCGCGCGTACGTCGAGCGCAAGCAAGCCAACAGCCTGCTCGACTACGACGACCTGCTGCTTTACTGGCATATCATGATGTCCCATCCGCGGCTCGCCGCGCACGTAGGAGGTCATTTCGATCACGTGCTGGTCGACGAATATCAGGACACCAACAAACTGCAGGCGGAGATCCTGCACGCGTTGCGGCCCGATGGAGCCGGGCTCGCGGTCGTCGGTGACGATGCCCAGGCCATCTATTCCTTCCGCGCCGCCGCGGTGGAGAACATCCTCGGCTTCCCCGACCGTTTCGCGCCGCGGGCGGAGGTGGTCACGCTGGCGCAGAACTACCGCTCCACCCAGCAGGTGCTCGACGTTGCCAATGCCGTGATGGCGGAGGCGCCCCGCCAGCATCGCAAGCACTTGTTGTCTAGCCGCGGCGAGGGACCACGGCCGCGCCTCGTGACCGTGGAGGACCTGCAGACGCAGGCGGAGTATGTCTGCGGCGAGGTTCTGAAGCGCCGTGAGGCGAATGTGCCGTTGCGCAAGCAGGCGGTGCTCTTCCGTTCTTCCAGCCACAGCGACGTCCTCGAGATCGAGCTCGGGCGGCGTCAGATCCCCTACGTGAAGTATGGTGGCCTCAAGTTCCTCGAGGCCGGCCACATCAAGGACCTGCTCGCCGTGCTGCGCTGGGCCGACAATCCGCGCAATGGCCTGGCGGCCTTCCGCACCCTGCAGCTCCTGCCCGGCATGGGCCCCGGCAACGCGCGCCGCGCCCTCGATCACCTCGAGGCCAACGGCGGCGCTCTGAGTGCGTTGCAGGGCTTCACGCCCCCCCAGGGTGGCGCCCAGGACTGGCGCAAGCTGGTCGAGCTCCTCCTGGCTCTCGCGGACCCGGAGCGCCCCTGGCCCGGGCAGGTACACCTCGCGCGGGAGTGGTATCGGCCACACTTCGAGCGGCAATACGAGCACTTCCACACGCGCCTCGGCGACCTCGACCAGCTCGAGGTGCTCTCCAGTCAATACCCGTCCCGCGAGCGTTTCCTGACCGAGCTGACCCTCGACCCGCCGAACGCGACCAGCGACCTCGCCGGTCGGCCGGCCCTCGATGAGGACTACCTCATCCTCTCGACCATCCATTCCGCCAAAGGCATGGAGTGGGACACCGTCTACCTGCTCAACGTGGTCGACGGCAGCTTCCCCTCGGAGTTCGCCACCGGCAAACCCGAGCTCATCGAGGAAGAGCGGCGCCTGCTCTACGTCGGCCTGACCCGCGCCCAGAACGACCTGCTGCTGCTGACGCCCCTGAAGTTCCACCTGACATCGCAACATCGGCTGGGCGATCAGCACGTCTACGGCGGCCGCAGCCGCTTCCTCAACGACAAGGTGCTCAAAACCCTGGAATCCGGCACTTTCCAGGGGCCCCGCGCCACCGGCGATGCCCTGACGGAAGAGACCGCCGACGCCGGCCTCGACGTCGGCGCCCGCTTGAAAGAGATGTGGTAGGCGCTAGCCCTTCGGTCCGGCTTTGACGAACTTCAAGGTGAACCGGTCACTTTCACCGATGGCCTGATACCGGGCGCGATCGAGGTTGCCCAGGCGGTAATCCGGCGGCAGCGCCCAAACACCAGCCGGGTAGCTCTTCGTATCCTTCGGATTGGCATTGACCTCCGAAGTGGCCACCAGCCTGAACCCGGCTGCCTCGATCATGCGGATGGCGTAGTCCTGCCTGACGTAGCCGGCCTTCGCCCGCGGGTCCTGCGGCAGCGCCGGATTGCCGCGGTTGTCCACCACTCCGAACACCCCTCCCGGTGTCAGCGCGCGGTAGATCGTGGCGAGGGCCTGCGGCGCAGCGCCGAGCGCCATCCACTCGTGCAGATCGCGGACGCTCAGCACCATGTCCACCGATCCCGGCGCAAGGACGTCGCGCCCATTCAAGGGGAAGGCCACCACCTTCACTCCGCCATAAAGATCGGGCCGGGAGGCGAGGAGCCGGCGGTAGTTGGCGACACGAGCAGTCAGGAAACGGCTGCCCGGATCCGGTGCGATCACCCCGCCGATGTAGCGGCCCTTGGCCTGCAGCAGCGGCGCCAGGATCTCCGTGTACCAGCCAGGCTCCGGCCAGACTTGCAGCACCCGCATGCCCGGCCGGATGCCCAGGAAGAGGAGCGTCCCCTTGGGATGCCGATACGGGTCCCGGCTGCGGTCGGCCGCCGTGCGCTGGTTGCCCGCGAGAATCACATCGAGAGCACGGCCGGTCGTCTCCTGACCGCCTGTCGTAGCGCAGCCGGCTATCAGCCCGCCGATGGCCAGGAGGCAAGCCAGGGCGACCGTGCGGGCGGTGATGACTTTCAAGGACAGAGGCATGAGCGCCTCATTCTGGCGGGCCGTCGGCGCAAAAAAAACCCCGCCGAAGCGGGGTTTGAATCAATAGTGCAACGGATGCTGGTTTTAGCGTCGGAATGGACCGCCGCCTTGCCGCGCACGTGGTGCGCGCTCCTGGGCCTCATTGACCCGTAGGGCGCGGCCGTCCATCTGAAAGCCGTTCAGGGCCTGGATCGCCGCCTGAGCCTCGCTCTGCGACATCTCGACGAAACCGAAGCCGCGTGGCCGGCCGGTCTCCCGATCGTTGATGAGCTTGACCGATTCCACCTTGCCGTGACGCTCGAACAGCGCTTTCACGTCCTGCTCGGTGGCATTGAAGGGCAGATTACCCACATAGATCGTCGTCATCCGGAAGTCTCTCTTCGCAAGGCGCACAGCGGCGGGCTGCGCGAGGCAGTCGCATGTGCCGCGTTATCGTGGATTGCGGGACGGGGAGGGGATTCGAACGGGACAGCGGAAATCAAGCGTACATCCCTGGGGGGATACCAACGCGACAAATGCTACTCCCGGTTTTTGCCGATAGCAAACACCGGTTGTAGCATTTCTCCCACAGGCGCAACGCCGCCTGCGGCGCTGTGCGCGGCTCAACTGCCGGCAGGCTCCAGGTAGGCGTACCCGTTCAGCTCGCTCTCGTAGAACCGCTTCAGCATCTGGCTTTCCGCCAGGGTCATGCGCCCATCCCGGATCGCGCGCTCGCAGTCCCGCGCCAGGGCCGGGTAGAGCTCCGCGACGTCGTACTCCATGTACTCGAGTACCTTGTTGGCCGTATCGCCCTTCACGATTTCCTCGATCCACCAGCCTCCCTCATCGTGCAGCCGCACGTGTACGACATGCGTATCGCCGAAGAGGTTGTGCAGATCGCCGAGGGTTTCCTGATAAGCGCCGACCAGGAAGACAGCCAGGTAGTATTTCTCTCCGGGCCTCAGATCGTGCAGCTCCAGGGTGCGTTTGACGTCCCGGGGCGAGACGAAATGATCGATCTTGCCGTCCGAGTCGCAGGTGATATCCGCGAGCACCCCGGTGCGCGCGGGCCGCTCGTCCAGGCGGTGGATGGGCATGATGGGGAAGAGCTGATCGATGGCCCAACTGTCCGGCAGCGACTGGAAAACCGAGAAATTGCAGAAATAGGTATCCGAGAGGATCGACTCCAGCCCCTCGAGCTCCTCCGGCAGGCGATCGAGGCGACGGCCACAGTCGCGGACCCGGGCGCAGGTAGCCCAGAAGAGGCGCTCGGCCAAGGCGCGGAATTCGAGCGACAGCAGGCCGAGATTGAACATCTGCAGCACCTGGTCGCGTGCCGTCAGGGCATCGTGATAGCACTCCACCAGCTGCCGCTCGTTGACGGAGCGGAAAGCCTCGAACAGATCCCGGACGGGCTGCGGCAGTTCCTCCTCGCCCGCGTAATCCTCATCCTCCCGACCGGTTACCCGAAACTTGTCGAGTGCTGACGAGCCCAACGCGTCGAACACCAGCACGCTGTGGTATGCCGCGATCGCCCTGCCGGACTCGCTGATGATCATCGGGTGGGGAATGTCGCGATCGTTGCAGACGCTCGCGATCCGATACACGACATCACTTGCGTACTCGTTGAGCGTGTAGTTCATCGACGACGAGTAATTCGTACCGCTGCCGTCGTAGTCGACGCCAAGGCCGCCGCCGACGTCGATGTACTGCAGCCCCGCTCCCATGAGCTTCAGCTCAGCGTAGACGTGCGCCAGCTCGTTGATGGCGTCCTTCACGCGCCGGATGTCCTGCAGCTGGCTGCCGGGATGGCAATGCACGAGCTGCAGGCAATCCAGCATGCCGCGCGCCTTGAGCAGTCCGAAGAGCTCCAGGATCTCGGTGATGAAGAGGCCGAATTTCGACTTCTCGCCCGCCGACTCCCGCCACCGGCCCGAGCCTTCGGTGAAGAGCTTCACCCGCACGCCGATGCGCGGCCGCACCTGATAGCGCTCGGCGTGCTTCAGGATGAGCCCGAGCTCATCGAAATTCTCGACCACCGGAATGATGGTCCGCCCGAGCTTGGTGGCCAGTGTCACCGCCTCGATGTAGCTGTCGTCCTTGAAGCCGTTGCAGATGATCAGCCGCTCGGGAG
>JBOIAB010000352.1:0-7834 GCA_050738635.1 Steroidobacteraceae bacterium
CCATCTGGGCGAGCGCGACTGTTCCATGCAGCGCCGCCACCAGAAGGTGTTAGAGGAGGCTCCCGCCCCTGGCATCACCGCACGGCAGCGACGCGTCATGGGCGAACGCTGCGTTGAAGCCTGCCGCGCTGTCGGCTATCGCAGCGCCGGCACACTGGAGTTCCTCTATCAGGACGGGGAGTTCTATTTCATCGAGATGAACACCCGCATTCAGGTCGAGCATCCGGTCACCGAGCTCGTCACCGGCATCGATCTCGTCAAGGCGCAGCTCCTCGTCGCCTCGGGCGAGCGTCTGCCCTACGTGCAAAGCGACGTGCAGATCCGCGGGCACGCCATCGAGTGCCGCATCAACGCCGAGGATCCGAAGACCTTCATGCCCTCTCCCGGCCCGATCCGCCTGTGGCATGCTCCGGGCGGCCCCGGCATCCGTGTCGACAGCCACATCTATTCCGGCTATCACGTGCCGCCCAACTATGACTCGCTCATCGGTAAGCTCATCGCCCACGGCGACACGCGCGAGACGGCCATCGCGCGCATGAAGAATGCGCTGGCGGAAATGGTGATCGAAGGCATCAAGACCAATGTGCCGCTGCACCAGGAGATCTGTAACCACGGGGCCTTCCAGAAGGGCGGCACCGACATCCATTACCTGGAAAGGCGTCTGGGGCTGAGGTAAGCGCATTTCGCCCATGTTCCTCGAGGTCAGTCTGGATCTCGGGCAGCTGGCGGCGGATGACGCCGAGGCTGCCTGCCTCTGCTGCGGCGCCATCGCCGTCACCTTCGTGGACGGGGACGGAACTGACGCTCATCCCGTTCTCGAGCCGGCACCGGGGGAATTCCGACTCTGGCCGGCGGCGCGCATGCGGGCCCTTTTTCCGCCGGACGCGGACCGTGACGCAGTCGTGCGCGCGTTGAGTTGCTCGCTCGGCGTGGATCCACGGCAGCTGCGCGCGCACGCGGTAGCCGATCGCGCCTGGGAGCGCGAATGGCTGCGTGACTTCCATGCAATGCGCTTTGGCCGGCGGCTGTGGGTATGCCCGTGGCACGAGCAGGTCGCTGACCCGGGAGCCGCGGTGGTGCGAATGGATCCGGGGCTCGCTTTCGGCACGGGCACCCATGCGACCACGGCGCTCTGTCTCGAATGGCTCGACGCTCACCCGCCGCAGGGCGGCGCAGTGGTCGACTTCGGGTGCGGCTCCGGCGTGTTGGCGCTCGCCGCCCTGCGGCTCGGCGCGCGCTGCGCAAGCTGCTTCGACATCGACCCTCAGGCCCTCATCGCGACGCGCGACAACGCCAGCGCGAACGGGCTGAGCGGGCAGGTGCGGCTGTGCGACTCGGCGGCGGCGATTCCGCGGGGCGCGGACCTCCTGCTGGCGAACATTCTCTCCGGACCGCTGATGGGGCTCGCGCCCGACTTCGCCGACATGGTGCGTCCCTCGGGCGCGCTCGTCTTATCGGGTCTGATGGCGGCGGAGATTCCCGAGGTGACACACGCCTATGACACGTGGTTTGATATGCGCTCCTTCGGGGTTCGCGAGAGTTGGGTCTGTCTCTGGGGACGGCGGAACGGCCGTCCGCGCGACTGAATGTTCACGGTCTGCCCCAAATGCGCCCTGACCCTGGTCGTCACCGCGGCTGATCTGCGGATCGCGCAGGGCTATGTCCGCTGCGGGCGATGTCTGAATGTATTCAACGCGCTGGCGCGACTGTCGGAAGAGCGGCCCGGCGCCGCGCCGGCATCCCCGGCTACGCCGGCCGAGTCGTCGGCAGAATCGCCAGCAGAATCGTCGGCAGAAGCGCCAGCGGAATCGCCAGCAGAGGCGCCCGCGCCGCCACCGCCTGAATCCGCCTCCGACGCTGAGGATATGGGCGAGATAGAGATCGAGCTCGACGCCGGCAGCGTCCTCGTGACCTCCGTGCGGGTTCCGACCGCCCCACCAGAGATTGCCGAGCACGCAACGAAGGTTTACGAGCCCGGGCCTTCCGCACCGCTCGCGAGCACGAGCCAGCCGCCACCCGCGGCGACGGTCGTCGCGGAAGCGAACGCGCAGGTGACGCCCACCGCACCCCCGCCTGCCGAAATCGTGTCTCCATCGCCGGCGGAGCCTGCCGATGCGCAGCAGACCAACACCGCGCCGGAACCTCCCGAGAGCGCCTTCGAGCTCGCCTCGGCTGCGCCGCGCGCCGGTCTTGCCTGGGCACTGGGTGCCGGCGCGCTCGCGATCGCTCTCGCGCTGCAGATCGTCAATCATTACCGCGATGCGTTGGCCGCCAATTCGGCGCTGATCGGCCCATTGAGCGCGGTGTACTCTGTGCTGGGCGTGAAGATTGCTCCGCGCTGGAACATCCACGCATATGACGTGCGTCAGCTCGGTGCGACTGTTACCGGTGCAGCAGCTGGCGAGATCGTCGTACGTGCAAGCGTCAAGAACTCCGCGAGCCGCGCGCAGCCGCTGCCGCTATTGCGTGTGACGCTACAGGACAGGTTCGGCAATCGGATCGCCGCACGCGACGTTCCGCCCGGCGATTATCTGCCCGCCTCCGTCGCGCCGAGCTCACTGCTGGCCGCAGGCGGCCGCGTGGATGCGACGATGACATTCGTGGATCCTGGACCGCAGGCGGTGGGCTTCGAGATCGATGCCTGCCTGCAACAGAAAAGTGGCACAGTGGCGTGTGCGCACGGACCTTAGATGAAGCGCTGGTAGCGATGACGCGTGATATGATTCGGCGCTCCCCGGAGAATCATTTATGACAGAAAGTAAGAGGGGTCGGCAGCGGGACGCCTCTGGCGCCCGGTTCAACGGGCGCACGTTGAACGATCTGCTGCCGCAACGGCCGCTGCTGCCGTTGCGCAGCCACGCGGAGCGCGCCCTGAGCGATTACTTCACGAGCCTCAACGGCTCGCGGCCGGCGGATCTCTACGAGCTGGTGCTGCGCGAGGTCGAGGAGCCGCTGTTTCGCGTGGTGCTCGATTACGCGGAGGGCAACCAGAGCCGCGCGGCCGGGATCCTCGGCATCAATCGCGCCACGCTGCGCAAGAAGCTCAAGCAGTTGGGCCTCGCCCATTGAGTGCGCAGATGTTGCCCGTACGGCGGGCGTTGCTGTCTGTTTCTGACAAGACCGGCCTGGTGGAGCTCGCGCGCGCGCTGGCGGCGCGTGATATCGAGATCCTTTCCACGGGAGGCACGGCGAGCCTGCTGGCGGGCAGCGGCCTCAGCGTGCGCGAGGTGTCGGGCTACACGGGATTCCCCGAGATCATGGATGGCCGCGTCAAGACGCTGCATCCAAAGATCCACGGTGGACTCCTCGGCCGGCGCGGCCGCGACGATGCTGTGATGGTGCTGCATGGTATTCAGCCGATCGACCTGCTCGTGGTGAATCTGTACCCGTTCGCCGAGACAGTCTCGCGCCCGAACTGCCGCTATGCCGACGCGATCGAGAACATCGACATCGGCGGTCCGGCGATGCTGCGGGCCGCCGCCAAAAATCACGAATCGGTGGCCGTGACAGTGGATCCGGCGGATTATCCGGCGCTGCTCGCAGAACTGGCGGCGCATGACGGCTGCACGACGGCGGCGACGCGGGCCCATCTCGCCGCCAAGGCGTTTGCGCATACGGCGCGCTACGACACGATGGTAGCGAGTTATCTCGCTGCCCGGCAGGGTGAGACCGCGGAGCGGTTTCCCGCGACGCTGTCGCTGGTCTTCGACAAGGCGCAGGACCTGCGTTACGGCGAGAACCCGCACCAGCAGGCGGCGCTCTATCGTCAACCGATGGCGCACGAGCCGGGCGTCGCGACGGCGAGGCTGCTGCAGGGCAAGGACCTCTCGTTCAACAACATCGCGGACGCGGATACGGCGATCGAGTGCGTGCGCCAATTCGAGGAACCGGCCTGCGTCATCGTCAAGCACGCCAATCCGTGCGGCGTGGCTGTGGCCGGCTCGCCCCTGGAGGCCTACGATCGCGCACACCGCACCGATCCAACCTCCGCATTCGGCGGCATCATCGCCCTCAACCGGGAGCTGGACGCGGCGCTCGCCGCCACCATCCTCGAGCGCCAGTTCGTCGAAGTTCTGGCGGCTCCGGCCGTTGCACCGGAGGCGCTTCAGGCTCTCGCGGGCAAGCCCAATGTGCGGGTCCTCGCTGTCGGCGATTTCAACCGCGCCTCTTCCAACGAGGTTGAATACCGCAGTGTCAGCGGCGGATTGCTTGCGCAGACGCGCGATACGGCGCGTGCGGGCACCGCGGACTTGACCGTGGTTACCCACCGCAGGCCGACGGAGCGGGAAGTCGTCGATCTGCTCTTCGCCTGGCGCGTGTGCAAGTTCGTGAAGTCGAACGCGATTGTGTTGGCGCGCGATGGGGCGACCGTCGGCGTCGGAGCGGGACAGATGAGCCGGGTGTACTCGATCAGGCTGGCGGCCCAGAAAGCGGCCGACGAGAAGCTGGTCGTCGCGGGAACGGTGATGGCCTCGGATGCCTATTCCCCCTTCCGCGACAACATCGATCTAGCCGCCGAATATGGCGTCCGGGCGGTGATCCAACCCGGCGGATCGAAGCGCGATCCCGAGGTCATCGCAGCCGCCGACGAGCACGACATGGCCATGGTATTCACCGGCATACGCCATTTCCGGCATTGAATCGATGAGAGTCCTCATCGTCGGCGCGGGCGGCCGCGAACACGCGCTCGCCTGGAAATGCGCCGCATCGCCCCGCGTCACCGAAGTGTTGGTGGCGCCGGGCAATGCCGGCACCGCGCTGGAGCCGAAGGTGCGCAACGTCCCGGTCCAGGCGACCGACGTCGCGGGCCTCGTCCAGCTTGCCCGCAGCGAGAGGGTCGCGCTCACCATCGTCGGCCCCGAAGCGCCCCTCGTCATCGGTCTGGTCGATGCGTTCGAGCGCGCTGGGGAGCGCTGCTTCGGGCCTCGGCAGGCGGCGGCGCGGCTCGAGGGCTCGAAGGCATTCGCCAAGGAGTTCCTGCGCCGTCACCGGATTCCAACAGCGGCCTCGGTCACGGTTACCCGGGACACCTTTGACCCACAAGCGGTGCTGAGGCAGCGGACGCCCATCGTGGTCAAGGCGAGCGGCCTGGCGGCGGGCAAGGGCGTGGTGATCGCGCAAACGGCAGCCGAAGCTGCCGCGGCCGCGGAGGCAATGCTTTCCGGGCGGCTGGGCGAGGCCGGCCGTGAGGTGGTGATCGAGGAATTCCTTGAAGGCGAGGAAGCGAGCTTCATCGTCATGGCGGACGGCTCGCACGTGCTGCCACTCGCGACGTCGCAGGACCATAAGCGGCTCGAGGATGGCGATCTCGGTCCCAATACGGGGGGCATGGGCGCGTACTCGCCGGCACCCGTGGTCACGCCGGCCATCCATGCCCGCATCATGCGCGAGGTGATCGAGCCGACGATCCACGGGCTGGCAGCCGAAGGGATGGCTTATACCGGGTTTCTGTACGCGGGCGTCATGGTCGCGCGTGACGGAACGCCGAACGTGCTGGAATTCAACTGCCGTTTCGGCGACCCCGAGACGCAGCCCATCCTGATGCGCCTGCAATCGGACCTCACGGTGCTCTGCGAAGCCGCTCTCGATCGCCGGCTCGACCAGGTCCATGCGAGCTGGGACGAGCGCGCGGCGCTCGGCGTGGTGATGGCGGCGGAGGGTTACCCGGACACTCCGCGCACCGGGGACCTGATCTGCGGGCTCGATCACGCCGCGCAGCTCCCCGGGAAGATCTTCCATGCCGGCACGCGCCTCAGCGGCGCCGAGGTGCTGGTGAGCGGCGGCCGCGTCCTCTGCGCGACGGGCATGGGCACAACAGCGGCCGAAGCGCAGAAGGCCGCCTATGCCCTGGCCGATGCCGTGCACTGGCCTGGTGCGATCTACCGCCGGGACATCGGCCATCGTGCACTGGGCCGCGCTTTGTAAATTTGGCGCAAGCGAGCGCCAGAGCGTGCCGCCGGCCTGAGCGGCCGCTTAATCACTTCGTTTGTACAGTGCCGCTAGCCGCAGCGGGGCGCATAATCAGCTCGCTGGTATGGTCGTTGCATTGCCTGGTATGGACACGGGGAGAAGCACTGATGATGACCGCAACTCAAATTGGATCGGACCGTTTATCGTCCTGGCTCGAGAGCGAGTACTGCGCCTCCGTGGCGGCAACCATGCTCGCCCGCACCGAGTATTTCGAGCTGTTGGAGGATGCGATGATCCCGCCGGCGCGGCTGGCGCAAGCGCTCACAGCCTGGCGCGAACACGCCAGCCACACCGAGGTGCTCGGCGGGCTGGTAGGTACCGCTTGAATCGGCGGAAATCGTCGACACGAGCCGCTCGGCTTCTCCTTGGCATCGCCCCTACGGGGCCGGCGCTTCGCGCCAATATCCGGCCGCGTAAGGATTCCGCGTAATTTTTCTGTCTGCGTGTCTGACTCGCCACCAGGACCAACCGATCTCGAGCCATGAGATGAGTTCTGCCTCGGAAGTTATGGCGGCTATTTCGGCGGTGGTGTCGGAATCATGATGATGGCCGTTTGGGGCCTGTTGAGTGGCAGCGATCTGAAGAGCCTGAATGCACCCCGGACGTTGCTGGTCAGCAGCGCCAACACGATGGCGGTTCTGGTGTTCGTCTTCGCGCATGCGGTCCACGGGCCCGAGACCATGGTCATGCTTGTCGCTGCAACGGCCGGGGGCTACGCAGGTGCCCGGATCGGGCGCGGTGCCCGTCTCGAGTCATTCGCGCAGGGACAATAGTCCTCACGAGCTGCATTACTGCAGCGTTCTTCTTCCCGGGCCTATGCTTGAGGCGGGCTACCGGAGTCGCGCTGAAACTAGAGTGGAACTCAGCGCTTCATCGCCTCGAAGAATTCCCCGTTCGACTTCGTGTCCTTCATCTTGTCCAGCAGGAACTCGATGGCGGCCAGCTCATCCATCGGGTGCAGGAGCTTGCGCAGGATCCACATCTTGGCGAGCTCCCCCTGATCGGTGATGAGCTCTTCCTTGCGGGTGCCGGAGCGGTTGATGTTGACCGCGGGGAATACACGCTTTTCCGAGACGCGCCGGTCGAGGTGGATCTCGCTGTTGCCGGTGCCCTTGAATTCCTCGTAGATCACATCGTCCATTTTCGAGCCGGTGTCGATCAGCGCGGTGGCGAGAATCGTCAGACTGCCGCCCTCCTCGATGTTGCGCGCGGCGCCGAAAAAGCGCTTCGGCCGTTGCAGCGCGTTGGCGTCGACGCCGCCGGTCAGCACCTTGCCCGATGAGGGCACGACGGTGTTGTAGGCACGCGCGAGGCGCGTGATCGAGTCGAGCAGAATGACGACGTCCTTCTTGTGTTCCACCAGACGCTTGGCCTTCTCGATGACCATCTCGGCGACCTGCACGTGACGCGCCGCGGGCTCGTCGAATGTGCTCGATACGACCTCACCTTTGACGGTGCGCTGCATCTCGGTCACTTCCTCCGGCCGCTCGTCTATGAGCAGGACGATGAGGTAGACCTCGGGATGGTTGGCCGTGATGGCAGTGGCGATATTCTGCAGCAGCATCGTCTTTCCGGCCTTGGGCGGTGAGACGATGAGGCCACGCTGACCCTTGCCGATGGGCGCCACCAGATCGATGGTGCGCGCAGTAAGGTCCTCGGTGGAGCCGTTACCGCGCTCGAGCTTCAGGCGCTTGGTGGGATGGAACGGCGTCAGGTTCTCGAACAGTACTTTGGAGCGCGAGCTGTCGGGCGAGTCAAAGTTGATCTCACCGACCTTGAGCAGCGCGAAATAGCGCTCGCCGTCCTTCGGCGGGCGAATGAGCCCGGAGATGGTGTCGCCGGTGCGCAGGTTGAAGCGGCGGAT
>JBOIAB010000353.1:0-27403 GCA_050738635.1 Steroidobacteraceae bacterium
GAGCGGATGGTGTTGGTCCGGTCGGTTACGACCGAGAGGTTCACGCCAGTGGGCAGAGAGGCGCTCAACTCCGGCAGCAGTGCGCGTACGCGGTCGACCACCTGGATCACGTTCGCGCCCGGCTGGCGCTGGATGTTCACGAGCACCGCCGGCGTGGCGTTCACCCAGCTCGAGAGCTCCGTGTTCTCGGCGCCCTGCTCCACCTTGGCGACATCCTTGAGATACACCGGCGCGCCGTTCTTGTACGCGACGACCAGATTGGCATAGCCGGAGGCGGTGGTGATCTGGTCGTTGGCGTCGATCGTGTAGGCGTGCGCGGTACCGTCGAAATTACCCTTCGGCGCGTCGGTGGTGGAATTGGAAATGGTCGTGCGCAGGTCATCGACGTTGAGGCCGTAGGCGGCGAGCTGCTGCAGATTGGCGTAGATGCGCACTGCCGGCCGCGGCGCGCCGTTCAGGCTCACCAGGCCGACGCCCGAAAGCTGGGAAATCCGCTCCGCGATGCGCGTGTCGGCGAGATCCTCCACCTGCATGATCGGCATGGAGTTGGAGGTGAGCGCGAGCGTGAGCACCGGCGCATCGGCCGGGTTCACCTTGGCGTAGATCGGCGGTGCCGGCAGGCTCTGCGGCAGGAGGCTGTTCGAGGCGTCGACGGCCGCCTGCACTTCGGCTTCGGCCACGTCGATATTGAGATTGAGGCCGAACTGCAGCGTGATGACCGAAGCCCCCGCCGAGCTGCTCGAGGACATCTCATTGAGGCCCGGCATCTGGCCGAACTGGCGCTCCAGCGGCCCGGTGACCGTCGAGGCCATGACATCGGGGCTCGCTCCTGGCAGGAACGTCTTCACCACGATGGTCGGGTAATCGACCTCGGGCAGGGTCGATACCGGCAGCAGCAGGTAGCCGATCGCCCCGAGGATGACGATCGCCACCATGAGGAGCGAGGTGGCGACCGGCCTCAGGATGTAGAGGCGGGACGGATTCATCGTCAGCTCGCGGGGCTGGACTTCTGTCCCGAGCCGCCGCAGCCCAGCCGGGCGTACATCTTGGCGAGCCTCTCGGCCTTGGTCCCGGTAGCGCCCTTCATCATCGCGGAAATGCGCGTGCAGCGCTCCGCGGTCGATCCACCGTGGGTAGCGCCCGCACTAGAGGCGAGCTCGCCGGCGGGTTTCTCGCCTGGGAGCAGCACCTGCGCTCCGTCCTTGAGCTGATCCGCGCCGTCGGTCACGACCGTCTCGCCTGCCGTCAAGCCCTTCATGATGGCGATGTTGTTGCCGTCAGTCGGCCCGGTGACGACCGTGCGCATGCTGACGGTGTGGTCGGAATTGACGATGTAGACGAAGTTGCTCGACGGGCCGTTCTGCACGGCGGCCCCCGGCACCACTATCTGGCTCGGCAGCGTGTTGACGACGAGCTTGATGATGACGAATTCGTCCGGATAGAGGGCCAGCTTGCTGTTGTCGAACAGCCCGCGCATGTTGAGCGTGCCGGTGCTGGTGTTGATCTCGTTGTCGAGGCTGGACAGCGTGCCGGTGGCGATGAGGTCCTTCATATTGCGGTCCCACGCCTGCACGACCAGGGTCTTGCCCTGGTGCACCTCATCGAGGACCTGGCTCAGGTTGTTCTCCGGCACGCTGAACACCACCGACATCGGCTGCATCTGCGTGACGTTGACGATCTGCTGGCTCTGGTTGGCCTGCACGAGGTTGCCGAGATCCACCTGCCGCAGGCCGACGAGGCCCGCCACCGGCGAGGTGATGCGGGTGAAGTCCAGGTTGAGGCGCGCCGTCTCGACGGATGCCTTGTCGGCAGCCACCGCGGCCTCATCCCCGTGCACCGTGGCGATCTGATCGGTATAGGTCTGCGCCGCGATGGCGTCCTCCGCCAGCTCCCGCTTGTAGCGCGCCAGGTCGATGCGGGCACCGGCGAGAGCGGCCTCATCCTTGTCGAGCTGGCCATTCGCGGAGTCGAGCGACGCCTGATACGGGCGCGGATCGATCTGCGCCAGAACATCGCCCGCCTTGACGAGCTGCCCTTCCTTGAAGGCGATCTTGACGAGCGCGCCGGTCACCTGCGGGCGCACGGCGACGGTCGCCAGCGGAGTTACGGTACCCAGCGCGTCGATCACGACCGGTACATCCGCGGTGGCAACAGTCCCCACGCTGACGGGCATGGGTCCGCCCATCATGCCCCTGCCAAAGTGCGGCTGGTTGGCTTGCGAGGCCAGCCGGTGGTGAATCAGCCAGCTGATGCCGACGACGAGCACGATCAGGCCGATGATCCAGGTGAGGCGCTTGCGGCGGCTGGCCTGGCGGTGTTGCGGGGATTCGGCGACCGCGGCCGACTCACGCTCGGCCGCGGGCTGTTCAAGAACGTCTGGGGTCATGCCATTGTCCACAGCGACTCAACTCCGCAAAAGGCCCGCGGCCGCCGGATCGTCGTTTCATCGCCTCAACGAAGGTAATAAACGGGTGGTCGAGCCTTGGACCAGGATTGCTGCGGGGTTGTTCCGGCGCGCAGCCTACCACCTATAGCGCCGCCGGCGCCCGAGGGCTGACGGGAAATTTCCAAAGATATGTCAATGGATTGCAACTGCGCAAGAGCCTGCGCAATGACAGTTGCGGCGGCTCGGCCGCGGCGGTTTACCCCAGCTCGCGATACAGACGCCGCAGCACGTGCAGCGCCAGCCAGGGCTTCTTCCAGGGTAGGGACCGGAGGCAATCGAGCCAGTCCCGCAACGACAAGGTGCGTAGCGTGGGCCCGATACCCCGGCCAAGATGTCGCGCCAGCAGGAAGCCCTCGAGCACTACCTGCGTACCGCCGAGGCGATAGCCGAGCGACGGCGCGACGGGCCTGCCGGCGAGGCTCTCTGCGAAAGCTCTGCAGATGTCCGCCCCGCTACGCTCGGCGGCCTCGAGCGCGGCCCAGGGACGCGGGTTCACTTCCATCAGAATGAAGCGGCCACGGTCGTCGCGAATGAATTCGACACAGGCCATCCCGAACCACTCGAGGTCCGCGAACAGCGTGCGCGAACTCCGGATCAGCGCTTCATCGGCGCAAGCGCGCACGCGAGTCGAGGGCCCGATGACCGCGGGATGCTGCTCAATCGTCTCCTGCGCGAAGAGGCGGATAGCCTCGCCGTGGGCGAAAAACCCTCCGACCAGGTGCCGGTGGCCCTCGATGAAGGCCTGCGCGAACGGTTGCCCGGGAGAACTGCTCTGCAGCTCGCCGAGCGCCACGGCCGCCTCCAGCGGTGTGCCGACGAGCCGCACCTGACTGCCGGCGAGCCCGCGCGTGCCGCGAAGTACGAAGGGATAACCAAATCGCCGTGCGGCTGACTCGAGGTCGGCCGGGCTGCCAACAGGCATCCAGGGCGGCACCTCGATCCCGAGAGCCGCCGCACGCTCATAGAACCGCCGCCGGTCCCCGAGGACACTCCACTGATCCGCCGTCATCGCCGGATGAATCGGCACCTCGCACGCCGGATCGAGGTCCCAGACAAGCTCCATCAGCGGCTCGCAGAGCGGCATCATCAGATCGGGACGGACGCTCGCGATCTGTCGGCGCAGGAACGGCACATATTCGGCTGAGCGCGGATGCGGGCTCTCGATCTGCGTGCAGTAGTGACTGAGCGCGATGCTGTCGGGGCGCACCGTGCTGACGAGCGTGGTCGCGATGCCGCTGTTGGAAAGCGCCGCGACCAGGTAGCTGGTCTGCTTCCAGTTGAGGTCGAGCAGCATCACCCGTGCGGACGGTGCTGTTGGCTGGCGGGCCAATCGCGGCTCTACCGCGGAGCTGCGACGGAGCTCTGGTCGAGCGAGTATTTCTATTGTCTCGGCCGCCATTGAGATCCCTGCGATGAACGACTGCGTGGCGCGACCGCGAAAGTTTAAAGCGCCGGGCCGGGTGGCATGTGTTTCACATCACATATTCCAACATCGTGTACCGCGGCCCCGAACGGGGCACAGTTCAGGACAGTTTGACTTGCGCCGCGGCGGCATCGGATGGAATCGCCTCGGACTCTTCCACCTCGGCCGCCGGCGAGGCGCCGCGCCCGAACGACGCGGCGTCGATATGGTGGCGCTCGATCAGGTCATAGAGAGTCGGCCGGGTGACGCCGAGCAGCTCCGCGGCGCGGGACAGATTGCCGCGCGCAACGGCGAGCGCCTGGCGCGCCGCCTGGACTTCCGCCCGCTGGCGCGCAACCCTGAGATTGAGGTATTCCGGGTCCTCGCCCGGATCCTTCAAGCCGAGGTCGTTGGCGGTCACTACCACTCCTTCCGCCATGATCACCGCGCCATTGATGCGGTTCTCGAGCTCGCGCACGTTGCCCGGCCAGGGATGTGCCTGGATGGCGCGGATGGCGTCGGGCGCGAGCCCCCGCGTCGTCTTGCCGAAGCGCTCCGACATCTGCTGCAGCAGCACTTGCGCGATGAGCATGCTGTCGCCCTGCCGCTCGCGCAGCGCCGGGACGTTGATGGTGACCTCGCTGATACGGTAGTAGAGATCCTCGCGAAAGCCGCTGCTGCCGATCAGCTCCTTGAGCTTGCGGTTGGTGGCGCACACGAAGCGCAGGTCGAGCGGAATCGGCGTGCGGCCGCCGATGCGCTCCACGGTCCGCTCCTGCAGAACGCGCAGCAGCTTGGCCTGCAGGGAGGCAGGCATCTCACCGATCTCATCGAGGAATATGGTGCCGCCGTCGGCCGCCTCCAGCTTGCCCGGGGTGCGCTTGGCCGCGCCGGTGAAGGCGCCCTTCTCATAGCCGAAGAGCTCGCTCTCGAGCAGCGTATCGGGTATGGCCGCGCAGTTGATCGCGACGAAAGCCTTGTGCGCACGCCCGGAGAGGCGATGCACGGAGCGGGCGATGAGCTCCTTGCCGGTGCCGCTATCACCCAGGATGAGTACCGTGGCGCCGGTAGGCGCAACTTTCTCCACCGCCCGGCAGAGGCCGCGCATGGCATCGCTCGCGCCAATGATGCCCTCGAGCGCCATGGCGCCCGTGCGCTCGCGCAGGCGGGTGTTCTCCTCTTCCAGCTCCCGGATGCGGAACGCACGCCGCACCACGATCGACAGCACGCCGGCATCGAGCGGCTTGTAGTAGAAGTCCGCCGCACCGAGGCCGACGGCGGCGACGGCGAGCTCACGCGCGTCGTGCTCCGTCATGGCGATGATCTTGGTATCGGGCGAGATCTGCAGGATCTGGCGCAGCAGATCCAGGCTTTGGGCGGCCACGGCCGGCTGGCGGGCGGCCCCGAGGTCGAAGAGCACGACGTCCGGCTCCGTCCGGCGCACCAGCGCCAAGGCCTGCTCCGAGGTCTCCCCGGTGGTGACGTCCAGGTCTGCGAAGATCCCCTCGAGCTCCCGACGTAATGCCCGATCGTTCTCCAGGATCAGCAGCTTCCTGCGCAGAATCTCGGCAGCCATCGATACCCCGATACCCTTGCACGCGTCGTGCGACTTTACACTTCAGTGTAAAGCCTGACGAAATTCCTGGTGTGCATTGGGTCACACTGCGGTCACGGCATCCGCTGCCGGTCAATACGATCCGCCACCTCCGATGCCTCCCATGCCCCGCGGCAAGCCCGTGCCGCTGGAATGCGGGTAGTAGCCAACCATGACGAATATCCGATTTTCGCCGTAGCCTAGGTCCTGCGCCAGTCCAGAGGAATTCCGGAATTGGTGGTCGTAGCGGCCGTAGACGACCACCCACTCGCCGGGGTGATAGACCAAGCCCGCGCCCACCGTGCCGTATGTGTTCGTGAAGCCTTGATTGCCGTACTGGCCGCGATCTGCCGTCGCCATGATGTTGGCGGAAAGTCGCGGCGCGAGCTGCCGCCGCAGAGTCAAAGCGATGTCGGTAGTGGTGAAGTTGAACTTCGACTGCACGTCGTAGTTCTGGCGCTGCCAGCCGCCGCTGATATCAAAGCCGGTCCGCAAGCGATGATAAGCGAAAGTCAAGTTCCCGTAAGTATGGAGCGCATTCCCCGTAGTCTGCGTCGCGGCACCGACCGGGATCCCGCCCGTCACGCCGCTGTCGAGGGAGCTGAAGCTGCCCATCGCATTGCTGTAATCGCGCCCACCGGTCAGAGAGACGGTGGAGAACGGGGAAACACTGCGGCCCAGCGAGACCCGCACGAGTGGGCTCGTGCTCCACGAGCCTGTGTCGTTCGCCTGAGCCACGCCGCCCTGAAAGTCGACCCTGGTCCTCGAGTTGCTGAAGGCATAGCGTCCGTAGTACTCACGGACCTGGTAATCCACGTTGACGCTGGTATTGTCGAAGCGCTCCTCCTGTACCTGCCCCACGACGGAAACGGTTGACGCAGGGGAGATCTGATGACCTGCCGTGACCGTGCCCGTCTCCGTGTTGCCGCTGAAAGGCTCGTCCTGCCAGGTGTTGCGCGAGTAGAGCCCTTGCATCTGCACGAAGGTCGTAAGCGTCGGGTTCAGCGTCAGCTCCGGACCCGTGGAGAAGACATTGATCCGTCCTAAATTCGTGGGAGTGAGTGATTGCAGGATGTCAATCTGCTGATCACCGTAGTCATCCCGCACCAGCCACTTGAAATGGTGCTCCCACAGCGTCAGGTCGGCGAGCCCGTCGAAGCGCCCGAGCACCTGATTGCTGTAGGCGCCCTCGAGGTAGTCCGTCTCGCTGAAATTGCCGACCGCATTCAAATCCAGGTGCGAGCCGCTGCGGATGAAATCGAAAAAGCCATTCACCGCCGAGAGCGTCTGTGACTTGGGATGCGTGGCGGATAAATTGATGTTATCGGATTCGCCGAGCCCCGCGGAGACGTCGTAGTTGGTGTATTCCGCCGGCAGGGATGTGAGTCCGGTGAGTCCCTCAAACGGTACGGCTGCGCCCGGCACCGCGGTACCCGGCAGTATCGCCACGGGGGCTCCGCCGCCAAGTGCGTTGGTTACGGCCGGCGCAGTTGGTGCCGGTGTCGAACCGCCTTGTCCCGTCGAACCGGCATCCTGCGCGAGGCAGAGCGCCGGCGTCGACAGGGCGAGCGCCAGCAGGAGGGGCCATGACCCGATCCGTATGACGCGCACTAGAATCGGCTTTCGGGTACGACCAGCACGTCGCCCGGCTTCAGGGCCAGGTTCTGTGACATGTCGCCGCCATTCACGAGCGCGTTGAGCTTCAGTGGTATGTCCGTCTCTTTGCCGTTCACCATCCGCACGATTCGTGCACGGTTGCCGGCGGCATATTCGCTCAAGCCGCCCACGGCCAGCACGGCGTCGAGTACAGTTATGCCTTGACGATAGGCGATCGCCTGCGGATGCACTACCTGTCCGATCACCTTCACCTGACTGAATACGCTGTCGGGCTTGACGACGATTACGTTGACGTGAGGTGAGCGGACGTATTCGGAGAGCTTTATCTCGATGTCATGCGCAAGCTGGCTCGGGGTCTTGCCGACCGCCACCATGTCCTCATTGAGGGGCGTGGAGATCTTCCCATCCGGGCGCACGGGCACATTGACGCTCAGATCGGGGTTCTGCCACACGAACACCTCGATCTCATCACCCGGGCCGACGATGTAATCGGGCGACTCTGCGGCCTTAGCAGCCTGAGCAGCCGGTGCCTGGACCGCAGGCATCTGGGGCGTAGGCGTTTGGGCGCGGGCGACAACCGTCAGCGCCCCGGAGAGCACGCCGACGAGACAGGCGAGTGCGGGTAGGAGGATCTTCTGCATCATGTCTCGCTTGCTATGGCTTGGGTTGCAGGGCTCAGCGCGCACCCTTGCCGAGGCAGACCACTTCTACGGTCTGGACGACAATGGCAAGGTCGAAGAGGAGCGTATGATTCTTTATGTAGTACAGATCGTACTGCAGTTTCTCGAGCGCGTCCTGCTCGGAAGCGCCGTAGGAATAGCAGAGCTGCGCCCAGCCGGTAAGCCCCGGTTTGACGCAATGGCGCTCCACATAATAGGGGATGCGCTCCGCCAGGTCGCGGACGAACTCTGGCCGCTCCGGACGCGGCCCGACGAAGCTCATCTGGCCGCGCAGCACGCATAGGATCTGCGGCAGCTCGTCGATGCGCGTCTGGCGGATGAAGGCGCCCACCCGGGTCACCCGGGGGTCGCGCTTGAGGGCCCAGCGCGCTTGGCCATCCTTTTCCGCATCCGTACGCATGCTGCGAAACTTCAATAGCTCGAATTCTTGCCCTAGAAGCCCGACCCGCCGCTGTCGGTAGAACACCGGCGCCCGCCAGCCATCCTCCAGCTTGATCGCGACCACCGCGAGCAGCATGACCGGCAGGCTCAGCGCCAGGACCACGAGGCTCGCCGCCAGGTCGAGCGCCCGGGCGCTGAGCCGGCGCACCGGATCGCGCCGAAAGCCCTCCCCAAAAATCATCCAGGTAGGGTTCAGGATGTCGACGCGAACCCGCCCAGTCTCCCGCTCGAGGAAGGTCAGGAGCTCCGTCACGTCGATGCCCGCGAGCCGGCACTGCAGCAACTCGCTGATGGGGAAGCCTCGCCGCCGATCGTCCATCGCCACGACCACCTCGGCCACATCGAGCTGCTTGCAGAGCGCCAGAAGGCCCTCCGCAGGCGTAAGGACACGGCCGCTCTCGACCATGCGCGGCTCGCCAGGGACGGCGACGAAGCCGACCAAGATGAATCCCCTGCGGTCAGACCGCCTACGCAGCTCCGCGATCGCCCCGGCAGCCCCGCCGGCGCCATACACGAGCACGCGCCGCTTGAAGACGCTCTCATCGACCACGCGGGAAAAGATGAAGCGCGAGACGGCGGCGCCGCATAGCCCGCCGAACGCCGCGAGCGCCATCACGCCCCGTCCGATCCAAAGGTCCGGAATTAAGTAAAAGATCGTTGAGGTCGCGGCCAGCCCCGTGGCGAGCGCCACGCTGAGACGCAGGACAATCCCTGCGAACTGCGCACGTTGGCGAGCACTGTAGAGCCCGAAGGCCAGAAGGCAGGTCACCATCACCAGGGTAAACAGCAGCGCGCGCGTCCATAGCGGGCCCTGCAGGTCCCTGAAGCGCGCTATCGAACCGTAGTCCGCATCGAACCGAGCTAGAACTGCGCCGTAGACTGAGCCATAAAAGACGACCGCTTCGATGATCGTCAGGATCGCGATCGAGAGATAGACGTATTGTCCGAATACGCGAATGCGCATTGACCCACCGTGATCAGTGCCAGGGCTCGGCAAGAGCCCGAACCGCCCGCCATTGGCCGGCGAACGAAATCCCCGGAAGCGTCTTGCGATTGTCGCGGCGGGATCTTACAGCGGAGTGTAAAGGGATTCCAACCCGGGGCAATATGTCGCCCGTCACGGACACCGCCCCCCCGACGCTGCATGGCTCACATTCACCTCGGCGACCGCAGCCGCATTCGTGTCACCCACGGTTCGCGCCTTCAAATGCCACAGAGCTCGCGCAAACCTCGGTAGAATTTTCCGCTCAATCGCTCGCGCCGAGAGTCGTGACAACATAATGAGAATCGCGGTTAGTATTTGTGGGCTCGAGGACGGGACTTGATTCAGTCGCCGCGCACCGTCGTGATGCTTCACCGCGGCGGCGCATTTATCAGAGGCACGGAAGCGATACTCATCCGTTCCGCGCACGCATTGGCGGCTGCCGGCTATCGACTGGTGATAGGGCGCCGAAACGATTGCATCGACGGCGCGCTCAGCTCGATAGACCCTCGCCCGGAATTCGTGGACTTCCAGTTCCCTGAGCTGATGATATCCGGCATCCGGGAAACCTCACTACCGATGAGATCATACCTCAGGGAGCTCTCGCGACTCAGGCAGATCGTCAGACGCCGGAACGTCGTATTGCTTTATTGCAGTGGCGGACTGCCCTGTCAGCTGGCGGTTCCGATCGCGCGGTTGGCGAACGTACCGGTACTCTGTCATTTTCATCATCCCGCGGCGCGGCGCGCCCATTACCTGTGGCTGGCGAGGTTCGCGGATAAGCGAGTATTCCCCAGCGCCTTCGTACAACGACATTCGGCATCGAGTCCGCGCGATCGCGGGACTGTCATTTATAACGGGATCGACCTGATCCGGTTCCGCCCTGCCCCAGCTCGGGACGATCGCTGGCGGGCGGAATTGGGAATCTCCACCGATACCACGGTGATCGGTCAGGTCGGCGCCCTCGCCCCCAACAAGCGAGCGGCCTTTCTCGTTTCAGCCTTCAGCTCCCTGCTGAGGCAGACACAGGTAAAGTTTCACCTGTGCCTGGTGGGAGCGGGTCCCCTGGAGAAAAATCTGCGACAACTGGTAAGCGAGCTCGGGATCACCGGCAACGTCAGCCTGACGGGCTACGTGAGTGATGTACTGCCGTACTATCAGCACGTCTTCGACATCAACGTCCTGGCGTCCATGGAGGAAGGATTGGGCATTTCGGTCATCGAAGGGTCGGCGTGCGGCCTGCCCGCCGTGGTGTCCAATTGCACCGGCCTTCCCGAGACGATCATCGACGGCGAAACGGGTTTTCTTTTCGGGCTCGATGACTCTGAAGGCCTAATGCGACAGCTGCTGCGCCTGGGGGAGAATCCCTCGCTTCGGGCATCAATGGGTGCAGCCGGGAGAACCCTGGCCGAAGAGCGGTTTTCCTCGACCCAATACGACGCGAGCTTCATGGCGGTTGTCGACGACTTGCTGGGATGCGCCTGAATGGGGTTCATCAGGAACATCGTCCGCGCCACCGTAGGCCCGAGATACACGTGGCAGCTCGGCTCCCAGACTGGTCGCGAGGCAGCCGACCTACCGGGTCGGTTGCAGCAGGCGCTCGCTTGGATCTCCGCGGAAACGCGACTGGACGCGGAGCAACCGATATTCGTGCTCTCTTCCGGATGGCGCTCCGGCTCGACGCTCCTGCAGCGGATGATCATGGAGAATAGAAAGGACCTCCTGATGTGGGGCGAGCCCTTTCCGCACTGCAACATTCACGACGGGCTGGTCAACCAGTTCCGCGCCTTCACCACGGACTGGCCGCCGCGGCCCTACTTTCTCTCCGGAATGAAGCTGCAGGACCCGTCGGATACCTGGGTGGCCAATCTATACCCCGACGTCGACGATCTGTTGAAGGCTCACCGCAGCTTCCATCGTACCCTATTTGCCGAGCCGGCGCGCAGAGCGGGATGGAAGAGCTGGGGGCTCAAGGAGGTCCGATTCACGATCGATCATGCGGCTTACCTTCGCATCCTCTATCCTAACTGCAAGATCATCCTGTTGTATCGTAATCCGTACGATGCATACCTCTCGTACAGTCATTGGGGCGTCACCGTCTTTCGTACCTGGCCGCATCGCTTCGTTTCCACACCTTACGCGTTCGGTCGCAACTGGGCCGAGCTGACCCGCGGCTATCTCGAAGGGCACAAGAGAGTCGATGCGCTGCTGGTCAAGTACGAAGACCTGGACAGTCCTGACGCAGTCGCGCTGATCCAGAGCTACCTGGGATGGCCCGTGCCCCGTTCGTCGGAGATGCGCAAGATCCGGGAGCCGGTTTATTCCAAGGCGGCGCGCAGGCCCAAGCGAAAGTCGCTGCGGGCGACGGAGCGCATGATGCTCAATCTCGCGACGCGCACAGTTTTGCGCACTGCGGGATACGCGGAGCAATCTCGTGGTGGCCGCCTGGCGGCTCAGGCGGAGCCTCGCGATCAAGCCTCTCTCGATGAGCGCATCGACAGCTAAGCTCGCCGCAGCAGGATCTCGAGTCCCAGCTGATGGGGCGTGGCAAACCAACCGGCAACGTTGATGCGGTTGATGTGGAAGGGATCGGCGATCGGCGGATTGACGCCACCGAAGGCGCCGAGGCAGCACTGGAAGCCCGACTCACGCACCAAGTCCAGCGACAGCGGCGATATGTTCTCGCGCCCGCCGAACGGGTAGGCAAACAGGGTCGGCGGCACTCCTAGTGCCTCCTGAAGTTTCATCCGGCACCTCGCCAGCTCGGCGCGGACCGCTTCGGCGTCCTTGGTGGCCAAATCGATGTGCCCGTCGGTATGCGCGCCGATCTCGAAGCCCTGATCGCGCAGCGAGCGCACCTGGTCCCAGCTCATCCAGCCGGGCTGGCGGCTGAGATGTTGGTCCCAGGGCGGGCTGTAGTCGGTGCCGATGAAGCCGGTCGCCACGAAGAAGGTCGCCGGCAGGCCGAGTCGGCGCAGGATGGGGGCCGCGACCTCGAAGTTGTCGCGGTATCCGTCATCAAAGGTGATCGACAACGTGCCGCCCATGTGCCGCCCTTCACGGCAGCCCGCGACCTGTTCCGACAGATTCACCACCCGGAAGTGCTTGCGAAAGAAAACGCAGAACGCCTCGAACTTCGCCGAGCTGCAGGTGATTGCGTCGTCTTCCATCCAGTCGTTGATGCGATGGAATGTGACCACGACCATCTTCGCACGGAAGTCGCGGGCGAAAATACCCGCCGCATCGGCCGCGTGTCCCAGTAGATCCTTGACTCTCTTTTTGGCGGGGGCGTTCATTCGCCATCGATCTCCGGCACGGGGCCGAGGAGAAGGGGCCGTCTGTGTAGGTAGCGGGTTGCGCGGCGTTTGGCGTCTATATCATCATAGACGCGTCCGGCCCTCTCCGGCGACATTCCGAGCGCCTCGGCCAGGCGCTCCTTCGCAATTCCGTGATTCAGTGCCCATAGCGCCAGATCCATCTCACGGTAGGGCAGCGCAAAATAAAACTCGTCCTGGCCCTGGGAGAGGCTATAGGTGTCGGTGGTCGGCGGCGCGGCGGCGATATCCGCCGGCAGCCCCAGGTGCCGCGCGAGCGCGTATACCTGCGATTTGTACAGGTGTGCAATCGGCTTGATGTCCGCCGCGCCATCGCCGTTCTTGACGAAAAACCCCTGGTCGTACTCGAGCCGGTTGGGGGTGCCGATCACGGCATAGTTGAGCCGGTCCGCATGGAAGTATTCGATCGTCTTGCGAACCCGCTGCTTGAAGCTGGTGGCGGCCACGATCTGCAGATACTCCGGCAACTTGAGGCGCGATTCGTGGAGCACTCCCTCAGGTGATTGCACAACCAACTTGAAGTGATTGATTCGTCCCTCGAGCCCTCCCGACACCGCGATCTTCATCCGCCAGCCGGCCCCGTACTGCGGCAGGACCCGGCGGACCGCCTCGTCGCGCCAGCGATAACAACCCATGGCCTCGAGAGTGGCACCGATGTCCTGCTCGAGCGGCGTGATACCGAGATGAGCGGCAAGTGATAGCGCGCGCAGACGGCTCTCAAGCGAGGATTCCCGCTCCGGCAGGATGAGCGTCAGCACACGCTCGGGCCCTAAAGCGCGCACCGCGATCGCTGCGCAGACAGCACTGTCTACGCCACCGGAGATGGCGATGACCGCCCCTCTTTTGTGTAACGTCGTTGCCACGGCCGCGTGCAGCTCACGGCACATTCGCTCGACTTCCGAGCGTGCGTCGATGTCCAGCACATTCCAGCCGAATGTCATGCGCTGCTCGGCGAGCTCGCCGCCCGCCCCCCCAGGAAGTGCTCATGCAGCAGCAACGTCGACAGTACGCCCACGAATGCCATGTTGTCGCCCGCGCCGAGCGCGCGGCCCGTTCGGCATTTGTCGAGCAGGCGACCCACCGCTTGCGGGTGAAAGTAACCGCTACGCCGCAGATTCGACTCGCTCAGCAACTCCTCAACATAAGGCAGCGGCCTGTCGTCCTGGAAGAACGAGCGGCTGTCAGGCGCACGGTACGGCTGCTTCACACGCTTCAGAATGGCCTCCGGCAGAATGCGGCCGAGCGCGCCGCGCAGCAATACTTTCTCGTGCAAAGCGCGCAGCTTGTAGCGCGGGCTGAGCGCATTCAGGAACTCGATTACCCGATGATCGAGGTACGGCACGCGACCCTCCACGGAGTGCGCCATGGAAGGACGGTCGCCCTGAGAGGAAAGCAGGTACCCCTCGAGCAAGGTCTTGACCTCGATGTACTGGTCGCGGCTGAGCTCGCTCCAGGTGTCAAACTCCGAGGGCAGCTGTCGCGTCAGCTCGTCTTCGGGCTTTACAGCCGCCAGGCTCGCCTGCATTTCGGGTGAGAGGAGCCTGAAGATGCCGCGCGTGGTACTCCAGCGTGTCAGGTGGGCGTAGAAAGGGTTGCCGAGCTCTTCCAGATGTTGGCCAAAGAAGAGGCGCGCAAAGTGCCTGTTGGCCACCGGCGAGCGGGCGAGATACGGATAGAGCCGCGAGAGCAGCAGCGGCCGCCAGTCGGAGTCCGGCTGCCTGGCCCAGAAGCGGCGAATCTTGCCTTCCTTGAAGAGGTCATAGCCGCCGAATACCTCATCCGCCCCCTCTCCCGTCAGCACCACCTTGAAACCCTGGTTGTGCACGTGCCGCGCTAGCAGCATCAGCGGCGCAGGCGCGGTACGTAGAACTGGCGTCTCGGTATGCCAGATCAGATCCGGAAAGACGCTTCCAATGTCCTGTGCTGTACAGCGGAATGAGGAGTGCCTGACGCCCAAGTGCTCAGCCATCTGGCGCTGGTAACCGCTCTCGTCGAACTCCGGGTCATCGAAGGTGAGCGAAAAGGTTTGCAGCGTTTCGACACTCTCCCGAGCCAGGGCAGCGATACCGGAGGAGTCCAGTCCGCCGCTGAGATACGCCCCGACGGGGACGTCCGAGCGCAGCTGTTGCCGAACCACGTCCTTCAGAAGGGCATGCAGAGCTTCGGCGGCTTCGTCCAGGCTGAGATCCGTACGTCCCGAACCCCGCGGGAAGGTCCAATCCCAGTAGCGTTCCAGACGCTCGGCGCCCTTCTCCACGATGAGGATGTGTCCCGCCGGCAAGCTCCGAATGCCCTTGAATACCGTCCGCTGGCCCACCGTGCCCCAAAAGGTAAAGACCTGGGCGAGCCCTTGCTCGTCCAGCGCAGCGGCAGCGGGGGCGACTGCCAGGATGGCCTTGACCTCCGACGCAAAAAGCATCTGTCCGCCGACCCTCGCGTAGAAAAGCGGACGGATGCCGACGCGGTCTCTGGCAAGCAGCAGGCGCTGTCGCCGCTCATCCCACAGGGCGATCGCGAACTGGCCGCTCAGGCGCTCGACGAACCGGTCCCCGTATTCCTCATAGGCATGGACGATGACTTCGGTATCGGAGCGAGTGCGGAATTGATGGCCGAGGGCCTGCAGCTCGGCGCGCAGCTCGATGAAATTGAAGATTTCGCCGTTGAGGGCCGTCCAGATGCTTTCGTCCTCATTGGCCACGGGCTGATTGCCCGTCTCGAGATCGATGATGCTCAGGCGGGCGCTCGCCAGTGCGCAGGCGGGAGAGCGGAAATAGCCTGTTCCATCCGGCCCGCGGTGCCTGAGCATCGCGATCATTCGCGCAGGATCGGGGAGCGCGATCTGCCCGGTCATGAGCAGTGCACCGGCGATTCCACACACCGGGGCTAGGTCCCCTCGGCCAAATGGCAGCTCACTGTTGCCCCTCCAGGGATTCAGGCACGCTTGCGTTCGATGAAGGCGGCTATCCGGTCGATCGAATCCAGATTATCGGGGTGCAGCTCCTCGTCCTGCACGGTAACGCCGTACCGCTCTTCCAGATGCAGAGCGAGCTCCAGCGCGCCGGTGGAATCCAGGATACCCCGGGCCGTCAGAGAATCGAAATCGCCTAGTGCGGATTCGTCCCGCGTCAGCAGATAGTTTTCTAGAATAAATTGCCTGAGTTCGGCCTGCAGTGTCACACGAACCTGTCCCTTTCGCCCCGTGGCCTGAAAGTATACTCAAGCGGCATATGATCAAGGACTTATGTCACACGCCCCCCCGAGCCGCAGGGTACCCTGAGCCGTGAAACGCCAGCGCCTTCTGCACGACGGCCTCCTGCAGCACGGCACCTCGACAGCCCGCGATAGGACCGCGGTGATCGCGGACGGGCACTCCTACGCCTTCAGGGACCTCCTGGACGCGTCTCAGAGACTGGCCGGCGCCCTGCGCAGCCGCGGCATTGAGCGCGGTGACCGGGTCGCCATTCAGCTCGAGAACTCCTGGGCGTCTGCGTCGGCCATCTTCGGCACTCTGATCGCGGGCGGCGTTTTCGTCCTCATCAATCCGCAGACCCGGGCGAGCAAGCTCGGATTCATCCTGCGGGACTGCGGCGCACGGGCGCTGATCACCGAAAGCGGTCTCGAGCAAACCTCCTTGGAAGCTCTGCGAGGACTCGACCCGCCACCCGTGGTGCTCCGCTCCGGCAAGTGCGACGATCCGGCGGAGTCGCTCGAGGATGCACTGGCTGGGGCGCAGCCGCTTGCAGAGCCCGCGCCGGTAATCCCCCTGGATCTCGCCGCGATCATCTATACATCAGGCAGCACGGGTACACCCAAGGGCGTCATGCAGACGCACCAGGCGATGGTGTTCACGACAGAGAGCCTGATCGAGTACCTGCGCCTGACTGAGGATGAGAAAATCCTCTGCGTCCTGCCGCTGTCGTTCGATTATGGACTCTACCAACTGCTCATGGCAGTCGCGCTGAGCGCCTGCCTGGTGCTGGAGCGCTCGTTCACCTTCCTCGGCGAGGTGCTCGGTCGCATACGGGACGAGCGAGTGACGGCATTCCCGGGGGTGCCAACCATTTTCGCCACGCTCCTCGCCGCGCACCGCCGCGCCGCAATCTGCTTTCCCTCGGTCACCCGCGTCACCAATACTGCTGCCGCGCTTCCGGACGAGTTCGCGGGTGGACTGCGTGAGATTTTTCCCAATGCGCTGATCTACCGGATGTACGGGCTCACGGAGTGCAAGCGCGTGAGCTACCTCGATCCCGCGCTTCTCGACTCCAAGCCGGGATCGGTGGGCAAGGCGATTCCCGGAACGGAGGTCTATCTGCTCTCCGCGGAGGGAAACCCGGTCCCGCCCGGCGAAGTCGGCGTGCTCTATGTCAGGGGTCCCCACGTGATGGCAGGTTATTGGAATCGGCCCGACCTCACCGACGAGATGCTCAAGCCCGGTAAGCTTCCCGGCGAAAGAGTGCTCTGCACCCACGATCTCTTCCGTATGGATCACGAGGGGTATCTATATTTCGTCGGCCGGACCGATGACATCATCAAGACCCGCGGCGAGAAGGTGAGCCCGGTCGAAGTTGAGAATGCCCTGCACCGCATTGCGGGCGTACGCGAGGCGGCCGTCGTCGGCGTTCCCGATGAAATCCTGGGTCAAGCCATTCGAGCCTACGTGGTGGCGGACCCTTCGGCCGGAGTGACCGTTCAGTCGCTGCGCACCGACAGCGCTGCATTTCTCGAGCCTTACATGGTGCCGACCCAGGTTATCCTTTGCGACAGCCTGCCGAGAAATCCAAACGGAAAAGTGGATAAGCGAAGTCTATGACCCAAGCCAGGCCCAATCTCTTCATCATCGGCGCGATGAAGTCCGGGACCACCACGCTGCACGAGTACCTGGACACTCATCCGCAAATCCTGATGAGTCATGAGAAGGAGCCCGGGTATTTCGTCGAGGAGTTGGGGCTGTGCAAGGGCGAGGAGTGGTACTACAGCCGGTGGGAGCGCGACGGCGGCGAATATCGATATCTCGGCGAGTCGAGTACCCACTACACCAAGTTGCCCGTCTTTCTGGGCGTACCGGAGCGCCTCTACCGCTTCAATCCGCAGGCGCGCCTGATCTACATCATGCGCAATCCCTTCGATCGGGTCGTGAGCCAATACTGGCACGCCCTGAGAGACGCGTATCACGGGGGGGAGCTGCGACCCCTGCTCAAGGCCGTAGAGGAAGACCCCGGATACCTGGCCTTCAGCGACTACGCCACGCAGCTCCAGCCGTACTTCGATCGCTTCGGCAGAAGCGCCGTTCTGACCCTCACCTTCGAAGCGCTGTTGGACGATCCGCAGCGCGAAGTCGACAGGATCTACTGTTGGCTCGAGCTTGCGTCCCATCCGATTGGCGACAAGTCCGGCAAGGCCCACAACCAGAAGCCCAACGACATCACTGCAGTCGCTGGCGCTGGGATCCTGAACCGGATTCAATACTCGGATGCCTGGGACATGATTTCGCCGCACATTCCCGCCTGGATGAAGAACTGGGCCAAGAAACAGGCCTATCGGTCGGTGGCCGAGCACGAAGTGGAAAAAGACATTCCCCGCCTGCGAGAGGCCATCAGCGAATTGCAGCGTCGGCAAATCAATCATCTCACCCGGCTGCTCGGCCGCGATTTCCCCGAATGGCGCCCGCAGGAGCGCGGTCGCGTGAACGCTCAGGCAGTCTCCGAAGGGACGTGACGATGCCCAGCGTCGTTGAAAAGCATTGCGCAGGTGGTGCCTCGGCTAGCCCGCCGGAGTCTTCCTCGTCGAAACCTCGCAACGCTTCGCGCCCCATCAGGGTCCTGATCGTCGACACAGCCATCGCATTCGGCGGAACCCTCGCCGTCGCGAGAAATCTGCTCAAACATCTGGATGGCAGTCTGATCGATGCCTCTCTCGTGAGTGCCTGCTCGGATGGCTTCGTTTCTGACGGCTTCGCCGGCGAGGCGGGTATACGGCTACTAGCGCCGCCCGTCGACTACGTTACGCTGCAGAATTGGAAACAGGCGATCCGCAGGCGATTTCGTTGGAGACCCCTGCGCCGCGTCATGGAGCTCGCGGCCATGACGACTGAATTACTCGCCAACATGTCCTACGTGCTGCGCCTGGCCAAAATGTGTCGCCAGAAACGTGTGGATGTAGTGCACGCGAATAACTTCGCGTTGGAACCGCTCTGGGCAGCGCGCATTCTCGGCATCCCGATAGTGAGCCACCTGCATGGATTTCTGTACCTCCCGATGGAGCGCAGCCGCAGGAGGACCCTTCGGCATGTCGATGCATTCGTCTCCATCTCCCGCGCTGTAACTGAATCTGCCGTCCAGGCAGGCGTGGATCGGGCTCGAATTCATGAGATCCCGAACTTCGTCGAACGCGTCCCTGAAGCCTCACCACCTCGAATGCCCACGCAGCTGGCGATCGGCATTTTCGGCCGGGTGACCCATTGGAAGGGCCAGAAGGAGTTCCTCCGCGCCGCCATGCAGGTACTCCCGGAGTTTCCAACGGCGCGGGTATACATAGTCGGGGATGCTTCCGATGGTGACCCCCGATACTTTGACGAATGCCGCGCACTAGCGCAGTCATCACCCTTTGCCGGCCAAATCGAATTCACCGGACTGGTGACTGACGTTGCGGTCTATTACAGAAAGTGCACTGTTGTCGTGCACGCCTCGATCGAGCCGGAGCCGTTCGGAATGGTAGTCATCGAAGCGATGGCGGAGGCAAGACCGGTCGTGGCCTCGATGTTGGGCGCTCCGCCTGAGATCATCCAGGACGGCGTCGAAGGCTACCTCGTCGACCCCACAGACCCTGGTGCCATGGCGAGCCGGATCAGCAAGCTCCTAAGGGACCCTACACTGGCAACCGACATGGGAGTCCGCGGCCATCGGAAGGTGCTCGCGCACTACGCTCCCGGTGCCGCCGCGCGCCGCTTCGAGCGCCTCTACATGGAGATTGCGCATGCCGCACCCCAAGGAACATAGGGGCGTTTCCCACACGTCTGCATGGAGCCCCCGATGATGACTTCCACCCGCGTCTCATGGCTCAAGCGCCTATCCAGTCGGCTTCCGCTTGGCGTACAGCAGGAGCTGAAGCGCTGGCATTTCGCCCACCAGTTGCGTACCGGCCAATTCACAACCTCGGAGCCCGAGTATCAGCGTCTCGATGACTGGGTAAGGCCTGGGGATTGGGTAATCGATATCGGCGCGAACGTTGGGCATTACGCGCTGCGCCTGTCCAAGTTAGTTGGCCCCGCTGGACGAGTCATGGCATTCGAACCGGTGCCCGAAACGTTCGAAATTCTCGCATCGCAGATCTCTGCCGCCGCCGCCCACAATGTTTCCCTATTCAACATAGCCGCATCTGCGAAGATCGGTGTCGCTGGCGTATTCCTGCCCAAGTTCACCAGCGGGCTGACAAACTACTACATGGCGAGCCTCACGCCGGAGGGCAGTGAATTCAATGTCCTGACGTTTCCACTCGATGCCTTGATGCCACTTAAACCCATCACCCTGGTGAAAATGGATGTCGAAGGTCACGAGCTACAGGCCCTTCAGGGCATGCAAGCCCTTCTCCTCAGGGATCGTCCGCGACTCATCGTGGAAGGCAGGTCTGAAGACGTGGCATCCTTCTTGACGAGGCTCGGATATCACTTCATTGAATTAGAAGCCTCGCCCAATCGCGTGTTCGAGAGGGCTAACTCTCACCAATGACAGCGGTCTTTGCATGCGCCCTCAGCGTACAACGCCTGACACCGCTCGATCTCATTCACGAGCCGGCGCCCAATGAACGCGTACGAGTATGAAGACTCCGCCAAAGACCTGGCATTCGACGATAGCTGTCTTCTACGTTCCGGGCTTGCCAACAGCGTCGCGATATTGATGACAAACTCATTAGGCTCAGAAGCGAAGATCACATCCCGCCCGTCGCGCACTTCGATTCCCTCGCACGCAATCGGGTGGGAAACGATCGCCTTTCCCATGGCAAGCGCATCCAGTATCTTCAATTTAGTCCCGCCCCCATCCATGATGGGACATACATAAAGCGCCGCCCGGCTGATATATGGTCGTACGTCCGGAACAAAGCCGCGGACCCGGAACTGCCCGTCCGAAGCTGCCAAAGCCAGGAGGCGGCGTGGAGGATTACCGCCAATCACATCCATAGTCACGCCCGGGACTCGCGCCTTCAGTACCGGCCAAACCCTGTCTGCGAAGAACAGCATCGCGGTCGCGTTCGGATACCAGGACATATTTCCCGCAAACACGAGACTGTCTGGTTGTTCGCGGTCTCGACTCGGCTGAAAATAATTCGTATCGACACCATTGGGCACCTCCGCTACAACCACCCCAGGCGCGACACGCTCGAGCCTTTGAGTATCGAGGCTCGAACAAGTAACGTTCAAGTCAAAGCGCGGACAGACGCGCCGCTCGTATAGTCGCAATCGCAGACCTTCCTGCCAGAAATATAGCCGCTTGAGAGGATGTTTCTCGATCCGAGCTCTCCGCAACATCATGTCGGATTCGATATTGTGGTGATCGAGGGACTTCGCGCTATGCGGGAACATCTTCCGGTATGGCGCTAAACTCAGCGTGTCGAGATGCACGACGTCGAAGGCAATCGATGCGTTCCAGTCTGCTGCGACTTTGCGGGCAAATTCCGACTGCAGCCACTTGATGGTGAAAGGATGAGCACCGACGAGACTGCGCGCTGCGAGCCAAAGCCGCGCCGAAGCCGACCGCTCGGAGGGAATGGGAAGAAGCTCTACGCGCGCGCAGTACTGCTCCAGATGCTCGCGCGCCCTTTGGAGCCCCTCGTCGACATCCCCGAGCAGATCCTCGATGATCCTGGGCTGCACAAAGGCCAACAGGTAAACCTCATGCGCGCGGGAGAGCTCGCGTACCAGGTGGTAACTTCTCTGCAGCACCCCCAGCCCCGTCTCGGGGTAAGGCACAAGGTGCGAAAACCATAGAACTTTCATAGCCCCGCGCTACCCATTTCCCCTGGGCCTGCTCCCCTTTATGATACCCAAGATTTCCAGGAAATTATTGATCACCTTAGTGTCATCCGGGCCCCAGACAGAATGTGCGGAATAGCAGGCATCATCGCGCTGAAATCTGTCCCAGGCGCCGCGTCCGATCCACTGGATCGCATCGCCGAACGGATGGCAAAATGCCTCGCGCACCGTGGCCCCGACGGGTCGGGTGTGTGGAAATCCCCCTCGGGCCGGGTTGCGCTCGCCCATCGGCGTCTCGCCATCATCGATCTCACCGATGGCGGCCGGCAGCCCATGGAATACGCGGGACGCTTCTGGACGACGTTCAACGGCGAGATTCATAGCTTCAGGGAATTGCGCCAGCAATTGCATGCCCTGGGACACGCCTTCCGCAGCGAGAACGATACTGAGATTCTTCTGGCAACGATTGCACAGCGGGGCATCGAGGGTGCTCTGCGCCGCTGTGTGGGCATGTTTGCCCTGGCGGTCTGGGATGCGCGGGATCAGCTACTGCACCTCGCTCGCGATCACATGGGCGAGAAACCGTTGTACCTGGGCGAGTTTTCCGTTCCCCTGGTTTTCGCCTCCGAGCTGCGGGCATTCCGTGCTCTACCGGCCTTTGAGGCGCGAATCAGTCGCAAAGCAGCCAATGCGCATCTGCGGGATGGATGCGTACCCGGAGCTCTGTCCATGTACGACGGCGTCTACAAACTGCCCCCGGGACACATCGTTACGGTGGGGGCCGGGCGCGATCAGCGGTTACCGGTCGGATGGCCGCACTCGGCACGCGGCTCGACCCTCGGTGATCTCAAACCGCGGGCATACCGGAGCTGCCGCGACGCCTTGATGATGGGTCGCGAATCGCGCGCACGGATTGCCGTAGCAGCTCCTCGCCTTCCGCAATGGCACGCCGACGTGCCCACCGGCGCATTTCTCTCCGGGGGAATCGACTCCTCGCTGGCTACCGCGGTGATGCAGCATCAGTCCTCGCAACCCGTACGGACCTCACAGTCGCATTTGATGATCCGCGCTTTGAGGAGTCCCGGCATGCGCGCGCCATCGCGACCCACCTGGGTACCCGGCACGAGGAATTCTCGTTGCGCGAGCAGGAGATCGTCGAGCAGGTACCGTCGATCCCTGCCATTGCTGGACCACCGGCTCGTCGAGTTCAGTTGGCGGCCGCCGGCGAGTCTCAAACTGCAGGGCAGAACGACCAAGTGGCTGCTGCGGGCCATCCTCGATCGCTATGTTCCGCGGGCAGGCGCCGGACCCTCGGCAAACGAGATGTGGGCACTGGCCATGCTGTCGGCATGGGCAGAGTCGACGGCATCGAACGGCTCGACAGCAGAAGTCCCGGTGCAATCCGCCGCGGTTTGCAATGAACCCTAGCGAAGCGGGTCGCTGAGCCGGTCATGGAAGCGTTGTTCTGGTTCTGCATCGTCGCGGCCACCTACAGCTATTTCTGGTACCCGGCTCTGCTGCTCGCTCTACCCCCACGAAAACTCGATCGGGGGCTTTTGGCCGCGCCCGTTCGCAAGATTGCAATCGTCATTGCGGCCCGGAACGAGGCCTCCAAAATTGACGAGAAGCTAGCCAACACCCTAGCTCTCGAGCGGCCGGATGTCGAGCTGGATTTGATGGTGGCCTCGGACGCTTCTGACGACGCTACCGACAGCATTGTTCTCGGCTACGCCGATAAGGGGATCCGACTCGTTCGTCCGAGCGTACGGAAAGGGAAGGAACATGCACAGGAGCTTGCAATCGCCTCGATCGATGCAGATCTGATCGTGTTCACCGACGCCGGCACTATTTTGCCTAAAGATGCCTTGGTTCACGTTCTGGAAGCTTTTCGCGATCCCACTGTTGGCGCTGTCTCCAGCATCGACCGATTCATCACTGCCGACGGCACCCTGCAGGGCGAAGGCGCCTATGTCCGCTACGAGATGTGGCTGCGCGATCTGGAAACCCGTTTTCATTCCCTGGTGGGCCTCAGTGGGTCATTCTTTGCGGCCCGTCGCAGCATCTGCCAACGATGGGACGACCGCGTGCAAAGCGACTTCGGCACTGCGCTCAGCTGCGTGCAACTGGGTATGCGCGCGGTCTCTGACCGACGGGTCGTCGGCTATTACAAGAATATTTCGGACACGCGCAAGGAATACCAGCGGAAGCTGCGCACGGTGACGCGGGGCATGAGCTCGCTGCGCATCCGTTCCGAGGTACTCAATATATTCCGCTATGGCCGCTTTTCCGTGGAGGTGTTCAGCCACAAAGTGATGCGCTGGGCCACGCCCTGGTTCCTCCTCGGAGCGCTGGGCATCAATGTTGCCCTCGCCGTCCAGAATCCTTTCTATCGGGCGCTGCTTGCCCTGCAGCTCGCCCTATACCTCTCACCGGTTGCAATGTGGGTCGCGCCCGGCCTCCGTGGGATCGGTGTTGCGAGAATAGGTGCGTACTTCGTCGAAGTGAACGTAGCCATCCTCCACGCCGCCATTCTGACGTTCTCCGGGCGCACCATCCTCACGTGGGAGCCTTCCAAACGGTGAGGTTCTCCGCATTACCGCCGGTACGCCGGCCCGTGCCGCTCAGGCGGGGTGATACGGGCGCTCGTGCGTCAATGGAGCGATTCTTCGGCTATCGCAAAATCATGCTTTATGCATCCGGCACGGCGGCTCTTGCCCAGGCCATGGCCCAGTGTGCCCTACGGACCGCTACCAGGAATCCGGAAGTTATCATCCCCGCGTACGGCTGTCCTGACTTGGTTGCGGCCTGCATGCATGCTTCTGTGTTTCCACGCCTGGTCGATCTCGCACCGTCATGTTGGTCTTACGACCTTGAAGCTCTCAAAACGAGCTTATCTCCCAACACGACGGCCATCGTTGCCGTCAATCTCCTAGGTCTCGGCGACGGCGCCGCAGAGCTGCGCCATCTATCGAAGGACAGGAACATCCCGCTCATTCAGGATAGCGCACAGTATCTTCCCCGGGAGCAGAGCGACTGGATTGGCGACCATATCGTGCTGAGTTTCGGGCGGGGAAAACCTCTCAATCTGCTGCACGGCGGCGCGCTCGTCTTGCCGTCGGGCGAAGCACCACCAACTTCCGTTCAGCCCGCCCTATACACGATGAGAGAGCGTCTGCTCAGCAGCGCCGCGGCGGCAGCAGGATTCAACACTCTCACACGGCCCGCACTCTACCGGATCTTCTCCTCTCTACCCGGAACCGGGCTGGGAGACGTCACCTACAAGCCACTTGGAAACCCGGCGCCCCTTCCTGAGCGCGCCTGGGGACGAGTCGCTACTGCCTTCGAGCTGTACCTCCAAAAGCCATCCTATCGGCGGGATATCTGGACAGCCGCTCTAGAGGAATGGTCGTCCTTGGGAATCGTAGTTTTGCACTCTCCCGGCTCGTCTCTCCAAGCGGAGCCGCTGCGCCTCCCGCTGCTGGCGCCCAACAGAGCCGCGCGCGACACGCTTGTGGATAACCTCACCCGCGCGGGACTTGGCGCATCACGTTTTTACGGCTGCGATCTGACCGCAGTTGCTGGAATACCCGAGATAGTCAAGTGCCAAGGCCCGTTCCCCAACGCAAGCGAGCTGGCGGATCGACTCTTCACCCTTCCCACACATGAGTTGGTGGATGCGGATACGGTCAGCACAGCCCGCGGGCTCGTGCTCGCATGGTGCCGCGCTAACGAAGGCGTTCGCATCCGCGCTCCTTAGAGTCCAACGCAGACTCGCCAGGAAGCGGTCCGGGTCCGATCTCAAGGAATCCGCTATTTTGGCGAGCGTGCGGTTGTTGGACGCCACGTACCGCTCTTCGAGCCACGAGCCCAGGCGCCAGAGCACCGGCATTTTGTCGAGAGCCGGCTTTATCCGAAGCGATAGCCGCATGAGGGGAAGCCACGGCTCTTTCGATTTCCACAGCGCGTATCCGTAGCCGATGCCGGTGTCAGTTCGTTGACCGGTTTCTAGCAGAAACTCTCGAAAGGAAGCATTCGAGAGCATCTCGCTCTTTGGCGGGAACAAGCGTGGCGCATGCTCCAGAAAAAAAGATCGCTCCATGAACAAACCAGAGGGATGCGGAAGGTGAGTGTCCAGATCCTCAGACCGCAGGACGCCCGCGAAACGCACACCTGCCATTCTTCGCAGGAGAACCTGGGGCCAATCCGCCAGCACGGGGAAGGAATCGGCACCGATCGCGGACAAGTGGGTGCATCCGTCGTTCGCCGCTTCGCGGAATAGCAGATCGCGGTAGAAGGCGTGCTCGAAACTGCCTTCATTGCTGCGCGTGCCGCCTACATACTCAAGAAGTGAGACGATTCTCACATGCGGCGTAGTCTCTAAAGTACGACGCAACTCAGGCTGCAACCGATTCGCGGCCGCATAAACCGTGTAGTCGTAACCTTCAAGCGTACAGGCGATGTATCACAGCTGCAGATCGAGGATCCAGCCGCTATCCGGCCCGTAGAAGTACACGCAACAGACGCCACGTTTCACAACCCCTCCAGGCTGTCGTGGTCCCGTCGCCATCTAGGCGCTTCACCGACTCGCGCTTCACCCAGGCGCCTGGTGCGCTTAAAGTCGAAGCACGAGCGTGCTCGAGAAGTCTGCTCCTTCATCGTACGTCTCCGCGAGTACTAAGGTTGCGAGCCCAATTCTGCTGCCGATTCACCGCTTTACAGGCTGTTCGCAAGCCCTTGGGTTCTGCTAAGCTCATTGCATCCGAGAGCAGCTGGCGCGCATTGTAACGTCGGCTCACCGCGGGCGCTGTAGTACCTGACCTAATATTTGCCGTAGCACCTCACCTACATATGTTTAGCACCGGCCACGGATACGCTTGCCCGGAATGCAAGCAGCCCCTCGAAAACTACCTCTGCCGGCACTGTTCGGTTCAATATCCGGTGCACGATGGGATTCCCTGTTTCATTCCCGAGTCGCCGTCCGCAGACAAACCGGATGTCCGTCAGGTTTACGACGAAATCTACAGTCATCATCAGGATGCGTGGGTCGATCAGGGCCGCTCCGAGGAATTCATCTCCTATTTTTGCGAGCTAGCCCGATGCTCTATGCACGATCGGACTCTGGAAATCGGCTGTGGGGAAGGCGCTTTACTCGCAGCCATGACTGCAGCCCAGAAATCCGGCGTCGACCCCTCGATCAACGCCCTACGGAGAGCGCGAAGTCGATCGGACGCTGAATGCGCCGTCGCTCGTAGCGAACAGCTACCTTTTCCGCCCCGGTCTTTTGATCTCGTAGTAACGGTGGGCGTGATGGAACACTTCGAAGATCCGGAAGCGGCAACACGCGAGATCTTCCGTGTCTTGTCACGACCGGGTCGCTATATAGCGCTCATCCAAACAGATCTGAGTACTCGGCAGCGTGTGCTGCTAAAGTTACGTCAATATTTTTTTCCCACATTCAGGCCGATTCAACTGGCGAAATGGGTTCGCAAGAAGCTTCACAACCCGATCGTGCAGCCATTTCGGAAATCGCACACCGTCGACAGCGCCCGCAAGTGCATCGAGCAAAGTGGCTTCAAAGTGACCGAAGTCATCACCCGCACGACGCATCCCAGTGCGCCGCTCGCCGGTTCTCATGTGGTCATCTTTGTGGCATGCAAGTAGCCGGTTTTGCTCATCGACCAAGAGTACTGCGGCGGCCTGAGGATTCGCAGATGACCGACAACACGCTCAGCGGGCGATTTTGGGGGGTGCTGAGGTAGCGGCCCCCCTCGCGATCGCCGCTCCTGGAGCGTTATATGAGGTCGATTTTCTTCGACCTCGGCAGCGAAGAGCTTCTCCCGCCCCTTCGGGCCGGGAGACTGCACTGCGTGGGGAACGATTGACGAACACCGAAGACGAAGAGAACATCATCAACTGCCCAGACGGACCCACTTATCCCGAC
>JBOIAB010000354.1:0-7996 GCA_050738635.1 Steroidobacteraceae bacterium
GGTCGAGGGTGCGGCGCCTGCCGCAGCCGGTGCGTCACCCGCAGTCGGCGCCGCGCCTGCTGCCGCAGCCGACGCCAAGAAAGGCGAGGAGAAGAAGGAAGCCGCTCCGGGCAAGAAGGAGGGCGGCAAGAAATAGCGGCGGCGCATGGCGGGTTTGCCGCTCACGCTCATCGTGGGGCTCGGGAATCCGGGCCCCACGTATGCGCGCACCCGGCACAACGCCGGCTTCGAGCTCGTGGACGAGCTCGCCCGTCGCCTGGGCGCGAGCCTGCGTCACGATGCGCGCCATCAGGGCGAGCTCGCGCGCGCCAGCATCGATGGCACGGGGGTCTGGCTGTTGAAGCCCATGACCTACATGAATCTGAGCGGCCAGTCCGTCAGGAGCGTGGCGGGTTTCTACCGCATTGCGCCGCAGTCGATCCTGGTGGCGCACGATGAGCTCGATTTTCCTCCCGGCACGGTGCGCCTGAAGGAAGGCGGCGGCGCCGGCGGCCACAACGGGCTGCGCGACCTCATCGCCCAGCTCGGTGATGATTTCTGGCGGCTGCGGATCGGCATCGGTCATCCGGGCGACCGCGGCGCCGTGTTGGATTATGTGCTCGGGCGTCCGCCGGCGGCAGAGGCGGCGCTCATTCACGAGACGGTGCTCGCGGCCGCCGATGCCGTGCCGGTGATGTTGGCCGACGGCGCACAAAAGGCGATGAATCGCCTGCACGCCCGCGGCGGCGCAGGTCTCTAGGAGTCTCTTTCATGTCCATCCGTTGTGGCATCGTCGGATTGCCGAATGTCGGCAAGTCGACGCTGTTCAACGCCCTCACCCGGGCGCAGATCGCCGCCGAGAATTATCCTTTCTGCACGATCGATCCCAACGTCGGGGTGGTTCCTGTACCGGACCCGCGTCTGCAGCAGTTGGCCGGCATCGTGCATCCGGAGAAGGTCATCCCGGCCGCCGTGGAGCTGGTCGACATCGCGGGTCTGGTCGCGGGCGCCTCCGAGGGCGCGGGGCTCGGCAACCAGTTCCTGTCCCACATTCGGGAGGTCGATGCCATCGCACATGTGGTGCGGGCCTTCGAGAGCACCGATGTCATCCATGTGGCGGGAAAGGTCGATCCGTTGGCCGATATCGAGACGATCGACACGGAGCTCGCGCTCGCCGACCTCGGCAGCGTGGACAAGGCGCTCGATCGCGCCGCCAAGGCATCCAAGGCGGGGGACAAGGAGGCGCTGCGCCGGCGTGCGCTGCTCGAGCGGGTGAAAGCGCAGCTCGATCAGGTGCGCCCCGTGCGGGCGCTCGGTCTGACCGAAGAGGAGCAGCGCGACATCAGGGACCTGCACCTGCTGACCGCAAAGCCCGTGATGTATGTGGCCAATGTTGCGGAGAACGGCTTCGAGGGAAATCCCCTCCTCACGGCCATCGAGCTGCGCGCCGCGAAAGAGGGCGCGGCGGTGGTGCCGGTCTGCGCCGCCATCGAGGCGGAGATCGCCCAGCTCGATGAGGGCGATCGCGCCGAGTTCCTCGCCGAGCTCAAGCTCTCCGAGCCGGGACTCGACCGCATGATCCGGGCCGCTTACCGTCTGTTGGGGCTGCAGACCTTCTTCACCGCCGGACCGAAGGAAGTGCGGGCTTGGACGGTACGCGTTGGGGCGACCGCACCGCAGGCCGCTGGAGTGATCCACACCGATTTCGAGCACGGCTTCATCCGCGCCGAAGTGATCGCGTTCGAGGATTATGTCGGCTTGCGCGGCGAGGCTGGAGCCCGCGACGCCGGCAAGCTGCGGTTGGAAGGCAAGGAGTATGTGATGCGGGAAGGTGATGTCGTGCACTTCCGCTTCAACGTTTGAGAAGCGGATCACGGCAGGGAGCTGCATTCTGTCGCGTTTGCACGTGACAGGGCCGGCGGTCCTCCGTATCGTGCACCTTCGTCCGGCGAAGGTACGAGGAAATGGAGCAGGACTTACGTCTCCTCATCCTGGAAGACGTTGCCGCGGAAGCCGAGCTCACCGTCAGGGCGCTTGAGACGGCGGGCCTCGACTGCGCCTGGCGGTGCGTCGACAGCGAGACGGAATTTCGCGCGGGGCTGCGCGAGCTGCAGCCGGATATCGTGTTGTCCGATTTCTCGCTACCGCGATTCGACGGCATGTCGGCCCTGGCCATCGCTGCGGCGGAGGCGCCCGAAATCCCCTTCATCTTCGTCTCCGGCACCATCGGCGAGGAGCGCGCCATCGAGGCGCTGAAGCACGGCGCCGTCGATTACGTGCTCAAGAGCAACCTCGAGCGGCTGGGGCCGGCGGTGAAGCGGGCTCTGGCGGAAGCGACCTCGCAGCGCGCCCGGCATCAGGCGGAGGAGCGGGTCACGCGCCTCACCCGCGTTCTGCAGATGCTCTCGGGAATCAACGCCGCGGTGGTCCGCGTTCGCGACCGCACGGAGCTGCTCGATGAGGCCTGTCGGATCGCGCATGCGGTCGGCAACTACATCTGCGCGGTAGTGGTGTTGATCGACCCGCACACGCGAGTTGCGCGCGGCGCTGCCTGGGCGGGCACCGGCCGCGAATTCCTCGGGGAGCTCACCTTCCGCGTCGACGACTGCGGCAAAAACGAGCCGGGCGAGAGCGTCACCGGCAGGGCGCTGCGCACGGGCGAGGTGGCCGTCTGCGACGATGTGACACAGGTGGCGGGCCCCATGCGCTTTGGCAACAGGGTCGAAGCGCTCGGCATCCGCTCGCTCGCCTCGATTCCGCTGCTCATCGACGGCACGCCGGTCGGGACGTTCACCGTGGGGGGGGCCGAGGCGGGCATGTTCGGCGAGGAGGAGATGCGGATGCTGCAGGAGGTCGCCGCCAACCTCTCTTTCGCGCTGCAGTATCTCTACAAGGAGGACACCGTCCGTTTCCTCTCCTACTTCGATCCGGTCACCGGCCTCGCCAAGCGTTCGCTCTTCTGCGAGCGGCTGGCGCGCTCGCTCGGCCGCCGCGCCGGCGAGAATCAGGAAGTCGTGGTGGTCGCCTTCGATGTGGAGCGGCTGGGCGCGATCAACGACTCTCTGGGCCGGCACGTCGGCGATCGGGTGTTGCAGTTCGTTGCCGATGCCCTGAAGCGCAACTTCGGCAGCAGCGAGTGGCTGGCGCATCTCGAGGGCGGCAATTTCGCCGCCGTGGTGTTGAATTGCGACTCCTACGAGGAGTCGGTGCGGCTCATCCATGACCGCACCACGGCGGCCTTCGGCAGACCGCTCGCGGTCGCCGGGCACGAGATCCCGGTCGCCGTCAGGGCAGGGCTGGCGCGCTTTCCGGAGAATGGCGCCGACGCCGAATCGCTGTTGCAGAACGCGGAGGCGGCGCTGCACAAGGCGCGCAACAGCGGCGAGCGGTTCCTGCGTTACCGGCGCGAGCTGAGCTCGGAAGTGGCCGATCGACTCGCGCTCGAGCGGCGGCTGCGCGCGGCGCTCGAAGCCGACCAGTTCTTGCTCCACTATCAGCCGAAGGTCAGCATCGCGACCGGTGAGCTGGTCGGAGCCGAAGGCCTGCTGCGCTGGAACGATCCGGAGCGCGGTGTGGTCGCGCCGGGTGTGTTCCTGCCGGTGCTCGAGTCGACGGGTCTCATCGTGGATGTCGGTGAGTGGGTGGTGCGCCAGGCGGCGCGCGACCTGGAGCGCTGGGCCGCACAGGGCCTCAAGCCCATCCGGCTGGCCGTCAATGTCTCCCCGCTGCAGCTGCGCGACCCGCAGTTCGCGGCGCGATTCTTCGCGGCCGCGGGGCGAGGCCTCGAGGGCGCGCGCGGAATCGACATCGAGATAACGGAGGGCGCGCTCCTCGATGACACCGTATTCCTCGGCAGGACTCTGCAGCGGGTGCGCGATGGCGGCGTCCAGGTCGCCATCGATGACTTCGGCACGGGCTACTCGTCGCTGAGCCGCCTCGCGGATCTGCCGGTCGACACGCTGAAGATCGACCGCTCCTTCATCAGCCGGCTCGCGGGCGACAAGACGGCGCAAGCCGTGGTAGGCACGATCATCTCGCTGGCGCGTGCGTTCGGCCTCAGCACCGTCGCCGAGGGTGTCGAGCGCGAGGAGGAGTTGGCTTTGCTCAGGGGCCTGCAGTGCGAGCAGTCGCAGGGCTATCTGCACAGCCGGCCGCTGCCGGCTGCGGACTTCGAGACACTCCTGGCGCGGGCCCCTGCAAGCAACGGCCGTCAGCGCTAACTCCGCTGACGCTCCAATACCTTCAACTGCAGGCGGTCGGACCTGCTCAGGGTCTGCAGCACCGCCCGCAGCTCGCCGCCGGCGCCGCTTAGAACCGCGCGAACCCTGAGAAGGGGCGAGCCCAATGGCACTTGCAGTGCCAGTGCCGCATCGGCGTCTGCCGCCACCGCTCCCACGTAGCACCTGACGGCTGCTGTCGGCTCTCCGAAGCGGGCAAGTATCCTGATCAGGGAGGGTTGGCTTCGGCTCGGACGCAGCGCCTCTCGGCCGATGGACGCGGGCAGGTAGGTTGCGGTGAGTGACAGCGGCTCACCCTGGTTGGATAGAAGGCGCTCGAGGACGTAGGCCGTCGCGCCGATTTCCGAGGTGATCGTGCGCAGCGTCTGCGGAACAGACACAGTGGAGGAGCGCAGCGTCGTGGTGGCGGTGCGCGATTCCAGCGCTGCAAGCATATCGGGTAGGGCATGCAGCTCGAAGCACAGCCGCGGCCGGGCCCGTTGCGGGCGCGCGTAGGTTCCGCTGCCGCGTCGGCGGACAATGCGTCCCTCGCGCTCCAGCCGATCCAGAGCGCGGCGGACCGTCGTACGGGAGATCCCGTGCCGGGCGCAGAGTTCCGGCTCGCTCGGTAACACGCTTTCCGGGGCGATGGTGCCGTCCTGCAGGGCAGCCGAGAGCAACTCGTAGAGGCGATAGTATCGGGCCACACCCTTGTCGCGACTCCGGCTCCTGCGCTCCAAATCCCTTGTCTGGGAAGGCCTGGTGCGTCGCGAGCGGGGTGTCGAGGCCATGCGGGGTGACTCAGGTCCGTGCTTCCATGCGCCGCCGTCGCCTCCTCAGATCGCCGATCTCGACGACCGTGTGGGCCTCGTAACGGTCAGGACGATACAAACAGTCGACGTAAGCCAGGATGCGGTGCCGCCGATCGCGTGCGAGCGTGCGTACGCTGAAAACCGGCTCGCCGACAAAGAGGCCCAGGCTGTCCGCGGTGAGAGGATCGGCCTCGAGAGCCGCGAACTCCCTTTCCGTACTGGCACTGTCGTGACCGAGTGTCGCGAGCAGGGTCAGGATGCCATCGCCCTCGGCGCCGAGCCATTGCCGAGTCAGTGCGCGGCCGATCTCTTCCGGAAAATAAGTAGTCTCCAGCACCATCGGCTCGCGTCCGACGTGGCGTATGCGGCGGATCAGCAGGACGGTCGTGCCGAATCCGGGTTCCTCTTCAGGCAGGAAAGCAGGTGTTGGCAGATGCCGGAAGGTAAGGGTCCGGCTGGCAGCCGCCTTCGGCGGACTCGCCCTGCCATCGAGCATCGGGGAGAGGTCGCGGGAAGTCGCGGCCCGCTCTCTTTGATCGCGTGCGAAGGTGCCGCTGCCCCTCCTGCGCTCGATCCGGTGCTCCGCCTCGAGCTGTGCCAGCGCGCGCCGCACGGTGGACCGGGAGATACCGTAATCGATCATGAGGCGAGGCTCGCTGGGGAGCGGCTCGCCGACGCCAAAGCGCCCTTCGGCCAGCGCTTGCGAGAGCACACGGTACAGCCTCAGGTAGCGGGAAACCCCTGCCCCGGACTTTGTTGTTGTGGTCATGCGAAACCAGTCCCCGGCTGGTCATATATACACCTTCTGCTTGGGCGCGGCTGGACTATCGGGACGGGGGAGAGGGGGCGGGGGCGGGTTGACACTCCCGGCAGGCCCCAAGGACAATGCGCGCCCCTTCTGGCAGGCCGCCCACCCGATCCCCAAGGGGAGGCGTCCCGGCATCGAAGAGCGGAGCAGTGGAAAGGTAGCTCAGCTGGTTAGAGCACGGCACTCATAATGCCGGGGTCGAGGGTTCGAGTCCCTCCCTTTCCACCAGAATCAATGACTTGCGAATCGTTATCTAACACGCCTCCCCCCACTTTGACGGATTCTTTGCGGGAATCCGGGGCGAGTAGGGTCCGATTCGCGTACTCCGCGAGGTGGCCGGGGTCGAGGTGGGAGTAGCGCTGGGGCATCTGTAGGTCGGCCCAGCCGCCGAGCTCCTGAAGCATGCGCAGCGGGGTACCGGCCTGAGTCTGCCAGCTCGCCCACGCGTGCCGCATGCTGTGGAAGGTGACCTTCTCCAGTCCGACTGCTTTGCATTCACGCCGCCACATCGCGGTGGTGACCTTCTGGATCGGCGCTCGGCGGCGGTACACGAAGACGTATCGCTGGACTTCGGGAGACCACAGATCGCCTGCCTGCTTATGCTTTGTCTGCCATCGCTCGAGGACCGCGATCGCGTCGTCGTTGAGCGGCACGGGGATGGGCTCGCCGCTCTTGGTCAAGTAGCCTGGTACGAAGCAACAGCAGCGCTCCAGGTCGATGCGCTCCCACTCGAGGCCGGCGACGTTGGATTTCCTCAAACCAGTCGCCAGGGCGAAAATCACCATGTCTCGCGTGTGCTCCGGAAACCGGGCGAGAAGCAAGCGAGCCTGATCCCGCGTGATCCATTTGGGCTCGATCTTCTCCAACTGGAAGAGCGGGACGTTCGGCGCGGAAGGGATCATCTTCTTCCAATCGTCGCTCGCGCAGCGGCTGAGGATGGCACCCGCGACTGCGAGCACGCGATTGCAGGTCGATTTCTTCCACGTCCCCTTCGTCTTCCTCCCATTGCCTTTGCAGGCTCGAACTTCCAACAGGGACCGAATCTTCAGCAGGCAGCCATAATCGACTTCGACCAATGGATCATCAGGGGCGATGTATTCGTTCAGGACATCCAGCGACCGTTTTGTGGGGTCCCACGAGCGCTGCCCAGAGTTCTCGGTCGTGAATTTGGTTACGGCGTCGGCCCAGGTCCAACGCTGCTCCCCGAGTTTGATTTGCCGCCAGAGCTCGTCCTGGAGCTGCTTCTCTAGCTCCTGGGCGGAATGCCGGTCTCGTGTGCGAGACGAGCGTCTAACCTCGACGCCAGCGATCTCGAATCGGATTTGCCAGTACGGGGAATTCGAAGACTTATAGAGGGGCATGAATGAAAATTCTCTCTGGTCCTGCCTCGCAACCATTCCGAAAGTGTCGCCTCATCGTATCGCCAGGCTTTGCCGACCTTCGTCGCCGGGATTTCACCACGGGCGGCCATGGCGCGTGCCGTCTTGGGGTTCACGCCAAGAAATTCGCCAGCTCGGATCGCATCCCATGACATCGGTCGACAGCATCCGTCCTCGCGCCGCCCTGGAGCCAGCAGTGTTGCGTGCGGGCTGCCACCGAATCAGTCGATGCGGGTAGGAAGCGGGCGACGGGCCAACGAATCGCTTTGGGGCGGCCTGCAACAGCCACAGGCGCTTTGCAACGGACTGCACCGGCTGTAGTGAGCGCTAGCTGCATGGTGCTTTCGCCAGGCCGGGGTGGCGTGAAGCCTACTTTTCGGCCGAATGCGGCGGCTGGAGGACACCCGACTCGATCTCGCGCAGTAGCGCGCGAACCTCGTCGGCCGTGCACAGACGCTCGTCGAAGAGCGCCCCGAGCAAAGCCTCAAGATAGGTGCCTATTGCGAGGGCAACGGCAGCCGGCGGATAACGATCGAGAGCCATGACGAGCTCGTCTAGCTCCTCAATACATTGCTCGACCAGGGCATCGTCGTCCGACTCATCGATCGAGGGCAAAGGACCTCCCTTCGGGCCGGTGTCGGGCTCTCGCTGGTAGCCGTCGGAGGACTTCCTCACTAGTACTACTGTGTCACAAAAGTAGGCTGTCCATGAAGGTTCCGCAACACGGACAGCGCTCGAGACGTTTGGCGATTTCCATGGCGAACAATTCCCGAAGTGTGGCGATGGAGTCGGGTACGTGAC
>JBOIAB010000355.1:0-11308 GCA_050738635.1 Steroidobacteraceae bacterium
CGCGTTCGATCTCATGCACAGGGGCGAGTCGATCCGCTCCGTCGTGACGTTCTGAAAGCCAACCACTCCTGCGAGGATAAACACATGGCCATTTCGATCCATCCGTCAGTCGATCGCGGCGTCAAACCCGGCAATTCGGGGTTTGCGGGTGGCACGCTCACCTGCAAGTGCACGAGCTCACCGGTGACGGTGAGCCTGGGAAGCAACGTCGCCTACAACCATGTCTGCGGCTGCAGCAAGTGCTGGAAGCCGCAGGGTGGACTCTTTTCACTGGTCGCAGTACTGGCGCGCGATAAGGTCTCGGTGACCGCCAATGCGCAGAAGTTGAAGGTCGTCGATTCCAATGCGCCGATTCAGCGCTATGCCTGTACGGGCTGCGGCGTGCACATGTACGGCCGGATCGAGAACAAGAACCACCCGTTCTACGGTTTCGATTTCGTCCACCCGGAGCTCTTCCGCGAACAGGGCTGGGCGGCTCCGGAATTCGCCGCGTTCGTCTCATCCATCATCGAGGGCGGCTTCCCGCCCGCGAAGATGGGCGAGATCCGCGGCCGGCTGAAGGAGTTGGGGCTCGAGCCCTATGACTGCCTCTCGCCCGGCCTGATGGATGCGATCGCGACGCACGCCGCCAAGGCGAAAGGCACGCTCGCGGCCTAGTCGATCGACCGGCGCAGCAGCGACGGCCGCAGATCGGCCACGGAGCGGCAGCCGAGCTGGCCGAGAACGCGATCGAGCTCGGTGGCGAGCATGTCGAGCGCACACCGCACGCCATGCTCGCCGCCAGCGGCGAGACCATAGAGTGTCGCGCGCCCGATCATCACGCTGTGGGCGCCCAGCGCGAGCGCCTTGGCGATATCCGTGCCACGGCGAAAACCGCTGTCGATGACGATCGTCAGGCGGTTGCCGACCGCGGCAGCGATTTCTCCGAGCACCTCTATGGGCGCTACGCAATAGTCGAGCTGCCGGCCCCCATGGTTGGTGAGGACGATGCCGTCGCAGCCGAATTCGACGGCCCGACGGGCGTCCTCGACACTCAGCACGCCCTTGATGAGCAGCTTCCCGGACCAGTGCCGCCGTATCCAGGCGAGGTCCGCCCAGGTGATCGTGGCCTGGAACATCTGCGGGATGATGGTGCTGCCACCGACGGCGCTGGCGGCGCCGGGCGGCAGGAAGGCCTCGATGTTATGGAACTGCGGGATGCCTTTGCGCAGCAGTACATCGATGAGCCAGCGGGGGTGGCGCAGCGAATCGAGCGCCGCCGACCATCGCAGCTTGCCGGGTTTGAAGTAGTTGCGCCTGTCCCATTCCCGGCTGCCGAAGACGTTGGCATCGGAAGTGAATACCAGCGCTTCATAGCCCGCAGCGGCAGCGCGGGTCATGATGTCCTCCGCGATCGCGCGGTTCTTCATGACATAGAGCTGCATCCAGAGGCGCCCGCCAGCCTTGGCTGCCACATCCTCCAGCCGGGTCGTCGACAGCGTGCTGAGCGTGTACGGGATGGCGAACGCGGCAGCCGCTCGTGCGAGGCCGAGATCGCCGTCGGGATGCAGCACGCCGTTGAGTCCCGTCGGGGCGATGACGAGCGGTGCGGCGCAAGGGCGCCCGAATATCGAGCTGGAGAGGCTCCTCTGGGAGGTATCCGCCAGGGTTTGCGGCACGAAGCGCAGCGCCGCAAACGCCTCCCGGTTGCGTCGCAGCGTCGCCTCGTCCTCCGCGCCGCCCTCGACGTATTCGAACGCGAACCCCGGTACGCGGCGCCGCGCGATCTCACGCAGCTCGGCGATGTTCAGCGCGCGAGCGCAGTCGCGGCCGCTGAACGGGCGCCGCTTCCAGGGCATGCCGGACTACTCGAGTGCGACTTCGAGTCGCGATGCGGTGAACGTGTTGGTCGCCTGGTCGTAGGAGCCCAGCGCGGCGATGCGGTACACGGACGTCGAGCCGTTCAAGGTGGTGCCAAGGTCGGTGATGAAAGCGCTCGAGGTGGAGAACATGGACACGCCATGGGTCAGATTGCCGATCGCGAACTGGGTGGCGCCCGAGATGGTGACGGCCGGTGTGCCGGTGAGCTGAATGCTCTGCCCGCCGGTCTCGACTTCGGCGACCGACTCGTTGGCGAGATTCAACGCCAGGCTCGCGCTGTCATCGGAAGTGAACGGGGCAGTGGTGCCCGCGCCGTTGCCCCACTCGATCACGAGGTTGGCGGGGTAGGAGCTGCCCGCAATCACGTCTGTCGCGACGAAGTCGGGCGGCGCGGAGCCGTAGGGCGTCGGGAAGCCGTCGACCCGCACCAGCGTGCCGGCGGCGGTTGCGCTCTGATCGGCGCCCGTCGAGGCCCCCGTGGTGTTGACTTCATAGCTCGCCGCGGTCGCGGTATTGGCGCTCGATGTGCCTGTGCCGGCGAAATTGAAGTTGCTGGAGCTGGCGGCGAAGTCGGTATTTCCCAGCGAGAGCAGCTCGAGAGTGGCCGAGGCCGACGTGCCGGCAGTGAGGGTGCCCCACAGCGGCGTGGATTGCAGCCGCACCAGGCCCTGGGTGACATCGAGCGTTGGCACCGCATTGGTCGGCGTCGAATTGACGCCGACCGCATCGATCTGCGAGCCGACGGAGATCGACTTGGTGGAAAGACCCGAGACGGTCGCACCGTCCTCGGTCACCACTGTCGCAGGGCCTACATTGACGGTGAGGGTCGGGAAGTAGGTGAAGCACAGATTGCTCTGGCAGTAACCCGCGTAATAGAGATATGTCGCGCCGATCAGCTTGAGAGTGTTGCCGCTTATGGAGGAGACGATGCCGCGAACGTGCTCGTACTGGCCATTGGAGACGGCGGTGCCCGCATATACCGCCGTCGCCGTCAATCCAGGGGTGATCGCCGACATGGCCCCGAGGGAGCCGTAGGCCTCTATCGGTGTATTCGACGCGAGGTTGGATACTGCGCTGAGGCCCGTGGCGCCCGTCATGACGGTGCCGTTGACGTTGTAGTACGTATTCGGAGTCGTATTGACCATCAGCGCGCCTACGGTGGAGTAGACGTTGTCTTCGAATGGCCTGAGGTTCTCGACGAAATTGCTTTGCCCCGGATTGCCGGCCACGATGAGGCCGCGGGCCCGGACCGGTGCGGTATCGGTGGGCGTGGTCGTGGCTTCCACGAACGGGTGGACGATCACCTTAGCTCCCGAGACCGTGTTGGCTGCCGCGAGATTGAAATCCAGGGCGAGCGGCACCGACTTGTTGTAATTGACGACGAGCTGGTGCGCCGGGTCAAGCGTGACGGTGACGTAGACGATCCCCGGGTCCTGCGTACCTGCGGAGTTCTCCACCACCTCCGCGGTCGAATTGCCATTGAGGTAGACGATCGGAACCGAGTAGTCGATACCGATGACGAGCGACTTATAGGTGCCGGTCGGAACACCCACTGCGTTCAGTAGCTCGGTGAGATCGACCCGCTGGGTCAGATCCGCGAACTCCTCGGTCGTATAACCGGCCGGGTAGGCGACATACCCGTCGCTACGAGTCAGGCTGTAGAGGCTTACTCCGACGATATAGGTCGAGAAGGCCTGTGTCGCCTGGGCGCTGACAGTCACCACCGGCGTGCCATTGCTGACATGGGTACTGGTGCTGCAGCCGGCCAGGGCGGCGAGTGCCGCAACGAAGCCGCAAATCCAGAGGCGCATAGCGCCCAAGGCGCCCAATGTTGTACGAGCGCGGTCGAGAATCATCAAAAGCTCCCCCTGTCACACGGGATGGATGGGCATGTCCTCAAGGCCGGGACCGGTCTGGACCCGTATGGCTTGGTTAGAGGTGCTGGCCTCCATTCCGTTCACAATACCCAAAATGAGCATTTTAGCCGTTCTCGGGCTCGACGCGCGACTGGAAAGCCGGTAGAGTCCGCGCCGCATCCACAGGGTGGCCGTCCGGCCCCTGCTTGACGTGGCGATGCCCACCAGGCCCAGCGGGCCCCTCGCTCACGCGAGCCAACACAGAGGTTTTCCGAAGCATGCCTTTTACCGAACTCGGGCTGGCGCCCGAGCTGGCGCGCGCCGTGGCCGAGCAGGGCTACGAGACGCCGACCCCCATTCAGACGCAGGCGATACCCGCCGTCATTGCCGGCCGCGATGTGCTCGCTGGCGCGCAGACCGGCACCGGCAAGACAGCGGCTTTCGTGCTGCCGATTTTGCAGGCGCTGGCGCAGGCTCCGGCCGGCCGCGCGCCGCGCGCACTGGTCCTCACTCCCACGCGGGAGCTGGCGGCGCAGGTGGCCGAAAGCGCCCGCCAGTATGGTCGTCATACCAATACTCGTGTCTGCGTCGTCTTCGGGGGCGTCAGCATCAACCCGCAGATCGACACGCTGCGCAGCGGCTGTGACCTGCTGGTCGCCACGCCCGGACGGCTGCTGGATCTTGCCGGGCAACGCGCCCTCGACCTGCGCGAGGTCCGACACTTCGTTCTCGACGAGGCGGACCGCATGCTCGACATGGGCTTCATCCCCGCCATCCGCAAGGTGCTCAAGCTGCTGCCGGAGCGCCGGCAGAACCTCATGTTCTCCGCCACTTACTCCGACGAGATCCGCGATCTGGCGACCCGCTTTTTGCGCAATCCGGTGACTGTCGAAGTCGCGCCGCGCAATGCCACGGCGGAGCGTGTCGATCAGCAGGTCTATCGGCTGCCGAAAGAGCACAAGCGCCATCTGCTGGCGCACCTCATCCGCAATGGGGATTGGCAGCAGGTGCTGGTCTTCACCCGCACCAAGCACGGCGCCAACCGTCTGGCCGAGCAGCTTGCGGCCACCGGCATCGCGACGGCTGCCATTCACGGCAACAAGAGCCAGAACGCGCGCGTCCGGGCACTCGCGGAGTTCAAGACCGGCAAGATCACAGCGCTCGTCGCCACGGAGGTGGCAGCGCGCGGCCTCGACATCAAGGAGCTGCCCTTCGTAGTCAATTACGAGCTGCCGAATGTGCCCGAGGACTACGTCCACCGCATCGGAAGAACGGCCCGCGCGGGCGGCGCTGGCTGTGCAATCTCGCTGGTAGCACCGGATGAGGCGGGGCTGCTGAAGGACATCGAGCGCGTGCTTCGCAAGTCGCTGCCGGTCGCCGCGACGCCGGAATTCACAATGACCGCAGAGCAGCGGTCGGCGCCGCGTCCCACAGCGCCGCCGCCCGCACGCGCCGCCCGACCGCAGCATCACGCCCCGCGCCACCCGCGTCCCGCGGGCCGCAGCTTCAGCTCCCACGGCGGGCGACGTTTCAGCTCCTCTCGGGGCTGAGCGAATCGGCATCGGCGGGCCGGAACCGCCGGGTCTCTCTCGGATTGTTAACGAGCGCGCCGGGCGGCAGCGCGCGCAGCCGGAGAGAGCACATGGCAACCGACGTCATACGGCAGGGCTTGCGACGAAGTCGGGCCCATAACGAGGGCCTCACGGGGCTCGAGGCCGGAGCGCCCGCAGCGCTCTATGGCCTGCAGGGCGGGCCAGCGCGCCGCGATGCGGCCGAGTCTCTCGAGCGCGGCCTGGGTTGGTTCAGCATCTGGTTCGGAGCCGCGGCCGTCGCCGCGCCGCGCGTTGTTTGCTGGTTGAGCGGGCTGCGCAGCCCGACCCTCATGCGCCTGGTGGGAACGAGAGAGCTCGCTGCCGGGATCGGCATCCTGACGCAACGTGACCGAGCGCCATGGCTGTGGTCGCGCGTTGTTGGCGACACCTTCGACCTCGCGGCATTGTCTCTCGCCCTGGCCCGCCGGGGCAGGCGCGGCAGGGCCGCCGTCGCCCTTGCCGCCGTAGCCGGCGTGACCGCGCTCGACCTGCTCGCCGCCGCGCGGCTGACGGGCAGCAGGGCGGGGCGCACCGCGCCCGGCGTGTCCGGCCCCACCGACATCTATCTCGAGCGCAGCGTTGCCATCAGTAAGCCGCCGCAGGAGTGCTACCGCTTCTGGCGCAGCTTTGCCAATCTGCCGCGTTTCATGCACGGCCTCGAGTCCGTGCAGCAGCTCGATGAGCGCCGCTCCCGTTGGGTGGCCAAAGGTCCGCTGGCGATGCGGCTCGAGTGGACAGCGGAGATCACCGCCGACCATCCGGGCGAAGAGATCGCCTGGCGCACCCTGGATGACGCCGGCGCCGCGAACGCGGGCTCGGTCAGGTTCGAGGTCGCGCCGGCCGGCCGTGGCACGATCGTGCGCGTCAGCCTGCACTACAGCCCGCTCGGCGGCACGCTCGGCGCCGGCCTGGTGAAGCTCCTCGGCCATGATCCGCAGTCGCGCATCCGCGAGGATCTGCGCCGCTTCAAGCAGGTGATGGAGACCGGCGAGATCGCGACCACGCACGGTCAGCCGACGGGCCGCCGCAGCCTCTTCGGACGTTTCACGAAGCAATGGGGACTCACTTCATGAAAGCGAATGTCTGGTACGGCCGGGAGCAGTTGCGGGTGGAGAGCGTGCCGGACCCGAAGATCCTCAATCCGCGCGATGTGATCGTGCGCATCACCTCGACGGCGATCTGCGGCTCGGACCTGCACATCTACGACGGCTACATCCCGGGGATGCTGCCGGGCGACATTCTCGGCCACGAGTTCATGGGCGAGGTGGTGGAGGTCGGGCCCGGGATCAGTAACCTCGCGGTCGGCGACCGCGTGGTCAACCCATTCCCGATCTCCTGCGGCGCCTGCTTCTTCTGCCAGCAGTCGCTGTTCTCGCTCTGCGAGAATTCCAACCCCAACGCCTGGCTCGCCGAGAAGCTCTGGGGCACTCGCCGGCGGGACTTTACGGCTACTCGCATCTCCTCGGCGGCTATGCCGGCGGCCAGGCGCAATACGCGCGCATTCCCTTCGCCGACGTCGGTCCCATCAAGATTCCGCAGGACCTGAGCGATGAGCAGGTGCTCTTCCTCTCGGACGTCTTTCCCACCGGCTACATGGCGGCCGAGCAGTGCGGCATCCGCGCCGGCGATACGGTTGCCGTGTGGGGCTGTGGGCCCGTGGGCCTGTTTGCCATCAAGAGCGCGCGGCTCCTCGGGGCCGAGCGGGTGATCGCCATCGATCGTTTTCCCGCCAGGCTGCGCAAGGCCAGTCAGTGGGCCGACGCCGAGACGTTGAATTACGAGCAGGTCGACGTGGCCGAGGCGTTGGAAGTCATGACGGGCGGCCGTGGCCCGGACGCCTGCATCGATGCGGTGGGCATGGAGGGCCATGCGCATGGCGCGTTCGGCAGCTACGACCGCCTGAAGCAGGCGCTCATGCTGGAGTCGGGTCGGCCGCCGGCCCTACGCCAGGCACTGACGACCTGCCGCAATGGCGGCACGGTCTCGATCCCGGGTGTCTACGGCGGTTTTGTCGATAAGATCCCGTTCGGTGCCGTCGTCAACAAGGCGCTGACCGTGAAGTCGGGTCAGACGCACGTGCAGAGGTACCTGAAGCCGCTGCTCGAGCTCATCGAGAAAGGTGCGATCGACCCGGGCTTCGTGGTTACGCACCGGCTCGCTCTGGAAGACGCGCCGCGCGCCTACCGCATGTTCCGCGACAAGCAGGATAGCTGCATCAAAGTCGTCTTGAAGCCGTGGGCGGACGTGCCGACCGTGGAGGCGGCGGATGGCGCGGAATCGGGGCGGATTCTCCACTAGCCGGCTAGCGGTCCTGGTTCAGGATGCCGCTGGGGGACCCGGCGGGACTTCGTGACATCGCCGACGGTTTCGAGGATGACGCGCGCGCCGTTCTCCAGCAGGTAGGCGCGAAACGCCGAGGCGATGGGCGAGAGGATCTTCTCGCGCAGATGAATCACGTACCAGTCGCGCACGATCGGCAGTCCAACGACATCGAGAATCGCGAGCTTGCCTGTGTCGGACTCGAGCCCGATGGTGTGTGAGGAGATGAAGCTCAGTCCCATGCCGGCCATCACCGCCTGCTTGATGGTCTCGTTGCTGCTCACCTCCATCGAGGCGCGAAACGTCACGCCGCGCTCGCGAAAGACGTGCTCCATCGAGGCGCGAGTGCCGGAGCCCTGCTCGCGGATGATGAAGCTCTCGCGCGCCAGCGATTTGAGGGGGATCCGGTGGCGCCGGGTGAGGGGATGGTCGGCAGCGGCGATGATCACGAAAGGATGGCGCGCGAACGGTTCGGCCGTGGTGTCGAGCTCGCGCGGCGGACGTCCCATGATGACGAGATCGAGCTCGTTGGCGCCGAGGAGCTTGACGATCTCCTCGCGGTTGGCGACGGTGAACTTGATGGTCACCTGCGGATACTGCGGTGTGAAGGCCGAGAGCAGGGTCGGAGCGAAATACTTCGCGGTGCTCACCGCGCCGAGTTTCAACACGCCCCTCTTCAGGCCGCGCAGTGCGGCGAGCGCCTCGCCGGCCTCGCGCAGCAGTTCCGTCACCTGGGTCGCATAGCGCAGCAGCTCCATGCCGGCGGGGGCGAGGCGGATCCTGCGCCCCTGGTGCTCGAAGAGTGGCATGCCCACTTCCTCTTCGAGCAGGCTCACCTGTTGCGACACGGCGGGCTGCGTCAGGTGCAGCTCCTGGGCCGCGCGGGTGAAGGAAAGGTGGCGCGCCACGGCGGCGAATACCCGCATTTGTCTGAGCGTTACGTTACGCATTCATAAGTAAAGCTTATGGAGATGGCAATAATATCTAACTGGACCTAATACAAAGCAAGCCCGAGGATCGCCCCGTACCGTCACTGAACCACTGCTGGGAGCCCCGCATGAGAGTCGTCGATGAAAGCAAGCGAGCCAAGAGCGGCGCCGCGCGCTACCGGCCGGGAGTGCTGAAGTATGCGCAGATGGGCTACTGGAATCCCGAGTATTCGCCCGCGGCGACCGACGTGCTGGCGCTCTTTCGCATCACCCCGCAGGAAGGGGTCGAGCCGGAGGAGGCGGCAGCGGCGGTGGCAGGCGAGTCTTCCACGGCCACGTGGACGGTGGTGTGGACCGACCGGTTGACCGCCTGCGACCGCTACCGGGCCAAGGCCTACCGGGTGGAGCCGGTGCCCGGCGCGCCAGGGCAGTACTTCGCCTACATCGCCTACGACTTGGACCTCTTCGAGCCGGGCTCGATCGCGAACCTGAGCGCCTCGGTCATCGGCAATGTCTTCGGCTTCAAGCCGCTCAAGGCGCTGCGCCTCGAGGACATGCGCTTCCCGCCCGCCTACGTGAAGACCTTCGCCGGACCGCCCACCGGGATCGTGGTCGAGCGCGAGCGGCTCGACAAGTTCGGGCGGCCGCTCCTCGGCGCGACCGTGAAGCCCAAACTCGGGCTCTCGGGCAAGAACTACGGCCGCGTGGTCTACGAGGCGCTGAAGGGCGGGCTCGATTTCACCAAGGACGACGAGAACATCAACTCGCAACCCTTCATGCACTGGCGCGATCGTTTCCTCTACTGCATGGAGGCGGTCAACCGCGCCCAGGCCGCCACCGGCGAGATAAAGGGGACCTACCTCAACGTGACCGCCGGCACCATGGAGGACATGTACGAGCGCGCCGAGTTCGCCAAGGAGCTGGGCTCGGTGATCGTCATGATCGATCTGGTGATCGGCTACACGGCGATCCAGTCGATGTCGCGCTGGGCGCGCCGCAACGACATGATCCTGCACCTGCACCGCGCCGGACATTCCACCTACACGCGGCAGAAGACCCACGGCATCTCCTTCCGCGTCATCTCCAAGTGGATGCGTCTCGCGGGCGTCGATCACATCCATGCCGGCACCGTGGTGGGCAAGCTCGAGGGAGATCCCAACTCGGTGCAGGGGTTCTACAACGTGCTGCGCGAAGGGCGCAACCCGCAGGACCTGCAGCGCGGCATTTTCTTCGAGCAGGACTGGGCCGGCCTGCATGGCGTCATGCCGGTCGCCTCCGGCGGCATTCATGCCGGTCAGATGCACCAGCTGCTGCACTATCTGGGCGAGGATGTGGTGCTGCAGTTCGGCGGCGGCACGATCGGCCATCCGATGGGCATCGCCGCCGGCGCGGTCGCCAACCGCGTGGCGCTCGAGGCGATGGTGCTCGCGCGCAACGAGGGCCGGGACATCTGGAACGAGGGGCCGGAGATTCTCGCCGCCGCCGCCAGGGACTGCGCGCCTCTCAAGGCGGCGCTCGATGTCTGGGGCGAGGTGACCTTCAATTACGCAAGCACCGATACACCTGATTTCGTGCCGACGCCCGCCGTCGCCTGAGGAGCCGTCCATGAGAGTCACCCAAGGCACTTTTTCCTTCCTCCCCGACCTCACCGACCAGCAGATCGCGAGCCAGATCGAGTACTGCCTCGCCAGGGGCTGGGCGGTGTCCGTCGAATACACGGATGATCCGCATCCGCGCAACACCTACTGGGAGATGTTCGGCAATCCGATGTTCGACATCCGCGACGCGGCAGGCGTCATGACGGAGGTGAACGCATGCCGCAAGACCTTTCCCAACCACTACATCAAGCTCAACGCGTTCGATGCCACGCGCGGGCGGGAGTCGCTGACGCTTTCCTTCATCGTCGGCCGGCCGGCCGTCGAGCCAGGATTCGGTCTGGTGCGCCAGGAAGGGTCCGGCCGCAGCGTGCGCTACACGACGCGCTCGTATGCGACGGACCGTCCGGAGGGGGAGCGGTATTGAGCCGCCATGAGCGCAACACCCAATTCGATATCGCCCCCGGATGAGCCTCTCGACCTGGAGGCGGCTTTCCGCGACTCCCACGTCGGTGAGGTGCTGGACAGCCTGGAGCGGGAGCTCATAGGTCTGGCGCCGGTCAAGAGTCGTATCCGCGACATCGCGGCGCTGCTGCTCATCGACAAGCTGCGGCGGGCCGTGGGGCTGTCTTCCGGTCCCCCGGCGCTGCACATGTCCTTCTCGGGTAACCCGGGCACGGGCAAGACCACCGTGGCGATGCGCATGGCGCAGATCCTCCACCGGCTCGGCTATGTGCGCAAAGGCCACCTCGTCGCGGTGACGCGCGATGACCTCGTAGGGCAGTACATCGGGCACACGGCGCCGAAGACGCGCGAGGTGCTGAAGCGGGCGATGGGTGGGGTGCTCTTCATCGATGAGGCCTACTACCTCTACCGGCCGGAGAACGAGCGGGATTATGGGCAGGAGGCGATCGAGATCCTGCTACAGGTGATGGAGAGCCAGCGTGATGACCTGGTGGTCATTCTGGCGGGATACGGGGATCGGATGGAGACTTTCTTCCGCAGCAATCCGGGGATGTCTTCGCGGATCGCGCATCACATCGATTTTCCGGACTACTCGCAGGTGGAGTTGCTGGCGATTGCGCGGCTGATGTTGCAGCAGATGCACTATCGGTTGAGCGGGGAGGCGGATGGGGCGCTGAAGGAGTACATCGGCA
>JBOIAB010000356.1:0-3838 GCA_050738635.1 Steroidobacteraceae bacterium
ATCGTCAGGGTAGCCATCGATGTAGGGCGGCGCCGTCAGGACCAGCGGCGTGAGATCGGCAGGACCCGTGTTGGCGGGCGCCGGGTCGCCCGCATTGCGGTAAAGCAGATCCATCCGACCCTCGAGCGAAGCGGCCATGGTCTCCGATACCGCCTGCAGCTCGTGCTGCTCGCTCTGCCGCAAGGCGGCTTCCATCTCCCGCGCGTAGCGGACGCCATCCCAGGGCAGTACGAGGGTCGCGAGCCCGAGCAGCAGCAGCTTCAGTCGCAGTGACATCGCCGGCTCACTCGACCCAGCGGTAGCCCATCCCGTAAACGGTCTGCAGGGCGTCGAACGCCGGGTCGATGCTCTGGAACTTGCGCCGGATTCGCTTCACGTGCGAGGTGATCGTGTTGTCGTCGAGCACGACGTTGGCGGCATCCATCAGCTGCTGGCGGTTCTTCACGTGGCCGGGGTGCCGCGCCAACGCATGCACGATCCAGAACTCGGTCAGCGACAGCAGTACGACCTTGCCGTTCCACTCGACGGTCATACGCTCCGCATCCAGCGTGAGGGGGCCGCGGCGAAGTCTCTGCTCCTGCTCATCCGGCGGCTTGCGCAGCGCCTCGACGCGACGGAAGAGAGCGTTTACGCGCGCAATGAGGTGCGCCAGGCTGAGATCCTTGGTCAGGAAATCGTCCGCCCCGAGGCGCAAGCCCGAGACTGCATCGAGCTCCGAATCGCGGGCGGTGAGGAAGATGATTGGCAGCTCCGCCGACAGGGACCGCAGCTGCCGACAGAGCTCGAAGCCGCCCTCCGGCTCATCCTCGAGCGAGATGTCGATCACGGCAAGATCCGGCAGCCGTGCGGCAAAGGCCGCCATTGCCTGCGCGCGGTTGCCGTAGCTGCGCACGACGTACCCCTCGCGGGTGAACGCGGCAGCGTAATTGTCGCGAATGGCCGGCTCGTCTTCCACGATCGCAATGAGGCGCTTCATGGGCGCGATTATAGGGGCATGAGAGGCGGCTCGCGGCCATGGCCCGGGTCGCGCTGCGCTGGTATCGTCGGCCCGCATGAAGATACCCGAGATCCTCATCATCGAGACCGTCCACCAGCCGGGAAGCCTCGCCAAGGTGCTGCAGGTGATCGCCGAGGCCGGCCTCACCATCGAGCATCTGGTCGCGATCCGCCGCGATCAGGGCCGCACCCAGTGGGAGATCACCCTGGAGATGGATGAGGAGATGGACCGGAGTCTCTACGACCGCATCGACCGGCTGCCGACCGCCCGCTTCATCGGCAAGTCCGATCGCGTCTTCAATCGGCACCGCGGCGGCAAAATCCGCACGATCGCGAGTCTGCCGATCAACACGTTACAGGTACTGCGCGACATCTATACCCCTGGTGTGGCGCGGGTGTGTCTCGCTATCGAGAAAGACAGCCAAGCCGCGCGCGAGTTCACCAGCGTCGACAGTACCGTGGCGGTGATCACCAACGGCACGGCGGTGCTGGGACTCGGCAACATCGGGCCCCTGGCCGGGCTGCCGGTCATGGAAGGCAAGGCAGCGTTGTTCGCCGATCTGGTGGGACTGTCGGCAGTGCCGATCCTGCTCGAAGAGCGGCGCCCGGAGCGGGTCGCGGACCTCATCGCCAGCATCCACCTGTCCTTCGGCGCCATTCAGCTCGAGGACTTCGCCGCGCCCGAGTGCTTCGAGATCGAGCGGCTGCTGCGCGAGCGGCTGCAGAAGCCAGTGCTGCACGACGACCAACACGGCACCGCGGTGGTCGCGCTCGCTGCGCTGACCAACGCGGCACGCCGTGCCGGCAAGAGCTGGGAGGACAGCGTGATCGGCCAGGTCGGCCTGGGCGCTGCGGGTCTCGGGATCGCACGGCTGCTGCGCGCCGGAGGCGCGCAGCGCCTGCTCGGGGCGGACCGCAACCCCGAGGCTGTGGCGCGTCTCGTGGCGCTGGGTGGGGAGGGCGCGACGCTGCAGTCGATCATGGAGCGCGCGGACATCGTGATCGCGACCACCGGCGTCAAGGGTCTGATCAAGCCGGAGTGGGTGCGGCCGGGGCAGGTGATCCTGGCGCTCTCCAACCCCGATCCGGAAATCGAGCCTCTGACGGCGCGCGAGCGTGGCGCGGCGTTCGCAGCCGACGGCAAGGGGATCAACAACGTGCTCGCCTTTCCGGGACTGTTCAAGGGAGCGCTGGCGGCGCGGGCGGCGCGCTTCACGGATGCGATGCTGATGGCTGCCGCGCGGACGATCGCCGAGCAGGCGCAGGGCGACGCACTGGTGCCCGACCCGCTCGACAAGACCATGCACGAGCGGGTCGCGGCAGCAGTGCTGCAGGCGGCGGCCGGTCAGGAATAGATCAGGCCGGGACCGCCTCCGGTGCCATGAAGCCCTTCAGCTTGCCGAGCGCGTTCGACTCGATCTGACGGATCCGCTCCGCGGACACGCCGTACTTGTCGGCCAGCTCGTGCAGGGTGGCCTTGTCCTCGCTCATCCAGCGCTGCCGCACGATATCGCGGCTGCGGTCGTCCAGCTGCCCGAGTGCATCCTGCAGGCGCGCCGCGGAATCGTCTTCCCACTCCGCGCTCTCCACCCGCTCCGCCGGGTCTGCGTTCAGCGCCGGCAGATAAGCTGCGGGGCTGTAGGTTTCCTCCTCCTCGGATTCCGGCGTCGGGTCGAACGACATGTCACGCGCCGCGAGGCGCTTCTCCATTTCCGTCACCTCCCTCGGGGTGACGCCGAGATCGCGCGCCACGGCCGCCGTCTCCTCCGCGGAGAGCCAGGTCAGGTTCTTTTTCAGCCGGCGCAGGTTGAAGAAAAGCTTGCGCTGCGCCTTCGTGGTGGCGATCTTGACCAGCCGCCAGTTGCGCAGCACGTACTCGTGGATCTCGGCCCGGATCCAATGCACAGCGAACGATACCAGCCGCACGTTGAGCGACGGGTCGAATCGCTTCACGGCTTTCATCAGGCCGACGTTGCCTTCCTGGATGAGGTCGCCGACGGGCAGGCCGTAGCCGCTGTAGCCACGCGCGATGTGGACCACGAAGCGCAGGTGCGAGAGCACAAGCTTGCGGGCGGCGTCGAGGTCGTCTTGGAAGCGGAAGCGCTCCGCCAGGTCGCGCTCCTCTTCCCGCGTCAGCACCGGGATACGGCTCACCCGGTCGAGGTACGCATCCAGGCTCCCGACCGGACCGGCAATCGCCAGATCACCGGCTCGCGCGATCAATGCGGTATTTGCGGTCATGCAATCTCCGAATCTCGTTGGGATGGCATTTTAGCACTCGCGACATTGGAGTGCTAAGGCAGGGGAAAAGTTCCCGCCCTCAGCCTTTTCCCCTTCTGGCACAGCAGCTTGCGCCGGCCGAGGGGCGTGCGGCATCCCCCTTACGAGGGGTCTCCCACCCCATCTGGAGGACCACCCTGCCCCTGGGCGTGGTGCCGCTCGGGCTGGATCTGAGACTGGGCAGCTTACTCGAGCTCGAACACCGCACTATGTGGGGGTGAACCCTGCCCGTATCAATCAGGCAGCCCGGGCCGAAGGGGGTCCGCGCGGCTGCGAATCGCGTACGCTTCGTGGCCCGGTACAGTTGCAGGTGGAGCCGCCTCATGCGGTCAGAGAGCTCACGGAAGGTCGCGCGGGCTGCGGCCATCACACAGCTCGAGACGATCGCGCCTGCGGTGACTTACGATCGCCTCAGCATCGTGCTGCACTGGCTCACGGCGGGGCTCGTGGTCGTCCTGTGGACCCTCGGGCAGACAATCGATTTCTTTCCGAAGGGCGCACCGAAGATCGACGCCCGCTCCGTACATATCACTCTGGGCGCGACGCTCGCGCTGGTGCTGCT
>JBOIAB010000357.1:0-5394 GCA_050738635.1 Steroidobacteraceae bacterium
GTCATGCCCAGCAACGCCGCCGACGCGAAAGGGCTGCTGACCGCGGCGATCAGATCCAACGATCCCGTGGTGATGTTCGAACACAAGGCCCTATATGCCACCGAAGACTTGGTTCCCGAAGGAGAGCACCTAACGCCTCTGGGCACCGCGCAAGTGCTCCACGAGGGCAGCCGGGTGACGCCGAAGCTGTTCGCCGAGCTCGGCGAGCGCATCCACGAGGCGGTGCTGGTGCATCGCGAAGTGATCCTGTACGCCAACCGGCAATTCGCCGCCTTGGTTGGCGCGGACCGCGCCGACCTCGCCGGCCGTCGTCTGGGTGATCTCGTGGCGCCGGAATATGCCGAGCTGGTGAACGAGAACATCCGCCGGCGCCTCGCCGGCGAACCGGCTGCGGAGCGGTACGAGGTCGAGATCCTCGGCCACGAAGGTCAGGTGAGCCGTCTCGAGATTTCCTCCGCGCGCGTCGACTATGACGGCGGCAGCGGGCTGCTCATGACAGGAGTGGAGATTCTTCCGACACAGACCGTCGAGGCGCTGCGCGTCAAGACCGAGAACGGCTCCGCCGCCTATCTGCTGGCCCTGAACTCGCTTTCCGAGGCGGTGATCGCCACGGACGTCGAGGGCCACATCAGCTATCTCAATCCGGCGGCGGAGCGGCTCACCGCGATAACGGCCGAGCAGGCGGGCGGCAAGACTCTGGAAGAGATCGTCGGACTGGTCGACGAGACGGATCGGCGCCTGCTGTCCGACCCGGTGCGTCAGGCGCTCACGAGCGGTGCTGCCGTGACACTCGGCCGCCGCGCGCTGCTGATCTCGCGCGCCGGCGCCGGCGAGCACTCGATCGAGCTTTCGGCGACGCCGATGCGAACCGCGGCAGGGGAGCAGGTTGGCGTCGTAGTGCTGCTGCATGACGTTTCCGAGCAGCGCGGCCTTGCCCGCCAGATGTCCTATCAGGCGACTCACGATGCGCTCACGGGCCTGGTCAACCGGCGCGAGTTCGAGCGCCGCCTGGAGGAGGCGATCGAGAGCGGCCAGCGCGGCGACGGCCAGCACGTGTTGTGTTACCTCGACCTCGATCGCTTCAAGGTGGTCAATGACACGAGCGGCCACCTCGCCGGCGACAGCATGCTGCGCGAGGTGGCGAAGCTGCTGCGCGATGCCGTGCGCGACAGTGACACGGTGGGGCGCCTGGGTGGCGACGAGTTCGGCATGCTGCTCGTCGGCTGTCCGCTCGAGAAGGCGCGCCAGATCGCCGACGATGTCTGCCGTGCGGTGGGCGATCACCGCTTCGTCTGGCGCGACCAGATATTCAACATCGGAGTCTCGGTGGGGCTGGTGGAGATCTCGCGCGAGAGCGGCACGCTCGAGGAACTGCTCACCGCGGCCGATTCCGCCTGCTATGTCGCCAAGAAGCAGGGCTCCGGGCGGGTGGCAGTGTATTCGGCGCGCGATGAGGCGCTGGCCCGCCATACGGGCGAGATCCAGTGGCTGCAGAAGCTGCAAAGCGCGCTCAAGGAGAGTCGCTTCCAACTTTATTACCAGCCGATCGTGCCCGCCTACGGTACCGACGGCGGCGGTCCGGCGATGGAAGTGCTCGTGCGGCTGCAGGAGGAGGACGGCCATCAGGTGTCGCCAGCGGAATTCGTGCGCGCGGCGGAGCGTTATCGGCTGATGGGTCTGGTCGACCGCTGGGTGGTGCAGACGACGCTCGCGGCGCTCGGCCGTGGCGCCATCCCGGTGCAGGGCAATCGCTGTGTTGCCATCAACATCTCGGGCCAGACGCTCGCCGACTCTCAATTCCTCGAGTTCGTCGTCGAATGCCTGGACAGCACCGGGGTGACACCGGCGCAGGTGTGCTTTGAGATCAGCGAGACGGCGGTGGTGGCCAACCTCGATCACGCGCGCCGCTTCGTGGGCGTGCTGCACGGCATGGGATGTCAGTTCGCGCTCGATGACTTCGGCTCGGGTGTGGGATCCTTCTCCAACCTGAAGAGCCTGCCGCTGGATTACCTCAAGATCGACGGCTCCTTCATCCGCAACCTGGCGCGTGACTCCGTCAACCAGGCGATGGTTACGGCGATGATCAAGCTGGCGCGCACCCTCAACTTCAAGGTGATCGCCGAGCAGGTGGAGGATAGCGCCGCCCTGGATGCGGCGCGGCGCATGGGAGTGGACTTCCTGCAGGGCTACGCCATCGCGCGTCCGTTACCGCTGCCGCTTGCGGCGTGAGTCAGGTCTTCGGTTCGAACTTTAGCGCTGCGCCGTTCATGCAGTAACGCATCCCGGTGGGCTTGGGACCATCGGGAAACACGTGCCCGAGATGGCCGCCACAGCGCGAGCAGTGGACCTCCGTGCGCGCCATCAGGTGAGCGTGATCCTCGCGCGTTGCCACCGAGCCGGCGATCGGCTGCAGGAAGCTCGGCCAGCCGGTGCCGCTTTCAAACTTCGCCTGTGACTCATAGAGCGGCTGGCCGCAGCCGGCGCAGCGAAACACGCCTGCGCGGTGCTCGTCATTGAGCCCGCTCGTGCCGGCCCGCTCGGTTCCGTGACGGCGAAGCACGCGGTATTGCTCGGTAGTCAATCCGGCGCGCCACTCTTCGTCGGTCTTTTCGACTGCAAACTGCTCTTTGGACTCCACGCCCCATCTCCCGCACTGACTCATCGGGCACGAGTCCAACAGGTCCGCCGCGGCCGCGTCAAGCACCCGGCGGCGCGCACTGCAGGCGGGGCCGCGCGAGACCGCCGCAGGATCGTCCCCGGCGAGAAAGCAACAGCCCTCCTTGGCCGAGCGGCCTTGGGCAATCAATGAGTTGCGGTGCTTCCCGGCGTCGGTGGCGGTCGCTGTAGGCTACAACCAACAATCAACAGCCAAGCGGCCGTGAAATCAGCGGGTGCAAGTTGGCTGCGGGCGTGGTAAGAAGGGCGCCCATTCATGCGAGAGCGAGCAGCTACGGAGGCCTAGCGTATGCAGCTTGCCCGATTATGGCGTGAGCACCTCGCCGCGGGCTGTCCCCGCGAGCTCACCGGCGTAGAAATCGCCGGCAGCGACGCACGCACGTTGGATGCCGAAATCACGGCCTGCGTGAGCGCGCTCATTTGCAGGTCGATGACGGTGGACGAGCGCATCGAGCGCCGCCTCGCCGAGATCAGCGACGCATTGGCCAGCAAACAGGCGCAGGCGGACGCTCCGGTCGCCGCCTATTGCGCCCGCCTCAACCGCTTGGTGGGGGCGCTGCTCACCGAATCCCGGCACGGCAGGGCGTAGCTCGGCCCTGCAGCTCTTGCGGTCCCGCCTTCAGGGAAGGCTCCGGGGTCGCTCCCCCTATCTTCGCGCGGCTCGAATCTTGCTCAGCTTGGGCTGGATAGGTATCCGAGGAGCTCACGTTCGTGGGACGCTCGAGTCTTGCGGGAGAGACCATCGTGGAGGACTTGCCGCACGCGGAGGTGCCGCTCAAGGTGCTGGTGGTGGACGATCAGGTGGACTCCGCCGACGCGGTGGCCTGTCTCCTGTCGATGATGGGCCACGAAGTGCACACGGCCTATGGGCCCCACGAGGCGCTGGAGAAGTACCGGCAGGTACGGCCGGAAGTGGTCTTCATGGACATCAGCATGCCGGAGCTGAGCGGTCTCGAGACGGCCGCTCGCATCCGCTCCATGCCGGAAGGCACTTCGACCACAATCATCGCCCTCACCGGCCTCGGCCATGAGGCCGATCGCCGCCGCTCGCGCGAGGCGAGCATCGACCATCACGTCGTGAAGCCAGCCTCGCCGGCGGTGCTGCACCAGCTACTGAGCGCGATACACCACGCTTAGTCGATTGGCGCAAATCGCTCCCGGCGATTTGCGCGGCCAGCCCTATGGCTCATTTCATCCCGCGGCCCAGGGAACGGCCCTGGGCCGCTTGTTTACTTGCTTTCGCACGACGCTCGGATCGAGCGCCGCCCGATGGCTCCGCTCAGAGCAAAGGGATCATCAGCAGTGCGACGATGTTGATGATCTTGATCAGCGGGTTGATGGCGGGGCCGGCGGTGTCCTTGTAGGGGTCGCCGACGGTGTCGCCGGTGACCGCGGCCTTGTGGGCATCGGAGCCCTTGCCGCCGTAGTTGCCTTCCTCGATGTACTTCTTGGCGTTGTCCCAGGCGCCGCCGCCGGTGGTCATGGAGACCGCGACGAACAGGCCGGTCACGATGGTGCCGATGAGGAGGCCTCCGAGGGCCTTGATGCCGGCGCCGGGGCCGAGCAGGTAGTTCATTACGACCACGAGGATGATGGGCGCCACGATCGGCAGCAGTGAGGGAATGATCATCTCGCCGATGGCGGCACGGGTGAGCAGATCCACGGCGCGCGAGTAGTCGGGCTTGGCGGTGCCCTCCATGATGCCCTTGATCTCGCGGAACTGGCGCCGGACCTCGGTGACCACCGAGGCGGCGGCGCGGCCCACCGCCTCCATGGCGAGTGCGCCGAAGAGATAAGGCACCAGGCCGCCGATGAAGAGCCCGATGATGACCGCCGGATCGGAGAGCGAGAAGGCGACGAGCTTGCCGGCGGCCTGCAGATTGTGGGTGTAATCGGCAAACAGCACCAAGGCCGCGAGGGCCGCGGAGCCGATGGCATAGCCCTTCGTGACCGCCTTGGTCGTATTGCCGACCGCATCCAGCGGGTCGGTGATGTCGCGTACCTGCTTCGGCAGGCCAGCCATCTCCGCGATGCCGCCGGCGTTGTCGGTGATCGGGCCATACGCATCGAGGGCCACGATCATGCCCGTCATCGACAGCATGGCGGTGGCTGCGATCGCAATGCCGTAGAGGCCGGCGCCGCTCATCTCACCGAGCCTGTAAGAGGCCCAGATCGCGAGGCACACGGCGAGGACCGGCAGCGCGGTCGCCTTCATCGAGACGCCGAGGCCCGCGATGATGTTGGTGGCGTGACCGGTTTGGGACGCGGCGGCGATCCTGCGGACCGGGCTGTACTCGGTGGCAGTGTAGTACTCCGTGATGACGATCAGTGCGGCGGTGAGGCCGAGGCCGACCAGCGAGCAGCCGAAGAGTGAATTGCCCTGCGCGGGCATGAGCGCGTGAGTGATGAAGTAAAAGCCGATCGCCGAAACGATACCGGAGACGATCACGCCCTTGTACAGGGCGTTCATGATCTTGCCGCCCTCGCGCGTCGAGACGAAGAAGGTGCCGATGATCGAGGAGACGATCGAGATGGCGCCGAGCGCCAGCGGATAGATGGCGGCATTGAGTGCGGCTGCTTCGCTTTGCCTGCCGAAAAGCAGGCCGCCCAGCAGCATCGTGGCCACGACGGTGACAGCGTAGGTCTCGAAGAGATCCGCCGCCATGCCGGCGCAGTCGCCCACGTTGTCACCGACATTGTCGGCGATGACCGCCGGAT
>JBOIAB010000358.1:0-2334 GCA_050738635.1 Steroidobacteraceae bacterium
CATCAAGCGCTTCACCAACGATGAGCTGCGGCAGAAATTCGTCGACGTCACCGTGCCGCAGGCGGAATTCCTCGGGCTCAGCATCCCCGACGCAGCGCTGCGCTGGGACGAGGCGGCGCAGCACTACATCACCGGCCCCATCGACTGGAGCGAGTTCAAGGCGGTGCTGCAGGGCAACGGCCCGTGCAACGAGGAAAGGCTGCAGGCGCGCCGCAAGGCGCACGAGGCGGGTGCCTGGGTCCGGGACGCCGCCGCCGCTTACGCCAGCAAGCACGCGAGGTCCGCTTCATGAGCGAGGATTGGCCGCTGTTCGAAGTCTTCATCCGCGCCCGCTCGGGGCTCGAGCACAAGCATGTTGGGAGCCTGCACGCCGCCGATGAGCGTATGGCGATCGAGCATGCGCGCGACGTCTATACGCGGCGTCAGGAGGGAGTGAGCATCTGGGTCATGCGCTCGAGCGCAATCATCGCTTCCGATCCGGAAGAGGCGGACGCGCTTTTCGAGCCCGCGCGCGACAAGGTATATCGCCACCCGACGTTCTACGCGATCCCCGACGAGGTCAAGAATCTGTGACCTCCGCAAGATTCCGCTACGTTCTACGGCTCGCCGACACGAGTCTCGTGCTCGGCCAGCGGCTCGGCGAATGGGTCGGTCATGCGCCGGCGCTGGAAGAGGATCTGGCGCTCGCCAACATTGCGCTCGACCTGATCGGGCAGGCGCGGCTCCTGCTCAGCTATGCCGGCGAGATCGAGGGGCAGGGGCGCGACGAGGATGCGCTCGCTTTCCTGCGTGATGCGCCTGAATTCTGCAACGTCTCGCTGGCGGAGCAGCCGAACGGAGACTTCGGCCGCACCATCGTGCGTCAGTTCCTGCTCGATGCCTGGCAGCTCGAGCTCTATGAGGCGCTCGCGGCCTCGAGCGATGCACGCCTGGCCGAGATTGCCGCCAAAGCGGTGAAGGAGACGCGCTACCACGTGCGCTTCAGCGCCGGCTGGCTGGTGCGGCTGGGCGATGGCACCGCCGAAAGTCATGCCCGGGTCGAGCAGGCGCTCGCTGCGCTCTGGCGCTTCACCGACGAGCTCCTCACCCCCGATGCGCTCGATGAGGAGATGGCGGCGGCCGATATAGGCCCGTCGCTGCCCGCGTTGCGGCTGCGCTGGGAGGAACGGGTCGGTGCGGTGTTGCAGGAAGCCACATTGCAACGGCCGGCGATGGCGCGATATCCGTGGCACGGCAAGCGCGGCGCGCACAGCGAGCACCTCGGGCACATGCTGGGTGAAATGCAACACCTGGCGCGCACCTTCCCCGGTGTGACATGGTGAACGAGCGGGTGTGGCAGGTGCTGGAGTCCGTCATGGACCCGGAGATCCCGGTGCTGAGCGTGCTCGACCTGGGCGTCGTGCGGTACGTGCGCGCCGACGAAGGAGGTCTACGCGTTGGAATCACTCCTACCTACTCCGGCTGTCCCGCCACTGAGGTCATTCAACGATCGATCCACGAAGCGCTGGCGCGCGCGGAGCTGGGGGATGTGACCGTCGAGACCGTGCTCTCGCCGCCCTGGACGAGCGAGTGGCTCAGCGAGGAGGGGAGACGGAAGCTGCAGGCGTTCGGCATTGCCGCGCCCCACGCGCGCGCGGCGTCCGACATTGCCTGCCCACACTGTGGCAGCCACGAGGTGCAGCGCGTGAGCGAGTTCGGCTCGACTCCGTGCAAAGCGCACTACCGCTGCAGCGATTGCCTCGAGCCCTTCGACGTCTTCAAGTGCATCTGATCTCATGCTGAGATTTCACTCGCTGCGCGTGGCGCAGGTACAAACGCAAGCCGAGGATGCCGTCGCGCTGGCTCTGGAGGTTCCGCCGGACCTCGCCGCCGAATATCGCGGCGTCGCCGGCCAGCACATCGTCTTGCGCGCCTCGCTGCAGGGCGAGGAGGTGCGCCGAACGTATTCGCTGGTCAGCGCGCCGGGCGAGCGGCTGTTGCGCGTCGTCGCCCGGGTTCATCCGGAGGGTCGCCTGTCGACTCATCTGGCGCGGCAGCTGCGGCCCGGCGATCAGTTGGACGTGCTGCCGCCAAACGGCAGCTTCACGCCCCATTCGGCCGCGGCGGGGCATGGCACCTGCGTGGCGTTTGCCGCCGGTTGTGGCATCACGCCGGTCGTCGCGATCGTGCGTAGCTGGCTCGAGGCCGGCCCCACGGGCCGCGTGGTCCTCTTCTACGGCAATCGCAGCATGGCGCGCGCGATGTGCCTGGAGGAGCTGCTGGCGCTGAAGGATCGCTACCTCGAGCGCCTGTCGCTGCACTTTCTCATGAGCCGCGAGCCGCAGGAGGCGGAGA
>JBOIAB010000359.1:0-8159 GCA_050738635.1 Steroidobacteraceae bacterium
ATGCGCCGCATCAACACCATTCATTTCGTCGGCATCGGCGGCAGCGGCATGAGCGGCATCGCCGAAGTGCTGCTCAACCTCGGCTACAAAGTCCAGGGCTCGGACCTCAAGGCGGGGCCGGTGACCGAGTGGCTCACGGGGCTCGGCGCCCGGGTGCGGTTCGGACATGCGGCGGAGAACGTCGAGGGCGCGGACGTGGTGGTGGTGTCGAGCGCCATCGCTAGGGGCAACCCGGAAGTCGCGGCCGCGCTCGCGCGGCGAGTGCCGGTGGTCTCGCGCGCCGAGATGCTGGGCGAGCTGATGCGCTTCCGTTATTCCATCGCGGTGGCGGGCACGCACGGCAAGACCACGACCACCAGTCTGATCGCCAGCATCCTGGCGGAGGGCGGCGAGGATCCGACCTTCGTGATCGGCGGCCGGCTGAAGAGCGCGGGCAGCCATGCCCGGCTCGGCACGGGGCGCTACCTCGTCGCCGAGGCCGATGAGAGCGATGCCTCGTTCACCCATCTGCAGCCGCTGATGGCGGTCATCACCAACATCGACAACGACCACCTGGTGACCCACGGCGGCGACTTCGAGCGCCTGAAGCAGAGCTTCGTCGGCTTCCTGCACAACCTGCCGTTCTACGGGCTCGCGGTGCTGTGCCTGGACGATGAGAACGTGCGCGGCATCCTGGACCGCGTCGGTAGACCGGTCCTGACGTACGGACTGGATCGAGCGGCCGCGGTGCGTGCAGTCGAGACTCAGCGCCTGGGTCTGCGGACGCGGATCCGGGTGGAGCGAGCGGGTGGTGCTCCTCTCGATGTAACAGTCAACCTGCCCGGCGCGCACAACGTGCTGAATTCGCTGGCGGCCATCGCAGTGGCGACGGAGCTGGGGGTCGCCGATGCGGCCATCGTGCGCGCTCTCGCCGGCTTCCAGGGCATCGACCGCAGGATGCAGCACGTCGCGGACATCGACACCACGGCGGGTCTCATCACCGTCATCGACGACTATGGCCATCATCCGACCGAGGTGGGAGCGACGCTGGAAGCCCTGCGTCAGGGTTACCCCGGGCGGCGCATCGTGCTCGCTTTCCAACCTCATCGTTACACGCGCACCCATGATCTGATCGATGACTTCGGCAAGGTGCTGTCGACGGCGGACGTGCTCCTCGTCACGGAGGTTTACGCCGCGGGTGAGGCGCCGATCGCGGGCGCGGACGGGCGAGCGATCTGCAGAAACGTGCGCAGCCGCGGACAGGTGGAGCCGCTCTTCGTCGAGCGCGCCGAAGAGTTGGCGGATTCGCTGAAGGCCGTGATCCGCGACGGCGATGTGGTCGTGACCATGGGTGCGGGCAACATCAGCGCCGTGGCGCACAAGCTGCAGGAGCGCTTCGCTGCGCTCCTGCCGCCGCGAGGGAGCGGCTGATGCTGGCCGTGGCGAAGGAGTTTCTGGCGCGCATCCGGCACGACGAGCCGATGAGCCGCCATACCTCCTGGCACGTGGGCGGGCCCGCGGAGATCTATTTCACGCCGGCCGACCGCGCCGACCTGGCGGCCTTTCTGCGCAGCGTCCCGGCCGATCTGCCGATGTGCTGGGTCGGGCTCGGGAGCAACCTGCTGGTGCGCGATGGCGGGATCGCGGGCATCGTCATCAGCACGCGCGGCACATTGGATCGGCTGGAGCGCACCAGTCAGGACACGGTGTACGCGCAGGCCGGCATCGCCTGCGCGCGCATCGCCCGACAATGCATCAAATGGGGCCTCGGTCCCGCGGAGTTCTTCGCGGGCATTCCGGGGACGATGGGTGGCGCGCTGGCGATGAACGCCGGCGCCTTCGGCGGTGAGACCTGGCGTCATGTCGTCGAGGTCGACACCATCGATCGCGGCGGTCGCGAGCATCGCCGGGCGGCTGGCGAGTATCGGGTGAGCTACCGACACGTGCAGCCGCCGGTGCCTGAGGAGTGGTTTCTCGCCGCGTGGCTGCGTTTCGAGACGAGACCTCCCGAGCATCGTAGCGAAATCGATGCGCTGCTCGAGCGGCGCAAGGCGACGCAGCCGATCGGCGAGTGGAGCTGTGGCTCGGTGTTCACCAACCCGCCGGGCGATCACGCCGCGCGCCTCATCGAGGCGACCGGGTTGAAGGGACTGCGGATCGGCGATGCGTCCGTGTCGCTGAAGCACGCCAACTTCATCATCAACCACGGGGCGGCCACGGCCGCCGATGTCGAAAGTCTGATGCTGCGCGTGCAGGACGAGGTGCAGCGCGCGCAGGGCGTGCGGCTGCATCCCGAGGTGCGCATCGTGGGCCAGGCCAGCGGGAGCACGCGCTGATGCGGCTCGCCTACGATCCAACCCGCGCGCATCGCGCCACCGATCCCGGCGAGTTCGGCCGGGTGGCCGTGCTCATGGGCGGTGACTCGAGCGAGCGGGAGATCTCGCTCCTTTCCGGCGAGGCGGTGCTTGCGGCGCTAGGGCGGCGCGGGGTCGCGGCCATGGCCTTCGATCCGCTAGAGCGCTCGCTGCTCGAGCTCGCCGCACAGCGCTTCGATCGCGTCTGGATCGCGCTGCACGGCCCGGGCGGCGAGGACGGCACGGTGCAGGGGGCGCTCGAGTATCTCGGCGTTCCCTACACCGGCAGCGGCGTCGCCGGCTCGGCCATCGGAATGGACAAGCTGCGCAGCAAGCGCCTGGCGCAGGCAATCGGAGTTGCTTCGCCCGCGGCGCTGGAGCTCAACGGACCACAGGATTTCGAGCTGGCGCTCGAGCGCCTGCGGCTGCCCCTGATCGTGAAGCCTGCCACTCAGGGCTCGAGCGTCGGGATGACGAAAGTCGTGAGCGCCGGGGCGCTGCCGGCGGCCTACGCGGCCGCGGCCGCGGTAGACCGGAAGGTCTTCGCCGAGCAGTGGATCAGCGGCCGGGAGTACACCGTCGCCCTGCTGCAGGGCGGCGCGCTGCCGTCGATTCGCATCGAGACACCGCGCGGCTTCTACGATTACGAGGCGAAGTACTTCCGCGACGACACGCGCTATCTCTGTCCCTCGGGCCTCTCACAGCCCGCCGAGCAGCACCTGCAGAGTCTCGCGCTCGCCGCCTTCGCGGCTGCCGGCGGCGAAGGCTGGGGGCGAGCGGATTTCATGATGGATGCCGCCGGGCGGCCGCTGCTGCTCGAGGTCAACACCGTGCCCGGGATGACCAGCCACAGCCTGGTGCCGATGGCGGCGCGGGCGGCCGGCATCGATTTCGACGAGCTCGTCTGGCGGGTGCTCGAGACCAGCTTCGTGCGTCACCCTGCGTCGTCGCGGGCTTCGGGGCCCGGGGAGGCGCATTGATGTTCAAGCGCACCCGCAACCGCATCAAGGCCCGTGAGGCGGCGGCGGCGCGGGCGCTCGTGCCGTGGCGGCTCATCGGCCGGCTGTGCGCCGCCGGGGGCGCTTTCTTCGCCACCCTGTGCGTTGTGTTCTGGGCGTTCAACCAGCCGATCCGCACCGTGCAGGTGACGGGACGGTTCCAACACGTCATGCCGGCGCAGATCGAGCAGCTCGTGGCGCGGGAAGTCGGCAATCAGGGCCTGCTGACGGTCGACCTGGCGGCGGTGAGCCACACACTGCATACGCTCCCGTGGGTCGATGCCGTGAGCGTCGAGCGCGACTGGCCGCACGGGCTGTCGGTGCTGGTGGTGGAGCAGGTCGCCGCCGCGCGCTGGGGGCCTGACGGCCTGGTCAATGCGGACGGAGTGTGTTTCGCGACCGGCTTGAGCCGCTTGCCGCCGGGACTGGCTCGCCTGTCAGGACCCGACGGCGCGGAGGCCGAGGTCACGCAGCGCTACCTTGCCATGCAGCGGCGTCTGGCGGTGGCCGGTCTCAGCGTTACGGCGCTGCGGCTGGATGCGCGCGGCGCCTGGCAGCTCGACCTTGCCAATGGCATCACGGTGCGGCTCGGGCGCTCGCAGGTCGATGAGCGGTTCGAGAAGTTCATGGGCGCCGCGCTCGGCATCGTCGAGCATCGCGCGGCGGACATTTCATACGTGGATATGCGCTACACAAACGGTTTTGCGATCGGCTGGCGATCAGGTGCAACTCATGCTTAAGAGATCCGATAGAAATCTCATCGTGGGTCTCGACATCTGGACCTCCAAAGTCGTCGCTCTGGTCGGCGAAGTCGGCCTCGACGGCACCATCGAAGTGCTGGGTCTCGGGTCCCAACCCTCGCGCGGCCTGAAGAAGGGCGTAGTCGTCAACATCGAGTCGACGGTGCACTCGATCCAGCGCGCCGTGGAGGAAGCCGAGCTCATGGCCGGCTGCGAGATCCACTCGGTGTTCGCCGGCATCGCCGGCAGTCACGTGCGCAGCATCAACTCCCACGGCGTGGTGGCGATCCGCGACCGCGAGGTCACGCACGGTGACGTCGAGCACGTGATCGATGCGGCCAAGGCGGTGGCCATTCCCGCCGATCAGAAGATCCTGCACGTGCTGCCGCAGGAGTTCATCGTCGACGGCCAGGAGGGCATCCGCGACCCCATCCACATGTCCGGCGTGCGCCTCGAGGCCAAGGTGCACATCGTCACCGGCGCGGAGAGCGCGGCGCAGAACATCGAGAAGTGCATCAAGCGCTGTGGGCTCGAGGTCGACGACGTCGTGCTCGAGCAACTGGCTTCGAGCTTCTCGGTGCTGACCGACGACGAGAAGGAGCTCGGCGTGTGTCTGGTCGATATCGGCGGCGGCACGACCGATCTCGCGGTGTTCGCGCATGGGGCGATCCGTCATACGGCGGTGATTCCGATCGCCGGCGACCAGGTGACCAACGACATCGCGGTCTCCATGCGCACGCCGACCCAGTACGCCGAGGACATCAAGATCCGCTACGCCTGCGCGCTTTCGCAGCTCGCCAACCCCGACGAGAGCATCGAGGTGCCGAGCGTGGGCGACCGGCCCGCGCGGCGGCTCGCGCGCCAGACGCTCGCCGAGATCGTCGAGCCACGCTACGAGGAGCTCTTCGGCCTGGTGCGCGAGGAGCTGCGCCGCAGCGGCTTCGAGGAGGTGATCGCCGCGGGCGTGGTGCTGACCGGCGGCAGCGCCAAGATGGAAGGCGCGATCGAGCTCGCGGAAGAGGTCTTCCACGTGCCGGTGCGGCTCGGCCTGCCACAGCAGGTGCACGGACTCACCGACGTCGTCAGAAATCCCATTTTCTCCACGAGCGTGGGGCTGCTGCTCTATGCCCGCGACAACTTCCTGCCCGCGCGTCGCGGGCGGCCCCTGGGCAACGCCAAGACGGCGCTCGACCGCATGCGCGCCTGGTTCCAGGGGAACTTTTGACGCTGACAGACTGTACGACTCCGACAACTCAAAGCAACCATTCCAACCAACCGACTCATTCTCGAGGAGCACGCGCAATGTTTGAATTAATGGACGCCTACAGCCAAAGCGCTGTCATCAAGGTCATCGGCGTGGGCGGTGGCGGCGGCAACGCCGTGGCCCACATGGTCACCTCCGGCATCGAGGGGGTGGAGTTCCTGTGCATCAACACCGACGCCCAGGCCCTCAAGCACGCGAAGGTGAAGACCGCGCTGCAGATCGGCACCAACATGACCAAGGGACTCGGCGCCGGCGCCGACCCGGAAGTCGGCCGTCAGGCAGCGATGGAGGACCGTGACCGCATCGTCGAGTTGGTCGAGGGTTGCGACATGCTGTTCATCACGGCGGGAATGGGCGGCGGCACCGGCACGGGCGGCGCGCCCGTGGTCGCGCAGATCGCCAAGGAGCTCGGCATCCTGACCGTGGCCGTGGTCACCAAGCCCTTCGAGATGGAGGGCAGCAAGCGCAGCTACGTCGCCGATCACGGGATCGCGGAGCTCGGCAAGTACTGCGATTCGCTCATCACCATTCCCAACCAGAAGCTGCTCACGGTGCTCGGGGCGACGACCACGCTGCTTGATGCGTTCAAGTCGGCGAACCAGGTGCTGCAGGGAGCCGTGCAGGGGATCGCCGAGCTCATCACCCGGCCGGGCCTCATCAATGTCGACTTCGCCGACGTGCGCACCGTCATGGCCGAGACCGGCATGGCGATGATGGGCTCCGGCGCTGCGAGCGGCGAAGGACGGGCGCGGGCTGCGGCCGAGGCGGCCGTATCATCGCCCCTCCTCGAGGAGATCAATCTGGCGGGCGCCCACGGCATTCTCGTGAACGTGACCGCCGGCATGGACCTCTCGATCGGCGAATTCCAGGAGGTCGGTCAGATCGTCAAGCAGTTTGCCTCCGAGGACGCCACGGTGGTCGTCGGCACGGTGATCGATCCGGAGCTCAGCAATCAGGTGCGAGTGACGGTCGTGGCCACAGGTCTCGGCCGCCCGGCCGCGGCGGCCCGGCCGCAGCCGATCGGCGCTTTCCGCCCGAGCGAGGCCGCGGTGGGGCGGGGGGAGCCGCCGGTGCGGGAGCGGGAGATGCGTGAGCCACCCATGCGGGTGGTGCGGCGCAGCCCCCTGTCGAGCAGCGACTACGCGCAACTCGACAAGCCGACGGTGCAGCGGCAGCGGGCGGTAGGCGATGGCCTGCGCCAGGATGTGCAACCTGAGGACTTGCTTGACATTCCGGCATTCCTGCGCCGGCAAGCCGATTGAGCGTAACTGGCCAGCTTGTGATACGGTAGCGCGCCGTTTCGTGGGCGCTTAGGCGGCAGGTCGCGGAACCTCGGTCACCCGCGGCCTGCTTCGATCGTTGAGAGACGAAGGAATTACGCAGCTATAAACATGGTCGGTCAGCGGACGCTCAAGAATTCGATCCGCGCCACAGGCGTGGGGCTTCATACAGGCAAAAAGGTCCTGATGACGCTCCGCCCGGCTCCTCCCGATACCGGCATTGTGTTCCGGCGCACCGATCTGCCTCAGATGGTGGATGTGGTGGCTCATGCGGAGAATGTAGGCGACACGACTCTCGGCACGACACTCGGCCGCGGTAGCGCGCGCGTGTCCACCGTGGAGCACCTGCTCTCGGCCTTCGCCGGGCTGGGTATCGACAACGCCATCGTGGAGCTGTCGGCGCCCGAGGTGCCGATCATGGATGGCAGCGCGGGCCCGTTCGTCTTTCTGCTGCAGTCGGCGGGCATCGAGGAGCAGACAGAGCCGAAGCACTTCATCCGCATCAAGAAACGGCTGCGGGTGGAGGATGGCGACAAGTGGGCGGAGTTCAGCCCCTTCGATGGCTTCAAGGTCAACTTCGAGATCGAGTTCAATCACCCGATCTTCAAGCGCCGGGCGCAGAAAGCGTCGATGGACTTTTCGACCACTTCATTCCTGAAGGAGGTCAGCCGGGCGCGCACCTTCGGCTTCATGCGCGACCTCGAATGGCTGCGGGAGCGCAATCTCGCTCTCGGCGGCAATCTCGACAATGCCGTTGTGCTCGATGATTTCCGCGTCCTCAACGAGGATGGGTTGCGTTACGAGGATGAATTCGTCAAGCACAAAATCCTCGATGCCATCGGCGACCTCTACCTGCTCGGGCACAGCCTGATCGGGGAATTCAGCGGTCACAAATCCGGGCACGCGCTGAACAATCGGCTGCTGCGGGCACTCCTCCAGGATGTGAGCACGTGGGAGAAGGTCGCGTTCCAGTCTTACGCGGATGCACCTATTTCCTATATCGAGGCGCCGGCCCTGCCAGGGTCGGGCGCGGGCTGAGCTTCCCCATCTCCATTACTGCCGCGTTCGCGGCAGCACGCGGACCGTGATTTCCCTTATGTCCGGTTGCGCTGCACGGATTTGACTTTGCAGCTCCTGCAGGGCGTAGCGCAGGCGGGCGGACCAGGCGGGGGAGTCGGCGAAGACGATCAGATTGCCGTCACGCTCGGTGATGGCGGTGATTCTGGGGGGGAGCTCTGGGGGCAGCCGGGCGGTAAGCCAGGGTTGCCAGAAGGCCTGTCGGGCGCTCTGGCGGACGGCTTGCGACAGAACGGGAACCGAGCGGGCCAGCAGGTCTTTGACAGAATGTGCCGCTTGCGGGCGGGATCCCGAAGCCGCGCGGGATTGTAGTGCGCCGCGTGTGAGTTTGGGGACGCCGCGCTTGTGCGGGCGGCTCTTATTGGGCATATTCTCAGTGTTGCTAAAGGGCAAACCCGTCGAAAGGCGGGGACGCAAAACCACCGGTCTAAGGCGAGAGCCATGACAGCGGGGTTGCTGGCAAAGCG
>JBOIAB010000360.1:0-2610 GCA_050738635.1 Steroidobacteraceae bacterium
GAGTTCGTGCGCGAGGAGATAGAGCACGTGCGACACGGCAAGCACGGTGCACGCTCGACCCGTCAAGCCATCGCCATCGGCTTGTCCAAAGCGCGCCGTGCAGGCGTACCGCTGGCGCCGCCGAAGACAGGGCGGGCGAAAGCGAGCACGCGGCGGTCGGCGGAGCGCGACTATGGGGCAGGGCAGGGGACCCGCAAGCCGCGGACTTCATCCTCACGGCGAAGCCGCGCGAGCAAGCAAGCACTGAAGCGCGAAGGGCGCGGTGCAGCGTCGAGGGGCGCGCTCTCGGCACACGCCAAACGCGTCGCCGCGGCGCGCCGTCATGGGCGCGGCAGCTCCCACGCCGCCGCGCACTAGCCGTTCAGCTTGGCTTCTGGCTCCCGCGGGCGCCGCTGCCTCGGCTCGATGAGCTCTCGCGGCCGCCCTCGCCCGTGGCCTTGGCGCGGCCGACTTCGTCGGCGAAGTAGAGCGGCCTCGCTCCCTCGCCTGTGGAGGGCTCCACCGCGAACAGCAGATCGGACAGCTCGTCGGCGTGCTCCTCCTCTTTCGCGAGGATCTCCTCCATCATGATCCGGGAGGTCGGATCGCGCTCGCCGAAGTAGCGGATCATCTCGCGATAGCTCTCGACCGCGATGCGCTCTGCGATCAGGTCCTCGCGAATCATGTCGGCCAGCGAGTTGCCCTCGCGGTACTCGCTGTGGCTCAGGTCCGTCAGCAGCGCCGGATTCATCACCGGCTTGCCGCCCAGCTGTTTGATCCGCTCGGCGATGCGCTCGGCATGCTCCTGCTCCTCGCGCGCATGCTCCTTGAACTCCTCCTTGACGGCCTGCGAGTGGATGCCGGTCGCCATGAAATAGTGGAACTGGTAGCGCAACGTACAGACGAGCTCCGTGGCGAGCGCTTCGTTGAGAATCCGGATCGACTGCTCGCGGTCGAGCTGGTAGTCCGGGGTGACCGCCCCCTGCGAGATGTGCTGGCGGGCGCGCTCGCGAAGCGCCTGAATCTGCTGCGAATGGGTCATCGGCCGATCTCCTCCTGTCACGGCCAGGCACGCGTCGCGCGTGCCCGGCTCGAGTGCGGGTCTGTCACCGCCTCGAAGCAAGCCGCGCGCCTGGACGGTCACTTGGCGGCGGTCTGCCCGTCGATCCAGGTTTCGAGCACGTTGAGCTTGTCGTCGGCCAGGACGAGATTGGCGCGATAGCCGCGCTCGATACGGCCAAGTTCGCGCGAGAGTCCGAGAAACTCGGCCGGATGGAGACTCGCCATGCGCACCGCTTCGGGCAGGGACACTCCGAGCAGCGTCACGGCATTGCGCACGCAGCTCGCCATGTCGATGTTGGAGCCGGCGAGGCGGCCGTCTTCGTCGATGCAGACGTGGCCAGAGACGGTGATGTCACGACCCTCGAGCTTGAAGGATCGCGCGTCGGTTCCGACGCTCGGCATGGCATCGGTGACCAGCATGAAGCGGGTCGACGGCTTGCAGCGCATCGCCAGGCGCAGAACGACCGGCGAGATATGTTGACCGTCAACGATAATGCCGCACCAGCTGTCGAGGTTCTCCAGCGCCGCGCCGACGACGCCGGGCTCGCGGCCCGTGAGCTGCGACATGGCATTGAAGAGATGCGTGAACCCGGTGAGACCGTGGTGCAGTGCGGCGACCACCTCCGCATAGGTGGCGTTGGTGTGACCGGCGGAGACTATTACGCCCGCGGCGGCAAGCTGCTGGATGATGTGCGGCTTGGTCATCTCCGGTGCGAGCGTGACCAGGGTGCGCCCGGTACCCATGGAAGTCAGCAGGCCCACCGCGCTGACGTCCAGCTCACGCAGCTTTGCCGGATCGTGGACGCCCTTGCGCTCCACATTGAGGAAGGGCCCCTCGATGTGAATACCGAGCACGCCCGGCACGCGGGCTTCGATGGCACCGCGTGCGGCGGCGATCGCACGCGCGACGACATCGAGATCAGCGCTGATCAGCGTCGGCATGAAACCCGTGGTGCCGAATCGACGGTGCGCACGCCCGATCTGGCGGATCGCCTCCACGTTCGGCGAGTCGTTGAACAGCACGCCGCCGCCGCCATTCACCTGCACATCGATGAATCCCGGCAACAGCATGTTGCCGCGCAGGTCGACGCGGCTCGTGCCACGAGCGCTGGCATGCTTCTCCGGGACGATGTCGAGAATGCGGCCGCCTTCGAGCAGCACGCACTGGCCTTCGACGAGCGCCTGCCCACGCAGCACCCGCCCGTTGTGAAGCGCAATGGGCATTAAACGGTCTCGGTGACTTTTCTCAGGTTCGGAGGGCGGTCGGGATCGAGCCCGCGGGCGAGCGAGAGCGCGTTCGCCATGCGATAGAAGCTCTGTGCGATCAGCATGGGCTCGATCACCGGATGGGCGGGCTCCGAGGCGAGATGCAGGGCGCCCTGACACCGGGAGCCTGCGATCATGACATCAGCCTTGCGGGCCACGAGCTCGCCGGCCGCCAGCTCGACTCCGGCGCGGGCTTCGTCGTTCTGTGAGAAGACGAGCACCGGAAAGCCCGGCCGGACGAGGGCCATGGGGCCGTGGCGCAGCTCCGCGGCGCTGACGGCCTCGGCGTGCAGCCCGCAGGTC
>JBOIAB010000361.1:0-47463 GCA_050738635.1 Steroidobacteraceae bacterium
TCGTCGGCGGCCACGACCAGCACCACCACGTCGGTGACCCGGGCGCCGCGTGCACGCATGGCAGTAAAGGCCGCGTGGCCGGGCGTGTCCAGGAACGTGATCATGCCGCGCGGGGTTTCTACGTGATAGGCGCCGACGTGCTGGGTGATCCCGCCGGCCTCGCCGGCCGCCACCTTGGTGCGCCGGATGTAGTCGAGCAGTGAGGTCTAGCCGTGATCGACGTGGCCCATGACCGTGACCACCGGGGGCCGCGACTGCAGTTCCACTTTCTCCGTCACCACGCCCTGCAGGTCCTCCTCGATCTGGTTCTCCTTGAGGAGCTTCGCGGTATGGCCCAACTCCTCGACTACGAGCACCGCCGTGTCCTGTTCGACCGGTTGATTGATGGTCGCCATGACACCCATGTTCATGAGGACCTTGATCACCTCGGTCGCCTTGACCGCCATCTTCTGCGCCAGCTCCGCGACGGTCACTGTCTCACCGATGCTGACCTCGCGCACAACGGGCGCGGTGGGCATCTCGAATCCATGACGCCCTTCGCCGCCGCTCGGCGCGGCCCGTGACTTGACGCGCCGCTTCTTCTTGTAACGCGAGCTGACATCCGTGGTGACGTGCAGCTCCTGCCTGCCGTAACGCGTATGCCGATCATCCGCAGCGGGGCGGTCCCGAGACGGAGCCACCGGCGCCGTGGGCACGCGCTCCCGCACAGGCGGTGCAGCGGCCGGGGACCCGGCCGCGGCGCGCGCCGACTCTACCGCCGCAGGCACCGCGGTCTCTGTAACGGTGCGGCGCTCGTGGTGCACCTGGCGCTCTTGCGCCTGGCGCTCCTGCGCCTCGCGCTGCAACGCCTGGCGCTGTTGGTCTTCGCGCTCGCGTTCGCGGCGCTCTTCGTCTTCGCGCGCGCGCATCTCGGCCTGACGACGCGCCTCGTCCATGGCGCGACGGCGTGCGCTCTCCTCTTCCTCGATGCGACGGCGGTTTTCCGCCTCCAGCCGCTCGCGCTCGCGCCGCTCGGCCTCGACGCGCTCGGTCTCGCGGCGCACGACTTCCTCCGCCTCGTGCCGCTTCTGGTCGAGCTCATCCTGTTGGTGACGCGCCTGCTCCTCGAGCACGTCGCGCTTGATGTAAGTGCGCTTCTGGCGGACCTCGACGCTCACCGTGCGTGCGCGCCCCTGTGCGCTCGCGAGCTTCAACTCGCTTTGCGTCTTGCGCTTCAGGGTGATGCGGCGGGGCGCGGCGTCGCGCTCGCTCTCCGCACCGCCGTGGCTGCGGCGGAGGTGTGTCAGCAACTCGAGCTTCGCATCATCGCTGATGCGGTCGTCGGGTCCTTTGACCTTGATGCCGGCCTGATCGAGCTGCACGAGCAGCCGATCCACCGGCACCTTGAGGACCTCGGCAAACTGGGAAACGGTCACTTCCGCCATATAATTCGTACCCCTTAGGCCTGACCGGCTTCGAACCAGGGGGCCCGGGCGGTCATGATGAGCTTGCCGGCTTCCTCGGCCGGGAGTCCCTCGATGTCCTTCAGATCTTCCACCGACTGTTCCGCGAGATCCTCGCGGGTGCGCACGCCGCGCCGCGCCAGCGCGAGCGCGAGATCCGGGCTCATGCCCTCGAGCAGCAGCAGGTCGTCGGCCGGCATCGACTGATCGAGCGTCTCCTCGCTGGCGATCGCCTGGGTCAGCAGCACATCGCGCGCGCGATTGCGCAGCTCCTTGACGATCTCCGCATCGAACTCCTCGATCGAGGCCAGCTCCCCTTGCGGCACGTAGGCGATCTCTTCGACGGTCGAGAAGCCTTCCTGCGCGAGAATGGTGGCGACGTCCTCGTCAACGTCGAGCTGCTTCATGAACAGCTGCACCAGCGCCTTCGCCTCCGAGTCGCTCTTGGCCTCGGCGTCGGACTCGGTCATGACGTTCAGCTCCCAGCCGGTGAGCTGACTCGCGAGACGGATGTTCTGCCCGCCGCGGCCGATGGCCTGCGACAGCTTCTCCTCCGCGACCGCGATGTCCATGCTGTGGGAATCTTCATCCATCACGATCGACATGACTTCCGCCGGCGACATGGCGTTGATGACAAACTGCGCCGGATTCTCGTTGTGCGGGATGATGTCGACACGCTCGCCGGCGATCTCGTTGGAGACCGCCTGCACGCGCGAGCCGCGCATGCCGACGCATGCGCCCACCGGGTCGATGCGCGGATCGTTGCTGCGCACCGCGATCTTGGCGCGCACCCCCGGATCACGGGCGGCGCCCAGGATCTGGATGAGGCCCTGGCCGACCTCCGGCACCTCGAGCTTGAAGAGCTCGATCAGAAACTCCGGTGCGGTACGCGTCAGGAAAAGCTGCGGCCCGCGCAGCTCCGAGCGCACCTCTTTCAGGAAGGCCTTGATGCGGTCCTGTGCTTTCGCCTGCTCGCGCGGAATCATGTCGGTGCGCGGCACGAAGCCCTCGGCGTTGGAGCCGAGGTCGACGAAGATGCCGTTGCGGTCGACGCGCTTGACGACTCCGCTCACCAGCGTGCCCACGCGATCGCGGTAGGCGTCCACGACCTGTTGGCGCTCCGCCTCGCGCACTTTCTGCACGATGACCTGTTTGGCCTGCTGCGCGGCGATGCGGCCGAACGACACCGACTCCATCGGCTCCTCGACGAAGCCGCCGACATCGATCTTCGGATCCAGCTCGCGAGCATCATCCATACGCAGCTCGCGCTCCGGCGCCTCGAGCTCGGTCGAGTCATCGGCAAACACCTTCCAGCGGCGGAAGGTCTCGTAGTCCCCGCTCTTGCGGTCGATGGCGACGCGCGCGTCCCACTCCTCGCCGTATTTTTTGCGGGTAGCCGAGGCCAGAGCCGCCTCGAGCGCCTCGAAAATCACTTCCTTGTCGACGCCTTTCTCGTTGGAGACTGCATCGACAACCATCAGGATTTCCTTGTTCACTACTGTCACCTCGCCAGCTTTTTCGGTGGCCACCGCCGACCCGCCAGGGTCAGCCTGTCAGCCTGGCCTTATCAATTTCTGCAAAAGTCATCGGCACGCGCTGACCGTCGACCTCGAGCGCGATGCCGGAGTCGTCAGTCGAGAGAAGCGTGCCGGTATAGCGACGGCGCCCGTCGCGCGGCACCGTGAGCTCCACCGCCACCCGCGAGCCCACGAAGCGCGCGAAATGCGCCTGCGTGCGCAGCACACGGTCGAATCCCGGCGACGAGACTTCCAACGTATACGCAGTGGGTATCGGGTCCTCGACGTCGAGCAGGGCCGACACTTCCCGGCTCACGCGCTCGCAGTCCGCAAGCCCCACTCCCTCGGGGCAATCAACAAAGAGTCGTACCACGGCGCTGCCGCGCCCGGAGGTATGCTCGAGCTCCACCAGCTCATAGCCCAGCCGCCCGATGAGGGGCTCAATGAGGGCGATGAGCCGCTCTCGCACGGTTGCGGGCATGGTCGTGGTTAGAAAACAAAAAGGGCCGCGAGGCCCATTCAGTGTGTAGAAAAACAAAAAGCCCCTCGGGGGGCTTTCTGGCTCTTTCGCTATCGGCGGGCCGACGGCTGACGTCTCCTCCCCCTCCGCTCCCCGCGGCCGAGCCCGTGGGGGCGCGCATTGTACCCAAATGTTCCAAGCAGTGGAACCATTCCATATCATTCGTCCATGGCCGAGCACCTACACCTGTGGCGAAACGTCGCGATTGCCGCCTGCGACGCGGCAATGACCTGCTACCCGCAGGGAGCCTTGCTCACGCGGGGCCCGCTTATCGAGTGGCTCGGCGCCGAGCGCGACCTGCCCGGCCATTACCGGGCCGACGAGTCGCACGACCTGCAGGGCGGCTGGCTGACCCCCGGCCTGATCGACTGTCACACCCACCTGGTGTTCGCCGGCACCCGGGCGACGGAATACGCCGAACGGCTGCGCGGCCGGTCCTATCAGGAGATCGCCCGGGCCGGAGGCGGCATTCTCTCCAGCATGCGCGCGGTGCGCGCCGCCTCGCCGCAGCAGCTCTTCGACGAGAGCCTGCCGCGACTGCAGGCGCTGCTCGCCGAAGGCGTCACCACGGTCGAGATCAAGTCAGGGTACGGCCTCACCCTGGAGGACGAGGCAAAGATGCTGCGGGTGGCGAGATCGCTGGGGCAAGCCGCGCCCGTCACCATCCGCACGACACTCCTGGCGGCGCATGCCCTGCCACCCGAATACGCGGGCCGGGCGGACGCCTATATCGATGAGATCGCCGGCGAGTGGATGCCGCGGCTACACGCCGAGGGATTGCTCGATGCTGTCGATATCTTCTGTGAAAATATAGGATTCACCGTCGATCAAGCGGAGAGAATGTTTGCCGCTGCAGCCCGGCTCAACCTGCCCGTGAAGATGCATGCCGAGCAGCTCTCCAATCTCGGCGGCAGCTTGCTGGCGGCCCGCCGAGGAGCGCTCTCCTGCGATCACCTGGAATACGCGACCGCGCGGGAGGCCGAGGCTCTCGCCGCGGCAGGCACCGTGGCCGTGCTCTTGCCGGTAGCCTACTTCTGCCTGGCCGCGGAGCGGAAACCGCCTCTGGCAGCGCTGCGTGCGGCTGGGGCCAGCATCGCGATCGCCACCGACTGCAACCCCGGCTCGGCGCCCGGCAGCTCCCTGCTGCTCGCGATGAGCATGGCGACCCGGGCGTTCGGCCTGACCTGCGAGGAGGCCCTGGCTGGAGTGACCCGGCACGCCGCGCGCGCGCTCGGAGTGCAGGCGGACCGCGGCACGCTGGCACCGGGCATGGCTGCCGACTTCGTCGTCTGGAACATCAGGGAGCCGGAGGAGCTCGGCTACTGGACCGGGTTCAATCCCCGCCGCGCCGTCGTCAAGGCCGGCCGCCTCGTTTCCTGAGCCGTATGGCCGATGCAGGGGAAAGCAGCCCGGGTAGCGCACGCGTCGATCGCTGGCTCTTTGGCGTGCGTCTCTTCAAGTCCCGCTCGCTGGCCGCCGAGGCCGTGGGTGGCGGCAAAGTGCACATCAATGGCGCGCGGGTGCGCCCTTCCCACTGCGTGCGGCCGGGGGACCAGGTGACCTTCGCCCGGGGCCCCATCGATTTCGAGTGTAGGGTGGTCGCGATCCCGGCACGACGCGGGCCGGCCAAGGAGGCGGTGGCCTGCTACACAGAGACTGACGCCAGCCGCGCTCGACGTGAGCAGCACACCCAGCGGATGCGTCTTGCCAATGCCATGGCTCCCCGCCCCGCAGAGCGTCCGGACAAGCATCAGAGACGCGAACTGAGGCGCCTGAGGGGTCGATAGGGTCGCTATAGGTGGGCTTACGGTCGCAAGCGGACAGGCTGGCCCCTTCCGATTCGCCGATAATCGCCTCATATAGGATGATCGGCACTGCCGGCGCGAGGTTTCCGCACTATGTCCCTGAGCGTTTTCGACATCTTCAAGGTCGGCATTGGGCCGTCTAGCTCGCACACCATGGGGCCGATGCGCGCCGCGCACGAGTTCGTCCTCGGCCTGGAGCGCGACGGACTCCTGCCGGCCACGCGTCAAGTGACGGCGCGCCTCTACGGCTCGCTCGCCCTGACGGGGCTCGGCCACGGCACCGATCGCGCGGTGTTGGTCGGGCTCGAGGGCGCGGATCCTGAGACCGTCAATCCGGACAGCATCGAGCCGACGCTGCAGCGCATTCGCACCGACAAACGCATCCGCCTCCTCGGCCGGCACGAGATCGACTTCGACGACAAGACGCAGTTGCTGCTCCTTCGCACCGAGCGCCTGCCGGGACATCCGAACGGTATGCGATTCACGGCCGCATCGGGCGACGGCAAGACGCTGCGCGAGGAAGAGTACTACTCCATCGGCGGCGGCTTCATCGTCCGCGGCGGCGAGAGCCAGGCGCGCGAAGCAACCGAGAGGCCGCAGCCGCCCTATCCTTTCAACTCCGGCGCCGAGCTGCTCGCGCTCTGCCGCGAGCACGGGCTCGAGCTGTTCGAGCTCGTGCTGGCGAACGAGCGCACCTGGGCGAGCGAGGCGCAGATACGTGCCGGGGTGCTGCACCTCTGGGAAGTCATGCAGGGCTGTGTCGAGCGCGGCTTCCATCAGAGCGGCGTGCTCCCGGGCCCGCTGAAGGTGCGCCGGCGCGCGCCGAAGCTCTACCGCGTCCTCTCGGAGGGCGGCCCGTCCAAACCGCTCGATGCGATGGATTGGGTGAACGCATTCGCGCTGGCGGTCAACGAAGAGAATGCCGCCGGCGGACGAGTCGTCACGGCGCCGACCAATGGCGCGGCGGGTATCGTGCCGGCCGTGCTGCACTTCTATCGCCGATTCGAGCCGGGCGCGAGCGATGAGGGAGTCATCCGCTTCCTGCTCACCGCGGCCGCAATGGGCATGCTCTACAAGCGCAACGCCTCGATCTCCGGCGCCGAGATGGGCTGTCAGGGCGAGGTCGGTGTCGCCTGCTCCATGGCGGCGGCCGGTCTGGTCGCGGCACTGCAGGGCAGCAACGAGCAGATCGAGAACGCGGCCGAGATCGGCATGGAGCACAACCTCGGCCTGACCTGCGACCCGGTGGGCGGACTGGTGCAGATCCCCTGCATCGAGCGCAATGCCATGGGCGCGGTCAAGGCGATCAACGCGGCGCGGCTCGCGATGCGCGGCGACGGCTCACACAAGGTCACGCTCGATCACGTCATCGCCACCATGCGCCAGACCGGCGCCGACATGTCGACGATCTACAAAGAGACCTCGCAGGGCGGCCTGGCGGTCAACGTGCCGGAGTGTTGAGGCGAGGCTAGCGTCTGCGCGAGTGCACCGCGGATTGCCGGCCGCCGCCACCGCGTGAGCCCCCCGGCAGGCCGCTCTCCAGGTCTTCCTCCCGCATCGCCCGCCTTTCGCGACCCTGGGCCCCCTCGCCCATGAGCTGCGCCTTGCGCAGCTCGAGCCGCTCGCCCAGGGAGTCGAGGTCGAGCGAGGTGCGCTCGAGCTTCGGGAAGAGCTCGGTCTCTTCCTCCCTGACGTGATGCTTCATGTACTCGCCCATGACATGCACTTTCGCCACGTACTCTGCGTCCACGTCCCTGGCCTGCTCTATCTGTTGGATGAGCTCCTTGATCGAGGCGTGCTCGACATCGGCTTCGGCCACGAGATGCGCATCATCCGCGCGGAACACGCCGCGCGCGGTTGGATACAGGATCTCCTCTTCGATCTGCGTGTGCACGCTGAGCATCCTGCAGATGCGCTGCGCGATGGACTGCTTCTTTTCGTGTCCGGCGGACTCGAATTCCTCCAGCGCCGCCGCCGCCTCGCGGTGATCCTGCTGCAACAGCTTCACCGCGTACGGCGCGGATGACCCGGAGCGGCCGCCACGCGTGCGCGCGGCGGAACGATTGCCGGATTTCGAGCGTCGTGATCCCATGAGCCTGCCCCTTGCGACGAGATAAGGTCGCAGGCCTGGAGCAATTGTTGTTCCGTGCGTTAGGAGGCTGCCGAGCTGTCGGCGGCGTTGCCGGCAGCAAGCGCGACGCGATTGCGCCCAGCGTCCTTGGCGTCGTAGAGCGCTTCGTCGGCACGGTGACGCAGGGACTCCAGGGTATCGCCAGGCTCGCCGATCGCGACTCCGATCGAAAGCGTCACCGCCCCGACGTATTGCATGCCGTCGGCGCGAGTGATGATGGTGCGGGTAGCACTGGCGCGGACGTTCTCGGCTAGCGCGGCGGCTGCGTCGAGAGATTTATCCGGCAGGAACATTGCGAATTCATCGCCGCCGACACGTGCGGCCATGTCTTCACCCGTCAGATGCTCGCGCAGGATCTCGGCGACTCTGGCCAACACCTTGTCGCCGATGACATGCCCGTGCGTATCGTTGACGCGCTTGAAATGATCGACGTCGACGGCGAGGAAGGCTACGCCGCAGAGCCCGGAGCTCTCCCGCGCCTCGAGGGCGCGGCGCAGACCGTGGAGGTTGTTCAGGCCGGTGAGCGGATCGCGCAGCGGCTCGGTCTGGGCGCGCTCCAGGCGTTCCATCACGTGGTCGACCTCCTGGCGCTGCTTGGCGAGCTGCTGGTGCAGCACGCCGAGAACGGTCTGCAGCATGGAGGCTTCGGCCAGCACTCGGTTGACTTTTTCGGCGAACGCATCGGCGCCTTCCGCATGCCGACGCGCCTCATCGACGGCATCGTCGAGAGTGGACGTGAAGCGCTTGACCGTCCGCTCCGCGTGCGCGGCCTCCTTTTCCGACTCGCCGAGCACCTCGCGAAGCTGATTCTGCGCCAGCTCGAACGCCTGGACGTCGCGGCCGGCGATGTGCAGCGCGTGGAGCCGGCATATCTCGGCGTCCGACAACATGTTGCCGGCGGCGAGAAGCTTGTCGAGCTCGCGGGTGAGGCCCGGGTTGAGGTCGGCGGCATGTTCGTACCACACCGCGTAGCTGACCGGGTGGTAGCCGGCCTTGTGCGGGGACATGAGCTGCAGCGCCCGCCGCAGGATCGCGGCGCTTTCTTCCCTCGAGTGCTGGTAGCGCATTTTTCTTAGCAACGCCTCTCACGGGGCTGGTTTTACATAATTGTACACCCCGGACGTGTTGGGCGAGATAGCGACCCCCGTCGCAGTCGTCGCGGACGGCCCCCCAGGTCTCCCCGGGAATCCATCCCGCGACGTCGCTCCTTGGAACTCCCTCAGGCGGGCGGAGCCGAGGCGAAGCCCGTCTTCTGCTTCTCGGCGGCTTCGGCGGCTTCGGCGGCGTGCTCTCTCTTGATGCGCTCGTAGATCTCCTCGCGATGCACCGCGATGCTCTTCGGCGCATTGATACCGACGCGCACCTGATTACCCTTGACCCCCAGAACGGTGATCGTCACGTCGTCCCCGATCATGACAGTCTCACCCACGCGCCTCGTAAGAATCAACATACTGGCTATCCTCTGTAGTTGGTGATGGTCCAATCAGCCCGTGTGGAATCGCAAGCTCAGCGCTCTGGCGCCCCGCCCGGCCCGGCCTTCGTGGGCACCGGACGGTAGCCGAGGACGACTTCGTCCGCGTCGTGCGTGACGCTGACGGGCGCGATTCGGCTGAGACGGTCGAGCGTGGAGTTGATGTCGCGTACGCTGAAGGCGCCGCCGACCTGCTGAGTCGCGGCACGCGGGTCGGCGATCACGATGCGCTCACTGGTATAGCGGCTCAGGTCGCTGACGAAGTCCTTCAGCGGCTCGCCCTGAGTCTCCAGCATACCTTCGCGCCAGCGGATGACCTTCGGCGCCACGATGAAGTGCACGTCGGCCACGAGGCCTACCGGCGAGTATTCGATCTGCTGGCCAGAGGTGAGACGTCTGCTCCAGGACGGCACGCCTTGACCATTGTCCAGCGCCTCAACAGCTACCGCTCCGCTGATGACGCTGACACGGGCATCACCGTTTGCCATTTGATAGACGTCGAAACGCGTACCGAGCACCTGCACCTGGCTGTGCGCAAGCAGGATGCGGAAAGGCCGGCTGGGGTCGTGTACCACCTGGAAGTACGCCTCGCCGCGGATGAGACGCACGCGCCGATCGCTCGGGCTGCCCACCCACTGGAGCTCAGTCTGCGTATTGAGGCCAACGATGCTACCGTCCGGCAGAACAACGTTATGTACCTGCCCGGTGGCAGTCTGATAGGTCTGCGCCACGTAGCCCTCGCTACGCAGAACCGACCAGCTGAAAGTGACGGTGAGAACCGCGATAACGGTTACTGCGCCCGAGGCCCACAGTCGCGCTGGGGCGAACCATTGACGCCGGGCGGGTCTGATCTCGCCAACGCTATCCAGGACGTCCGCACGCAAGCGTCCCTTGAGCTCCATCGACATGTCGAGCAGATAGCGCTGCGCGTTATATTCGCGGGCGTTCGCCGGCTCCGCGATCCAGCTTTCGAAGTCCTGGCGCTCCACGATCGAGAGGCCGCGGTTGATGCGGGTGAGCCAGCTCGCCGACTGATCGCGCGCCGGATGGCGGCGGCGGAAGACGCGCCCCACGTTCACTCGACCTCCGCCAGGTCGATGCCACGGGAGCAGAGGCGGTCGCGACAGCTCTTGAGCGCCTTGGTCATGCGCTTGTCGACTCGCTTTTCCGAGATGCCGAGCGCGGCGGCGATCTCTTTACGGGGTTTGCCTTGCACATGTGCCATCACAAAAACACTGCGAAGATTCGGCCGCAACTCTTTGATTACATTAGCTAAATGCTGTCCGATCTGGTCCGCCATCGCCTGCCGGTCCGGGCCCATGCGGTGGTCTGGGACCTCCTCCATGCCCGCCGAGCCCATGATCATGGCGTTCTCGAGACGCCGCCGCCGCAGATGCATCAGGGCGAAATTCGTCGCCACCTTGAACAGCATGGCGCGCGGAAACAGCACCTGCTCGGGGCGATACGTCCGGTGCATCTGCTCGAAACTGTCCTGCGCCACTTCGCGCGCAATCTCGGGCCTGCCCAGCATCTGCGTCAGATAGGCCAACAACTGCGCCTCGTGCGTACGGCACAACCGCTCGACGAACTCGTCGGCGCGCCCCTGAAGGGGGAAGCGTTTGACCTCGCCCATGTCTCTCTTATCCAATCCCTATCCCTCTACCCAGTGAAATGCGCCGTCGGGCGAAAGCCCCCCTCCCACCGGAGGGCGGCCATTTTGTAGATCATATCCTACAAACAGGGTTGCCGGCAGCGTCAGGCGGCTGCGCGCCGGAATCTGTCACCCCAGCGACGCAACCAGGACTCGATGCCGGCATACTCGAGGACCTCGCCGGAGCCTGCGCCGATGCGCGTGGCCCTGCCGGACAGCACCTCGGCCAGGCGGCCGCGGTCGACTATCCCCTGGCGCACCAGGGCGCCATCCAACAGCACCTCCCGCAGGAAGGCACGGTTGTGCTCCAGGGTGAAGCGCAGGTGCTCCTCGATACCGCCCTTGTTGCGGCGGTTGCGGATCGCGGGCGGCAGATCGTCGTAGAACGCCCGCCGGGCCACGGCCCGGTCCCAGCCGCCGTGAGTGAGCACATAAGTTGGAATGCGCAGGCAGAGCTCCAGGATCGGCTGCGAGAAAAGCGGCGAGATCCGCTCCGCATCGCCTTCGCAGCCGAACGGATCGTAGAAATCGAACGGCTGGCTGACCTGATGCGCGTGCCACAGCTTGCCGCTCGGCGCGCCCCGTGGATGGCGCAGAAGCGGATGCAGGAAAGCGGCGCTGCGTTTCGCCTCCGCGATCACCGCGGGCACGAGCAAGGGCCGCATGCGTCCCGCCTCCAGCAGGGGGCTCCAACGCTGCTGTATCAGGTAGCCCGAAATCGCCTGCGCCAACACGCGCCAGATCGAGATCTGATCCATCTGCGCGGCGTCGAGCGCGACCCGCAGCACTCCGGGCCGCAGCCCGCGGCGGTGGAGGAAATCCCCCGGCGCCCACTCGGCGCGATCCTGATAGAAGAGCTGATCGCCACCGTAGCCGATGACCACCGCGGTGGCGCCGCGCTCGGCGGCGAGCTGCGCCTCGAGCCGGCTGTGCTCGAGGAAATAGGGATAGTTGGTCGGCTCCGGCGCACGGTGCACGCTGAGCAGCGGCTGCAGGCTGAAGGAGGGGTCGCGCGGACGCTCGAGCAACTCCAGGCCCGCCTTCGCGGCTGCGGCGCGCGCGTAGGCGCGCTCGTCGAGGTCGGCCCCGACGGGGTAGTAATGGAAGCAGGTGACCTGAGGCCGCGACGGCGCCTCCTGCAGACACGCGAGCACGATCGAGGAATCGAGGCCACCGGACAGCGACATCAACACGTGATCGTAGCAGGACGCCCAGGCATGGATGACATCCCGCACACACTGTCGCATGGCCGTGACCGCTGTGGCGAGGTCTTCGATCGTCTCGGTGTTGGCGACCTGCAGCGGATCCCAATAAAAAAGATGTTTGGCGACGCCCGCGCGCGTCTCGACGCACTCCCCGGCGAGCACCTGGGTGACTTCGCGCAGAGCGGTTCCCTGGGAATGCTCACGCAGGAAACAGACGCTCGCGACGAGATAGGCCCAGTTGACCTCGAGCGGCGCATCGAGGAGTGTGGCGATATCGTCGATCCACGAGAAGTAGATGTCGACGCCGCGGCAGCGCACCAGATAGCACGGCAGTCCGCCCGTCGGGTCGCGCACTACCCAGGTCGCGCGGGCCTGGGCGTCGTGTAGGAAGGCAACGTAGCGCCCCCAGAAGCTCTCGATCAGATGACGCCCGTCGCTGTCGAGCAGCGCACGGCTGTCGGCCGCTTCGAGCTGCAGCGGCGCGGGTGTGGAAACGCCTTCCTGCGAGCGGGCGAAGAGACTTCCCAGCACCACACCGCCGCCGTCGGCAAGGACATATGCGGCGCAGGAAACCGTACCGCTCTTCGCGTAGCGCACTTCGGTGCCGCTGCCGCGGAGCGCGACATGCCAGTCCTGCCCGGAGGCCGAATGACGCTGCAGCAGGACGCGCGCGGATTCCCGGACCGCGGGATCCTGCTCGTTCCAGACGAAGGCCACGTAGCGGAACACGTCTAGACGACCAGAATGGGCGCGTACTGCCGCACTCGATCCGGCGCGTCGTTAAGGACGACGTCGCCATGCTGAACCCAACAGTGAGCGTCGAAAGGCTCGGTCTTGACGCCAAACACCCACTCGGGCTGGATGCCCTCGGCGGCGAGGAAATGCACCAGTGTCAGGGAATCGAGCAGGCAGGCGTTGCGCAGCGTGTAGAAAAGCGGCCGCAGGCGCATAAATGCAGTCAGCAGCGCCCGCAGCCGCACCGGATCGGCCTCCCGGGCGCCGCGCGCGAGCCGCCGCGCCTTGCGCTCGCGCACTGCCTCGACGATGGACTGGATGGGACGCAGCTTAAGGGAGAGCTGTGCCTGCGCGCAGCTGCTGCCGAAGCGCCACAGAAGCGCCGCCCCCGCCCGCGGACGGGTATCGAGATCGAACTCCACGAGGCTGCTGGCGGCACGCGCGGCAGAGACGGGGATCGCGGGCTTGCCGACGTGCGGATCGCTGACCAGCATGCCATGAGCGAGCATTTGCGAGACGAGAGCGTCCGCAGGCGCATCCGTATCATGAGGTAAATGCGTGGTCTGCAGCGCGCCAACCGGCCAACCGCGCACCCAGGCAGCCAGGCGGTGCGCGGGGACCACGGCGACGTACTTGTCGCGCTCGAGGTCCATCAGCACCACGTGTTGCCCGCTGACGCATGCGTAGACATGCGGCGCGAGAAGGTACGGCTGCATCCACTCCCCCCGGCCTTTCCAAGGCGCCGAGCCCACGCATTGTTGAAGTGTACTGCCGCAAAGTCAATGCCGGGTACCACTGTTGCTACTGTCGGGACATTGCTCAGGTCAGGGCGTTGAGCGTACGTAGTAGATGGCGTGACCATCGCATGTCCCGATTGCGGAACTCTGGAGGAGCTGCCGCGGCTGCAGCGGCGCGACACCGCCGTCTGCGTCCGCTGCCAGAGCGACCTCGAGAAGACTAGCGGGCGCAGCATAGGCGCGGCGCTCGCCTGCTCGCTTGCGACCTTGCTGCTGCTCGTGCCGGTCAACGTGCTGCCCCTTCTGCGGGTCGACATCTTCGGCATGCACTCGCAGAACATCACCGCGGCGGGCGTGGCGCTGCTGTGGATTCGAGGTTGGATCCTGCTCGCCGGGCTCAGTGCCCTGTTCATCATCCTCTTCCCCTTCCTGCGCTTCGGCCTGCTGTCGGCGGTGCTCGCGACGCTGCGCTTCGGCCGCCGCCCGTCCTGGCTCGGCGCCGCGTTCCGCTGGTCGCTGTGGCTCGATCCCTGGGCCATGATCGATGTCTACCTTCTCGCCGGCTGCATCGGCTACTTCCGCCTGATCAACATCGATCAGGCGCACGTCAGCATCGAGCCGGGCGGCGCCTGTTTCATCGCGGCCGCCTTCCTCACCATGTTGTCGCGGGCGACGCTCGATTCGCGTACGGTCTGGCGGGCGATCGGCGGGGAGACGCGTGTGCACAGGGACGAGCGCATGCTGGGCTGTACGACCTGCGATCTCGTGCTGCCCCTGTCCCGCGAGGGACGGCGCTGTCCGCGCTGCGGCGCGAAGCTGTGGCTGCGCAAGCCCGATGCCGCGCTCTGGACCGCCGCGCTCCTCGTCGCCGCGCTGGCACTGGTCCTTCCCGCCAACATCTACGCCATGAACGTCTCGGAGCATCTTGGCCAGGAGGTGCGCTACACCATCATGACTGGCGTGCAGGACCTCTTCAACGCGGGCCTCTATCCGCTCGGCGTGCTCATTTTCTGCACCAGCATTCTGACTCCGGCGGTCAAGATCTTCGCGCTCGGCTGGGGTGTTTGGTCCGTCTGGCGCCGCTCACGGCGGCACCTGGTCGCCAAGACGAGGGTGCTGCGCATCGTCGCCGAGATGGGAAGGTGGTCGAACACCGACCCATTCGCGATTGTATTCTTCGTGCCGCTCATTCACTTCGGCCCGCTCGGCTTCGAGAGCGCCGGCTGGGGCGCGACCGCCTTCGTGCTGATGACCGTGCTCACCATGGTGGCCTCGGTGACCTTCGACCCGCGCCTGATGTGGGATGCCGCGCCATGAGCGAGCGCCCCGCAGACGGCGGCCGGGGGGAGACGGAAACGCCCGAGCGAGTGCACGCCGGCGTGCGCCACGGCTGGTGGCCGGGTTGGATTTGGGCGATACCGATCGCGGCGCTGATCGTCGTCATCTGGCTGGGCGGCCGCACGCTGCTTGCCGGCGGCACGACCATCACCATTCGCTTCAACGATGCTCACCAGATGAAGGAGGAGAACACGGATGTCGTGCTGCGCGGCACGCAGATCGGCCACGTCACCGACATTGCGCTCAACGCCGATGGCAGCGGCGTCGTCGTCAAGGCATCCATCGATAACGACGCCGCCAAGTTCCTGACCACCGGCACACGCTTCTGGCTGCAGGGCGCCAACCCTTCGCTGAGCAACCTGGCATCGCTCGGCTCGCTGCTGTCGGGGCCGACGATCGTCATGGATCCCGGACCCGGCAGGCGCGCGCGCCACTTCCTCGGGCTCGAGCAGGCACCGATCGCGGCCTCGAGCGCGCGGCCGCTCCTCTATGAAGTCACCCTCGGAAGCGAGGCGGGTTCGCTAGCGGGTGGCGATCGGGTCACGCTGCGTGGCTTCACCGTGGGTGAGGTGCGCGACGTCGGCTTCGCCTATGATCCGGCGACGGGCGAGCTGTCGACTCCGGCCACGCTCGCGATTTATCCTTCGCTCTTTCACGCCAAAGGCATCAGCACGGCCCCGAATGCAACCGAGGTGTCAGCCGAGATCGCCCTGCTCATCGGCCAGGGGCTGCGGGCGCAGCTCGCCCGCAATCCGCCGCTCGTCGGCAGCTACCAGGTGAGCCTCGAGATCACTCCGGGCGCCAAGCCGCCGGCCGGTCCGCTCACGGCGGCCGACGGGCTGGCGCTCATTCCAGTTACCGAGCAAGGCGACATCGGCAGCATCGTCACGCGCATCAACAAAGTGCCGATCGAGCAGATCTCGCACAATCTGCTGAACATCACCGCGCACGTGTCCGCCTTGACCTCCTCGCCGAAGCTTAAGGACGCAGTGGTGCAGCTCGATGCGGCACTGCGGCAGATTCACACCATGACCTCCAAGGCCGGACCGCAGGTGCCGGTGGTCGTCGCGCGCCTGCGCCAGGCGGCGGGCGACCTCGATGCCACCGCGAAATCGGCCGACCGGCTGCTGAGCGGCACCGCCACCCAAAATGGGCTCGCCGATACCGTCCAGGAAATCACCGAGACCGCGCGCGCGGTCCGCTCGCTCGCCGATTACCTCGACCGGCACCCGGAGGCGCTGCTCCGGGGCAGAGCAGGAGACAAACAATGAAGAACCGGCTGATGCCCGCGCTCGCGCTGCTGACACTCGCCGGCTGCGCCTCGAGCCCGCCGACCCGCTACTTCGCCCTGGATCCGGCACCGCCCGCCGCGCCCGCCGCCAACCAGGCCGCCGGCGAGCCGGTGAAGATCGACGCGGTGCACCTTCCGCCGGCGCTCGACCGCGACTCCATGGTGCGCGGCGAAAGCGACAACCAGCTGCAGATCTCCTCGCAGGACCGTTGGGCCGGAGATCTCGGCGAGATGGTCCGCCGGGTGTTGACTCAGGACCTTGCGCAGCGCCTGCCGTCCGCCATGGTGATCGCGCCGCAGTCGCCCGCGCCGCCGAGCGCCCGCGGCCTGGTGGTCGACATCCTGACTTTCCAGCCGCAGGCGGGCGAAGTCGAGCTCGATGCCGACTGGACGCTGCTTCAGGGCACGCAATCCAACCCGGTGCTGCGCCGCTCGGCCCGCCTCAGCGCCCCCGCCGCGTCCTCGGCGCAGGGCCAGGCGCAGGCGATGAGCACCCTCCTCGGCCAGTTGGCCGACGGTATCGCGGCGCAGATCGGCGGCGCGCAGTCACAGCGCTGACGGCGCCGATCCCGGTAGAATACCGGGATGCCTCTTCTTCGTGAGCTGCGGGACGCGATCTCGCGGCCCTCGCTGCAGATTGCGCTCATCGTCGCCTGCGCGCAGTTCATGCAGAACCTCGACGGCACCATCATCGTGACCGCGCTGCCCGCCATGGCGCAGAGCTTCGCGACCACGGCGAGCCGGATGAGCGAGGGCATCACCGCCTACGCGCTCGCCGCGGCGGTGTGCATTCCGGCGAGCGGCTGGCTCGCCGATCGCCTGGGCACCCGCAATCTGCTGTGCGTCGCGATCGGACTCTTCACGCTCTCATCGATGACCTGCGGCAGCGCCGGCAGCTTCGGCTCCTTCATCGCCTCGCGGCTGGTGCAGGGCGGCTCGGCGGCGATGATGTCGCCCGTCGGGCGGATGATCGTGCTGCGCAACAGCGAGAAGCGCGAGCTGATGCAGACGCTTTCGACGCTCGTCTGGCCCAGCCTGATCGCGCCGGTGATCGGACCGCCGCTCGGCGGCTTCATCACCAGCGCCTCCTCCTGGCGGTGGATCTTCTACATCAACCTGCCGTTCGGCATCGCGGCCATCGCGCTCGCGCTCGCCGTGATCCCCAACCACCGCAGCGACGAGCACGGCACATTCGACAGCCGCGGAATCCTGCTCCTCGCGCTCGCGGTCGGCGCCCTCACGTACGGCTTCGATGTCGCGGGGGCACCGCAAATCGACGTGCCGAGCGTCATCGCGCTGCTCGTCGTTGCTGTCGTTGCAGGCTACCTCGCGCTGCGGCACCTGAAGTCGACGCCGCAGCCGGCAGTGCGGCTCGATGCGCTGCGGCGGCGCCCATTCTTCGTCTCCTGCATCTCGGGCGGAGGTATCTCGCGGGCGGCGATCAGCGCGACACCGTTCCTCCTGCCCCTGATGCTCGAAGTCGGCTTCGGGCTCTCGCCCCTCGAATCGGGCCTGCTGCTCCTCGTCTACATGCTGGCCAACTTCCTCATGAAGATGGTGACCAACCCGATCATCCGGCGCTTCGGCATGCGCAAGGTGCTGCTGCTGAACGGCGCCGTCACCGCGGCCGGCATCGCCGCCTGCGCACTCGTCTCGCCCGGCCTGCCCGCCTGGCTCACCGGTGCCATCCTTCTCCTCTCGGGCGCCAGCCGCTCGCTGCAGTTCTCGGCGATGACCTATCTGTCGTTCGCCGAAATCGGTCCCAAGGAGCACTCCTCGGCGAGTGTCCTCTCATCGCTGGCGATGTACGTCGCGAACGGTGTCGGGGTCGCGCTCGCGGCGCTGCTGCTCAACTTCAGCCGGCTGCTGCGCCACGCCTCTCAGCTCGAGCCGTTCGACTTCCGGCTGGCGCTGGTGCTGATGGGCGTCTTCGGTGGCCTCGCCGTCTTCTACTATGCCTCGCTCCCCGAAGGCGCCGGGGCCGAGGTGAGCGGCCAGGACAGCCGCGCCGAGGCGCGCTAGCTCACTCCCGCGCGAGGCGGGCCGTCCAGCGGTAGAGCAGCCAGACGATGATCGCGAACGCGCCGCCGCTCAGCCAGAGCGAGGGCATCTGGAAGGAATCGCCGACCAGACCGATGGGGTAAGGGTTGCCGGAGAAGGCGACCGCCGCGGCGAACACCACCCCGAGCAGACTCTCGCCGACGATCAGCCCGGAGGCGAGCAGCACGCCGAGCTGTTGGATGGCCTCGCTCCGGGGCCCGCGCGCGGCGCGGCGATTGAACACCAGGCCGACGATGGAGCCGACGACGATCATGAGCGTGCTCGCGGTCGGCAGGTAGATGCCGAGACCCACGGCCAGCGGCGGCAGGCACGCTCCCTTCACCGCGCGGCGCAGCAGCTCGTCGAACACGATGCAGCCCACGCCGATGAGGCCGCCCACCCCGAGGGCGCTCCAGTCGGTGTTGTTTTGAATGACGCCCTGTGCCAGCGCGGAGATGAGGCCCGCCTGCGGCGCCGGCAAGGCATGAGCCGGATTGACGCCCGGCGCGCCAAGGAAGCCGTAGGCGTGATTGACGAGATCGAGCACCGGCGGAATGACGAGCGCGCCGGCGATCACTCCGACGACCAGCGCCCACTGCTGCATGGCCGGCGTCGCATCGACGAGCTGTCCGGTCTTCAGGTCCTGCAGGTTATTGTTGGCGATCGAGGCGACGGCGAACACCACGGCGGTGACGAAGAGCGCGAAAGCGACCAGCGCCTTGCCGGCGGACGCCGGCAGCGACCCCTTCACCGTCAAGACGAGGAGCAGCGCGCAGATGACCACGACCAGGATGCCGATGCCGGAGAGCGGGCTGTTGGAGGAGCCGATGAGGCCGGCCATGTAGCCGCAAACCGTGGAGACGAGAAACCCCATGATGGCGACGAAGATGACGCCGGCCAACGCCAGCTCCCAGGCCTTCGATCCCAGGCCGCTGATCAGACTGAAGTGCCAGAAGAGCCACGCCACCGGCAGCAGGCACAGGAGCGATACCACCGCCACCATCCCGATCGGGATGTCCTGCTCCGTGCGCGGTAGCGTATGTGCCTGACCCGCCTTGCGCACGCGCGATGCCGCCATCGCGCCCGAGAGTCCCCCGAGCACCGGCTTGACCAGAGTGCCCAGCGTATAGACTGCGGCAACACCGATCGCGCCGGCGCCAACATAGCGGACATAGTGATGCCAGGCGTCCTGGGCGACATCGACCGCGGCGCCGGCCGTTGGATGCAGCAGGGTGAAATGCGGAATCCCCCATCCCCAGGCGATGCCCGCGCCCACCAGCATGGCGATGCCGACCGCGGGCCCCACCAGATGGCCGATGGCAAAGAGCGCGAACGACATCTGGAAGTCGAAGCCGCTCGCGGCGCCGCCGGAGCCGACACGAAAGTAGCGCACGACGTCGCCCGCCAAGATGCGGGTCTGCACGATGACGAAGAAGACCGCGGAGACTATGGACCCGACCAGCACGGCCTTGAGGCCCGCCCCGCCGGCCTCGACCTTCTCGATGTCCTCGTTGCGGTCGTGGCCGCAGCCGACCTTGAGCACTTCCGCGCAGGCAACGCCCTCCGGGTACGGCAGGTCGGAGGTGGTCACCAGCGCGCGCCGCAGCGGGATGGTGTACATGACGCCCAGGATCCCGCCCGCCGCGCAGATCGCGAAACACATCCAGAATGGAAAGCCGGTCCACCAGCCGACGATGACCAGGCCCGGCAGGACGAAGATGATGCTGGAGAGTGTGCCGGCGGCCGAGGCCACCGTCTGCACGATGTTGTTCTCCTGCATGGTCGCGCCCTTCAGGCTGCGCAGTATCGCCATCGAGATGACGGCGGCGGGAATCGAGGTGGAGAAGGTGATGCCGGCCTTGAGGCCGAAGTAGACGTTCGCGGCGGTGAACATCAGGGTGATGACCACCCCGATGAGGAGGCCGCGCAGGGTGAATTCGCCGAGCGCCGCGGTGCGAGCGGGTGCTGCCGTTTGCAAAATAATTCTTCCGCTTGACCCCCGATGCGCCGCACCTTAACCCATTGCGCCCCATGCCTGCTACATCAAACCTGCCTGGGCGGCAGCGCCTCACCGCCGGCGCTGAGGGCCGGATCGGTCATGTCCTGCCGCCCGTAGGTGCGGAACTTCTCCACGACGCGCCGCATCTCCGCCGCATCGAGCTGCCCGACATTGCCGAGCGCGAGCGCGGCGCAGTACTGCGCCGCCAGGCTCTCCACCTCGCCGGCGAGCTTCAGCGCCGCCGTGAGATCGCCACCCAGGGCGATGATGCCGTGATGGGCCAGCAGACAGGCGCTGCGGCCCTCGAGGGCGCTCAGCGCTGCATCCGACAGTTGCTGCGTGCCGAAGGTGTGGTAGGGGGCGCAGCGGATATCGTCGCCGCCCGCGACCGCCACCATGTAGTGAAACGCGGGGATTCCGCGGCCCGTGCAAGCCAGCGCCGTCGCATGCCGCGAATGTGCGTGCACGATGGCGCCAACCTGCGGACGGGCAGCCATGATGTCGCGATGAAACCGCCACTCGCTGGAGGGACGGCGGCGGCCGAACCAGCGTCCATCGAGCGTCACCAGCGGCACGTCGTCCGGCTCCAGACCCTCATACGCCATCCCCGTGGGGCTGACGAAGAGACTCGATGAATCCCGGCGGACGCTGACATTGCCCGACGTGCCGTAGGTCAGGCCGACGCCGACCAACGCGCGACAGCCCGCGATCACCGCGGCTCGCAGATCACGATCCGGAGCGGCGCCAACGACGCTCATGCCGTAAGCCGCTCGGGATAAAGGCGCAGCAGCCCTTCGCGGCCGGCGTGGCAGACGCCGCGTTCCGTGATGATGCCGGTCACCAGCCGCGCGGGAGTGACATCGAACGCCAGATTGAGAGCCGCGCTGCCTTCGGGCACGACTCTCACGCTGGTGACTTCGCCGGCGGCGTTGCGCCCCGTCACCTCGGTCACCTCCCGCGCCGGCCGTTCCTCGATCTCGATGTCCCGGCCGCGCTCGAGACTCCAATCGATGGTGCTGACGGGCAACGCCGCGTAGAACGGCACGTTGTTGTCTTTTGCCGCCAGCGCCTTGAGGTAGGTTCCGACTTTGTTGCAGACGTCGCCGCAGGCGGTGGTGCGATCGCTGCCGACGATCACACAATCAACCTCACCGCGTTGCATGAGCAGGCCACCGAGGTTGTCGACGATCACCGTGTGCGGGACACCGTGCGCGCCCAGCTCATAGGCGGTGAGCGACGCCCCCTGATTCCGGGGTCGCGTCTCATCCACCCAGACGTGCACCGCAACACCCGCATCGTGCGCCATGTAGATTGGCGCGAGTGCTGTGCCCCAGTCCACGCACGCCAGCCACCCAGCGTTGCAGTGTGTCAGGATGTTCACTCGGCGTGTGGATGACTTTGCAAGCTCTCGAATGACCGCGAGCCCGTGAACGCCGATCGCCCGGCACTGCTCCACGTCCGCTGCACAGATGTTTCCGGCTTCACGGAATGCAGCCGCGAAGCGCTGTGCGGGGGCGAGTTGCGCAATTACGCCGCTGACACGCGCCAGTGCCCATGCGAGGTTGATAGCGGTCGGGCGCGTCGCGCGGAGAACTCTCGTGGCCTCTTCAATGCGGTGGTCGCAAGCATCCGTGCGTAAGGCCAAGGCAAGTCCATAAGCCGCGGTGGCACCGATGAGGGGCGCCCCACGCACGACCATGGCCTTGATGGCGTGAGCTGCGTCCTCGAGGGTGGTGAGATCGAGCGTGGTGAGCTCGAAAGGCAGCCGCGACTGATCGATCACGCGCACGGCGCCGGACTCGAGCGGCCAGATGGTGCGGTACGGTATGCCGGCGATTTTCATCTGATCTCTCCGCGTCGGAAACCTCGCCGTTCAGGGCGAGGAGGAGACGCGCTCTTGGTCACTCCCGCGGCTGTACATTGACCTCGAATGGGACGTAGCAATTGGCGTCGCCGGGTGACACTGTCAGGGCCGTTGCACATACACTTCACGCCAATGTGGCTGCACTTCTGACACTAAAGCCGGGGGATTGAGGACGTGAAATTCCCAGGAAAATTCGGCGTCCTGGTTGTCGACTTCGCGCATTGCAACTACCCTGTCGCCATGGTGCTGACCTACCGCTACCGGATCAAGGATGCGAACAGGCGGCATCTTCAGCGACAGGCTTGGGCGGTAAACCAGGTCTGGAACTATTGCGGGGAGACCCAGAACGCCGCTCGGCGACACAATAAGCGCTGGCCCTCGGGCTTCGATCTGATCAATCTCACCCTCGGCAGCAGCCAGCTCCTCGGCCTGCATTCGGATACCGTGCAGGCGGTCTGTAAGCAGTTCGCGATTTCCCGGGATCGCTGCGGCAAGCGGCCGCGATGGCGTGGCAGAAGGGCCTTGGGGTGGATCCCCTTTCAGGCCGCCCGCGCCATTCGCTGGGATGGCGATGCGGTGATCTTGCTCGGGCGGCGGTACCGGATGTGGCTCAGCCGTCCGGTCGAGGGGAGGATCCGCTGCGGCTGTTTTGCCGAGGATGCCCGCGGCCGCTGGTACTTGAATGTGCAGCTCGAGGTGCCCGAAGACAGGGACCATGGGAGCGGGGAGATCGGCATCGACCTCGGTCTGAAGTCCCTGGCGGCGCTCTCCACGGGAGAGAAAATCGAGGCGCCGCGCCTGTACCGAAAATACGAGCAGGCGCTGGCTAGTGCTCAGCGTGCCGGACGCAAGGCGCGCGCGCGGGCCATCCACGCCAAGATCGCGAACTGTCGCAAGCACTTCCTGCATGAGCTGTCCACGCGGCTGGTGCGCCAGAACCGGCGCATCTGCATCGGCAACCTCAATGCGGGAGGATTCGCCAGAACCCGCCTGGCCAAGTCCGTGCTCGATGCCGGCTGGTCGCCGCTTCGATCCCAGCTCCACTACAAGGCCGTCAGGCATGGGGTTGAATACGTCGAGGTTGACGAGCGATTGACCACGCAGGTCTGTTCCGCGTGCGGTGCACGCGGCGGCCCACAAGGCCGAGAGGACCTCGTAGTGAGAGAGTGGATCTGTGGTGGCTGTGGTGCTTGGCATGACCGGGACATCAACTCTGCTATCAATATCCTCGTCTCGGGCCGGAACGTCGGCCTCCGGAAGACGGAAATCCCCTCACTTCGGTGAAGGGAAGACGTTAACGCGTGAGACCGACCACCACCGGCATGCCGAGCAGCACCAGCGGCAGCTGCACCAGAGCTCCGGCGATGATGGCGATGGCGAGCGGCTGCAGCATCTGATCGCCCGAGCCGCTGATGGCCGCGCCGAGCGGCGCCAGCGCGAGAATCATGGCGAGGGTGCTCATGGTGATCGGCCGCAGACGGTTGCGGGCGGCCTCGTGAAGCGCCTGCCGTGGCGGCAGGGTGCGCTCGAGATCGCGGTACTCCGAGATGAGGAAGATCGCCATCTCGGTGGAAATACCGATGATCATCACCATGCCCATCATCGCCGTGATGTTGAGCTCGACTCCCGTCACCCAGAGGCCGATGAACACCGCGCCCGTCGAGAGGAGCGAGCTCGCGATGATGATGACCGGCAGCCAGAAGCGCTCGTAGAGGAAGAGGAGCAGGATGAATTCAGCGATCAGCGCCGCGCCGAAGACACGGATCATGCCGTGGACGGCCTCCTGCTGCTGCTGGTACTGACCGCCCAGCGAGTAATACACCCCCTGAGGCAACAGGCCCGGAGCGGCCAGCGCCTTGCGCACCGCAGCGATGGTCGAGCCCAGGTCGTGACTGCCGGTCAGCTCGGCGGTCACCGCTACCACCTGGGCGAGATTGTCGCGCGTCAGCTGCGGCTGCCCGGCGACGAAAGTCACCCGCGCCACCGTCGCGAGCCGCAGGATCTTCCCCGTCGCCGAGCGGATGGGCAGGCTGTCGAGCTCATCGCGATAGATCCTGCTCTGTGGCGGATCGAGCCACAGCCGCACACCGACGTCCTGCACCGTGCCGAGGTACTGAGTGACGACCGAGCCGTAGAGGTACTGGTTCACCTGGCTCGCGACATCCGCGGGCGTCAGCCCTTCCAGCGCCGCCGCCGCCGGGTCGACGTGGATGTCGAGCGCATCGCCCGCAGGCACGACACCGTTGTTGACCGAGGATGGCTCTATGCCGGGGACCTTCGCGATGACGGCGGCTACCTTGGTCGCGACATCGCCGAGTGCCGTCGGATCCCGCGCGCTCAACGAGACGACCACCGGCTGCGGCCGCCCGACCATGTCGCCGATCATGTCGCTCATGAGCAGATGGGTGTCGACGTTGATGCCGGGCACCTCGGAGGACACTTTACCGTTGATCTCATCCATGACGTCCCAGATCGTCGGGCGCTTGCCGGGATCGATCAGCCGAATGAAGAAGTCGCCCTGATACGCCTCGGCGAGGTCGCCGCCGAGTCCGGCGCCGGTCCGGCGCGAGTACGTGTAGACATACCGGTCCTTGTGCAGGATCGCCTCCACCTCGGCGAGCTCGCGGTTGGTCTCCGCGAGCGAGGTGCCCGGCGCGGTGTAGTAATCGAGCACGAAGCCGCCCTCGTCCATCCGCGGCAGGAAGCCGGTGCCGACGCGAAAGTAGGCGAAGAGTCCGACCGCGAGCAGCACCACGACTCCGGGGGCGAGCAGGATCGGGCGCGCGAACAGTCTGCCGAGGAGTCGCCCGTGAGTGCGGCTGAGCCAGCTCTCCTTGCCGCGCGCCGGGTCCTCGAAGCTGCGAAAGTCGATGATGCCCCGCGCCAGCAGCGGCACGGTGAAGGCGGTGAGGATGAACGAAATGACCAGCGCCGAGGCCATGGTCAGCGACAGGAATTTGAAGAACGCCCCGGTGATCCCCGAGAGGAAGGCGAGCGGCGCGAACACGATGATGGTCGCCAGGCTCGAGCCGAAAAGCGGGCTCAGGAACTCACGTGCCGCCTGCAGGGCCGTCGCCTGAGGGTTCTCGATGCCGGGCACGCCCGTGCGCCGTGCGATGTGCTCGATCATGACGATCACATCGTCGATCAGCAGGCCAATGGCCGCCGCGATGCCGCCGAGCGTCATGATGTTGAGAGTCATGCCGAGTAGCGAAAGCAGCAGCACGGTGACCAGCACCGAGAGCGGCACCACCATCATCGCCACCAGCGTCACCCGCCAATTGCGCAGGAACGCGAGCAGCACCAGCGCCGCGAACACCAGTCCGATCAGGATCGCCTCCTCGAGCGCGGCGATCGAGGAGCTGACGAGCTGCGTCTGGTCGTACCACTTGTAGAGCTCGATGGCGCGCGGTTGGCTCTTCATGAAGCCATCGAGCCGCTGCTGCACCTCCTTCGCGAGCGAGAGCGAATCGGCGCTGTCCTGCTGGTACACGTCGAAAGTCACCGCCGGCTTGCCGTTGTCGTCCACCAGCATCCACTGCGGCACCGTGCCCATGGTCACCTTGGCGATGTCACCGAGGCGCACGATTCCGTCAGAGCCGGTGTGCAACGCGACGTTGCGTACCGACTCGATCGAGGTGAACGCGTTGTCGTTGATGGCGAGATACAGCAGATCGTTGTCCTCGAGCCGGCCCACTGCCTGCACGCTGTTGGTCTGTGCCAGGGCGCTCGAGACGTCGGCCAGAGTCAGGCCATAGGCGCGCAGCCGATTCGGATCGACCGAGACCTGCACCTCCGGTGTCTGGCCCCCGAGCACACCGACCCGCCTCACTCCGGCGATACCGGTGAGCAGCGGGACGATCTGATATTCCGCCAGCTGGCGCAGGTCCGCGGGCGAGACGCTCTTCGAGATGAGCGCGTAGGACACGAACGGCATGATGACGTTCGGGCTCATCTGGATGATGTCGTAGCTCGTGCCCTGGGGAAGGGATGGCAGCTGCTGGGCGAAGGCGGCATCCACGCCGAGCAACGCCTGATTCATGTCATAGCCCCAGGGGAAGTTCACGAACACTTCCGCCGTTCCGCGCGAGGTGGTCGAGGTCACCTCCTGCGCCCCGGGAACCGCGCGCGCCACCTGCTCCAGCGGCTCAGTGACCTCCACCAGCATCTGCCGCGCCGGCATGCTGCCCGCATCGATCTCGACACGGATGCGCGGGAAGCTGGTGACCGGGAAGAGCCCGACCGGCAGCGAGATCACGGCGAACACACCGGCGAGCGCCAGTGCGAACGCGATGATGAGCAGGGAGCGGCGGTGATGCTCCAGCCAGGCGGCGAAGCTCATTTGCCGGCGACCGTGGCCTGCGGATCGTTGGCCAGGCGGACCTTCATGCCGTCATCGAGCTGGTGGTTGCCACTCAAGACGAGCGGCGCGCGCGCATTCAGCGCACCGCCAATGACGTCCTGATCCCCGTGCGCGGCCAACACCTGCACCGGCACCTTGTGCGCAATTCCATTGACTGCCTGCACAACATAGGGCTCGCCGCTGTCATTGACCAGAATCGCCTGGTGCGGCACCAGGTAACCATGGATCTCAGCGGTGGTGATGGTCGCCCGCGCCATCTCGCCCGGCAGGAAGCCGCGGGCCGGCAGCGCGATCGCCACCGGCACGAGGCCGGTATCCGCCTCCGCCACCGCACCGCGCAACAGCACCTTGCCCGGCACGGGCTGATTGCCGCCGATGAGCTGCACGGCGGCGCTATCGTTGGCGTGGATCGCGGCGGCCTGTGCCGGCACCACGCCCACATTGAGGACGAGGCTGTGCGGCGCGGCGAGGTCGAGAAGCGCCGTGCCTTCCGCAACGATCGCGCCAGGAGTCGCCGAGACAGCGGTCACGATGACGCTGAATGGAGCGCGGATGACGTGCGAGCCGCCCGCACCCACCGCGTCCAGCGCCTGCAGCGCCGCGCGCGCATCGGACTCGGATTTCTCGGCGTCGGTCAACTGCTGCACGGTCGCGAGATGCGCGGCTGCCAGCTTGCGTGTGCTTGCGACCAGGTGGTCGGCGACGGCGAGAGCGGATTTCGCCTGCGTATAGGACGCTGCCGTCGCGGGGCTCGGAGCCAAGCGGACGAGCGGCGCGCCCGCAGCCACCTCCTCACCCAAGCGGACGTCGACCTCGGAGACGACCGCAGACATTGGAGCCATGACGGTCTTGTGGCCGGCGGCCGCGGGCTCGACAGTGCCATAGCCGACGACGACGTTGGGAAGGCTCCCCTGCGTCAGCCGTGTGAGCGTCACCAACACGCTGGCGTTGGCATCGGGAGCATCGTCAGCATGCGCGAGCTGCAGCGCGATCAGGGCGCCGAATCCGAGACAGGCGATCCAGGCAATCGGTCTACGGCTCATGAGCTCTCCGGCGCAATGCGGGCCTGCGGCAGACCGAGCCCCAACTCCAGGGTCAGCGCAATCTCCGTCTCGCCACGCGCGCGCTCGAGCGCGAGCGCCTCGATCCGGCGATCCAGCGCCGTCGTCTCGAAGTCAGCCAGGGAGCGTTGATCCATGTTGCCTTGCGCGTAGGCACGCCGCGCCGATTCCGCCATCGTCCCGGCGATGGCCGCCGCGCTCTGCGCCTTGCGCACATCGTCGCTCAGCCTTTGCAGCTGCGCATCGAGGCCCTTCGCCGTCGCGAACGCGTCATCGAGACGGGATTGATATTGTTGGTGCAGGACGACACGCGTCGCGCGCGCCTGCGCCACCTGGCCCTGATTGCGATCGAAGATGGGCAGGTCGAAGGTTGCGGTCGGGCCGGCCGAGCGGACGTTGGTCGTATCCTGTCCCCACTGGCCGCCGAGCACGAAGGCGGGGAACTGGCCGATGATGGCCGTGCGCACGTCCTCATCCGCGGAGTGATAGCCGAGTTGCAGCGCGACGAGGTCGGGACGGCGGTTCGGCAGGTCGGCCAGCAGCGCCGGCAGATCAGCGGGCGGCGGCTGCAAAGCGGGCGCGGCGATCGCGAACCGCACCTGCGGCTCGAGCCCGAGCAGCGCATCCAGCGCCTGCCAGCCCTGCATCTGCGCGAGACCGAGCGCGGCGACGGCCTGCTCGGCGGCAGCCTTCGCCGTCAGCAACGGCGCGAGCGCGCTGAGATCGAGATTGCCCTGCTGGGTCGCGGCCCGGACCTTGCGCGTCTCCGCATCCAGCAGGCGCAGCTCCCGGCGGCTGAGCTCGAGTGACTGGCCACCGTAATAAAGATCGAGCGCCAGCAATCTCGCCTTCTGCGCCACCTGCCATTCCTGCCACAGGAGATCGGCATTCACCTGCCGGCTCTGGAAACGCGCCGACTTGACGCGCGTGTGGTAGGTGAGAATGGCTTTGACGTCCTCGGTGAGCGAGGCCGTCCATGCGGGGGTAAAGCCGCCCGCGCCACCGAGCAGCGCCCCGTAGCTGACGCTGGCGGCAGGATTAGGCAGCAGCGAGCTTTGCAGCAGACTGGCCTGGGCGACATCGATCTCGCCCTGCTCGGAGCGCAGCTCCGGATCGTTCAGCACCGCCAGCAGGCCGACCTCAGCGATATCGAGGGGCACATCCGTCGCAATCCGCCGCGACGGCTCGCCCGGTCGGGTAGCCGGGACTTCCGTCCGCAGCGCCGGCAGCCCGGCGGCGAGATCGGGTCCGCGGGCGAGCGGCAGCGGGTGATAGAGGGCGCAGCCGCCGAGGAGCAGCGCGAAGCCGGCCGCAGCGCCCAGTGCCCCTAGGTGGCGAATCTCTCGAGACTGCGATCGCACCGCTGCAGAGGGCTCCTGTGCCTGAAGTGGGAAGAATGCCGACGGTTGCTGACCAAGTCCTGACGCCCGGTCAGCACTTCGTCAGGGCCGCGGCGATAATATGGCATCCCGCGCACCAAGCGTGCCCGAGCTCGAGCCGAATGAGGGTCTTGCTGGTCGAAGATCACCGCGCCATGCGGGAGATGATTGCCGATCACCTCAAGGAGCGCGGCTTTGCCGTCGATGCGGTGGCCCGCGGCGAGCATGCGATCGCCGCTGCCGCGGTCGCGCTCATGGACGCGGTGATTCTCGATCTCGGCTTGCCCGACATGGATGGCATGGACGTGCTGAGCTCACTCCGGGCCTCGCACCCGGAGCTTCCCGCGATCATCCTCACGGCGCGCGACAGCGTCGATGACCGGCTACTCGGGCTGAACTCCGGCGCCGACGACTACGTCGTCAAGCCCTTCAACCTCCTCGAGCTCGAGGCGCGTCTGCGTGCAGTGCTGCGCCGCGCCGGCAATCGGCGTGGCACGACCTACTCCGTGGGTGGCGTCACTTTCGACACGGTCACGCGGGAAGCGGCGGCCTTCGGCAAGTCGCTCGAGCTCACGCGCCGCGAGGCAGCCCTGCTCGAGGAGCTGATCCGGGTCCCGGGACAGGTGATCACCAAGGATCGCCTGGAGGACCGGCTCTACGCGCTCGAGGACGCGGGCAGCGCGAACGCGCTCGAGGCCGCTGTGTCGCGCCTGCGGCGCAAGCTCGCGGCGGCGCACGCCGCGCTGCAGATCGAGACCAAATGGGGCATCGGCTATCGTCTGATCGAAGGCGGTGGGGATTGAGCCGCAGTCACAGCCTGCGGCTGCGCCTGCTCGGAGCCATGGTGGCGGTGTTCGTCCTCGGGCTCGGCGCGGCGCTCCTCTCCTATCGCACCGAGGTGTACCACATCACGAGCGATCTGCGCACCCGCACGCTCGAGAACCAGGCGCGCGAGCTGTTGGAGGCGATGCGGGTCGGCGCGGGCGGCACGCTGCAGGTGAGCCCCCCCGATGACTGGCGGCAGGTGTACTCGAGCTCGAAACGGCGGTTTGTCTTCACGGTCTTCGATGCCAGGCAGCAGCCGATCGCCTGGTCGGCCAATCTCGCGGCGCCGCTGCCGTTCATTCCCGTCGACTCGCGCGCCACCCTGGGGCCGGTGGAATTCATTGGCGCAGGCCGCGCACGCCGGGCCATCGTGGCGGCTCGCGGCCCGCAGGGCTCGACCGTGCTCGTCGGCCGCGGCGATCACGATCGTGACGAGCTCGTCGACAGTCTCTTCGAGGAAGGTTCCGAGCAGCTCACGATCATCGTGCCGTTCGCGCTCCTCGGACTCGTCCTCATCTGGCTGATCAGCTGGTGGAGTCTGCGCCCGATCGCACGCGCCTCGCACGAGGCGGCGCGGGTGGGGCCACGGCGTCCCGACATGCGTATCTCCCCACGTGGACTGCCGCAAGAGATCCAGCCGTTGGTGGAGGCCGTCAACGGCGCCCTCGACCGCCTCTCGCGTGCTTACGCGACAGAGCGGCGACTCACAGCCGATGCCGCGCACGAGCTGCGTACGCCGCTCGCAGTGCTCAACCTGCGCCTGCAGCGCGCCAGGCTCACCGGCCACACCGATTGGAGCGCGATCGAGCGGGAGCTCGCGCAGATGGGGCGCCTGGTCGATCAACTCCTCGATCTGGCGCGCAAGGAAGCGCTCGCGCGCGAGCACCACAGCGGGGAGCTGCCAGTCATCAATCTGTCACGCGTGGTGCGCGAGGCGGCCGCCGCGGTGCTGCCTCTGATGGAGGCGGCCGGCCGCGAGCTGCGGGTCGAAGTCCCCGACTCCGTCCAGGTCCGTGGCAACGGCGATGACCTGCGCGACATGGTGCGCAACCTGCTCGAGAACGCGGCCCTGCATGGCCGCGGCAGAGTCAGCGCGCGGATTGCGAGCCTGGAGAAAGAGTCCGACCCGGTGACGATCGAGGTTGCCGACGAGGGGTCCGGCGTCCCGGCCGGAGAGGAGGAAGCTGTCTTCCAACGCTTCCATCGACTCGATGTGGATACTCCAGGGTCGGGCCTCGGACTTGCAATCGTGCGCCACGTCGCCCGCAGCCATGGGGGCGATGCGCGCTTCGTGCCCGGCATGGGCTGCGTGGCAGTGCGCCTTCCGGCGCCGGCGAGCTCCTTTTAATTCAATGCTGCGGCCGGCCGCCGCTGCTGGCCCTGAGCAGAGCGTCGATCTCCGCCTCGGCGGCCGCCCAATCCTCGACCTCGCCGCCAGGCGCAAACCCACGTCGCTCAGCACGCAGATACGCCGCCTGCGCAATCATCGCTCGCCGCGCGTCCTCGGAGACCGTCGGGCGGACGGCGGCTCCCGCTGGGGCGGGGGCCACGGGCTTTGCGGGCTTTGCCGGTTCCGCACGCGAGCGCGGCGCAGCTTTCTCAGCGGGCGGGGGGGATTCTGTGGTGCGACCGGACCCTGTGGTGCGACGAGTGGCCATGACTACTCCTGTGGTTATCGTGCGCTTCTAGCGCGCGCAGAGCTTGCAGGCTGCATGCCAGCCATGCAAGCCAGGCCCGGAGCACGACCGGAAGTGTCCGGGCGAGTGTCCGCTGTCCGCCGGACGGACGCCCGGCGCACATGACACTGCCAGCCCGCAACAGCAAAATCAGACTCATTTTCAATAACTTGGAGTCCCGGCGCCGCGCTGGCATACGACCTGCAATGAGGGAACCGAGAAGCCCATGAGCATCACCAACCTCAAACCTCCATCCGGCCCGGCAGCTCCCGCGAGCCCGGTGGCGACACCGATGCGTGACACCTCGGCGCAGGACGTCACGCGCCAGACATCCCAACAGGCCTGGTATCGCCGCAGGACCGTTCACGTCATCGGTGGCGGCGCCATCGCACTGCTGCTCATCCTCGCCTGGCTCGCGCACGGCTGGGCGCGCTCCGGACACGTCGTCTCCAGCCAGAACCTGGAGATCGCTACGGTGTCGCGCGGCGACTTCGTACAGGATGTGGCGGGTCGCGGGACGGTCATCGCGGCGATCAGCCCGACGCTCTCCTCCACCGCGCCGGGCACGGTTACCTATCTCGTGCATGCCGGCGACCGGGTCACCAAGGGAGAGGTGCTGGCCCGCCTCGCGAGCCCCGAGCTCGAGAACCAGTCCGAGCGCGAGAGCGCCAGCCTGGCGAGCATGGACTCCGCGCTGGCGCAGCAACGGGTCGAGCTGCAGCAGGAGCTGCTGCAGAACCGCGAGCAGGCGGACCTCGCCGCGGTGACGATGAGCCAGCAACTGCGCGAGCTGCAGCGCCTGCAGGAGGCGTGGACCCTGCACGTCATCAGCGAGCAGCGGTACGAGGCCGCTTATGACACTTACTCCATCGCGCGACTCAACTATGAGAACGCGAACCACAACGCCGGTCTCGAGCGGCAGCGCATCCTGCTCGAGCTGCGTACCCGCCAGCTGGCACGCAATGCGCAGTCTCTTCTCGTTCAGGGACTGCAAACACGCATCGCCGCACTGACCGTCCGCTCGCCCGTGGACGGCATGGTCGCCGACCTCGCGCAGCCCGACCAGTCGCATGTCGGCAGCAGCATGCCGCTCGTGACCGTGATCGATCTCTCGGCGCTCGCCATCCAGTTCCAGGTGGCGGAGTCGTTCGCGAGCGGCATCGAGCCGGGGCTGCCGACCGACATCACGCTCGATGGGCAGACCGTACACGGCGTCGTCACGGAGGTGTCGCCTGACGTGCGCGACGGCTGGGTTACCGGCCGCGTCAAATTCGTCGGCGCCCAGCCGGTGGGCCTGCGTCAGAACGAGCAGGCAGCCGTGCGCATCGTGATGGGAGAGCACAAAGATGTGTTGATGGTGGATCGGGGCGCCTTTCTCGATCCGGCCACTCGCTTCGTCTATGTCGTCCGCGGCGATGAGGCGCTGCGCACGCCAGTCACGCTCGGGGCCGCCTCGGTATCGGAGATCCAGGTCCTCAGTGGCCTGAGCGCGGGCGACCGGGTAGTCATCTCCGACACGCAGGACTTCAACGACGCGCGCCAGCTGCGGATCGCGCACTGAGCGGAACGACTCGAAATTACCGCCAAGAGGCTCACATGCTGAAGATGCAAGATGTCAGTAAGGTCTATCGCACCGATCTCATCGAGACGCACGCGCTGCGCAACTTCTCGCTGGACGTAAAAAGCGGACAGTTCGTCTCCGTGAGCGGGCCCTCCGGCTCCGGCAAGACGACCTTCCTCAACGTTGCCGGCCTTCTCGAGACTTTCGATACCGGCACCTACCACCTCGACGGCAAGGATGTCACCCGCCTGTCGGACGATGCGCGCTCGCGGATGCGCAACGAGAAGATCGGCTTCATCTTCCAGAGCTTCAACCTGATTCCCGATCTCGACATCTACGACAATGTCGATGTGCCGCTGCGCTATCGCGGCATGAAGACGGCGGAGCGCAACCAGCGCATCAGCAAGGCGCTGGAGCTGGTCGGGCTCGCCTCGCGCATGAAGCACATGCCGTCGCAGCTCTCCGGCGGCCAGCAGCAGCGCGTCGCCATCGCCCGCGCCATTGCCGGCGATCCGGCGCTGATCCTCGCCGATGAGCCCACCGGCAACCTCGACTCCCTCATGGCGCGCCAGGTGATGGATCTGCTCGAGCAGATCAACGAGATGGGCACGACCATCGTGCTGGTGACTCACGACCCCGAGCTCGCCAGGCGGGCGCAACGCAACATCCACGTGGTCGACGGCGTGGTGATCGACTCCGCCCCCTATGAGCGGCGCACGCCCGGCGAAGAAGTGAGAGCCGGCGCCGAGGGCTCGATCGCGAGATAACGAATAAGGAGTGCTGCCGGTGCTGTCCTATTATCTGCGTCTCGCCTCGAAAAGCTTCCGCCGCACGCCCGGGCTCACGGCGCTGATGATCTGTGCGATCGCGTCCGGCATCGGGGCCTGCATCGTGACCATGACCGTATACCACGCGGTGTCGGGCAACCCGATCTGGTGGAAGAACGGCGTGCTCTATGCGGTCACCATGGATTCATGGGATCCCGCGCAAGCCGCCGATCCCGACTACCCGACGCTGCCGCCGCCGCAGCTTACCTACCGGGACGCCACGTATCTCATGACCTCGAGCATCCCGAAGCACAAAGCCATCATGACCCAGCTCCTGGGCATGTTGAGCGGCGCTCCCGGCCAGAGGGCGCCTGTCCCCGTCATGACTCGCGCCACCACCGCGGATTTCTTTACGATGTTCGATGTTCCCTTCGAATACGGCGGCGGCTGGGATGCGGCCGCGGACCAGGGCCCCAGGCCCGTCATCGTGCTGAGTCACATCGAGAACGAGACCCTCTTCGGCGGCGCCAATAGCGTCGGACGGACCATTCTCTGGAACGGGCGGCAGCTGCGGATCATCGGCGTGCTCAAGGAATGGCAGCCGACACCGCGGTTCTACGACCTCAATGAGGGAGCCTTCAACGAGGCAGAGCGCGCATACGTGCCGTTCAACTGGGCGCCCACGCTGCAGCAGCTTCCGTCGGGGCACAGCGACAACTGGGGCTCGCAGCCCATCAACAGCTACCAGGACTACCTCAACTCCGAGAGCAACTGGATCGAGATGTGGGTGGAGCTGCCGACGGTCGCGAGCCGCGCCAACATGCTGGCGTTCATGAATTCGTACTGGGCCGCGCAACGCAGGGCGGGCAGGTTCCAGCGCCCGCTCAACAATCATCTGACCGATGTCGGCGACTGGCTGAAGGTGAACCATGTCGTCTCCAGCGACAACAGCATACTGCTGCGGCTTGCGTTCGCGTTCCTCGCGGTCTGCCTCATCAACACGATCGGCATCCTGCTCGCCAAATTCCTCAGGCGCTCGGCCGTCACCGGACTGCTGCGGGCGCTCGGCGCCAGCCGGCGCCAGATCTTCTGGCAACATCTGGTGGAAGTGGGGGCGATCGCCGCCGTGGGAGCCACCGTCGGCGTCGCGGTTGGCGCCATCGGATTGCAGGCGGTGAAGGCGCTCTACGACTCGGGGTCCACGGACCTCGGCGGCAGCAACTACGCCGCGCTGGCGCATTTCGATCCGGTCGGCATCGCCTGGGCGCTCGGCCTTGCCGCCCTGTCGACGGTCGCAGCCGGGCTCTATCCGGCCTGGACGATCGGCCGCCTGCCGCCTTCCCGATACCTCAAGAGCCAGTGACCGGGAGACTTCCATGTCCTTGAGCATCCGACCCCTGCTCTCCAGCCTGCTGCGCAGCCGCACCGGCGCAATCCTGGTGGCCCTGCAGATCACGATCGCGCTCGCGGTCATGGTGAACTCCGTCTGGATCGTGAGCCAGCGCATCACCGACATCGAGCAGCCGACCGGCATCGATGACCCGAACATGTTCTCCGTCGATACGGCCGGCCTCACCAATCGCTTCGATCTGTCGAGCTCAGTCGCGCAGGACCTCGCCTATCTGCGCGGGCTGCCCGGCGTGCTGGCCGCCACCGCCAGCGAATCGGTACCGCTGAGCGGCGACGGCGAGAGTACCGGCTTGTGGCTGCAGCCGGGCCAGCGCGGCCGTATGGTCGCTGCCGGCAAGCTGCAGATGGATACGAGCGCAATTGAGACGCTCGGGACCGCGCTCCTTGGCGGCCGCAACTTTCGTCCGGACGAGATTCAGCCTTTCACCAAGGGGCAACTCCACCCGGCACCGCCCGACATCATCGTGACCCGCACCCTGGCCAACACTCTCTTCCCCGGCGAAAGCGCAATCGGCAAGGTCGTGTACGAAGACTCCGGGAAACCGATGACCATCATTGGAATCGTCCGCGATTTCATCGGTCCGGTCGGTATGGGGAATGCCCCATACGACAATGCGATCTATCCGCAGATCGCGGGCGGCTACGGATCCTACCGCTGCCTCGTGCGCACCCAGCCGGGCCGCCTCGCTGCAATCATGCGCACGGCCGCGCAGCACCTGGCGACTTCCAATCTCGATCGGGTCATCTTCGGCGTCGAGCCGCTCTCGTACTACCACCGCCGCATGATCTCGCAGAACCGTAACATGGCGATCTTCCTCAGCGCCGTCACGACGCTGATCCTCGGGGTCACCTGCCTCGGCATCTTCGGGCTCGCCACCTACAACGTGAGCACCCGCACCAAGCAGATCGGCACGCGCCGCGCCATCGGTGCGCGCAAACGCGACATCATCGCGTATTTCATGGTGGAGAACGCTTTCATCCTTTCCGCCGGGGTCCTGGCCGGCTGTGTGCTCGCCCTCGCCACCGGCTACTGGCTGTCCACTCAATACGCTCTGCCGCGGCTCGATCTCTACTACCTGGTGGGTGGCGTGCTCTTCCTCTGGCTCGTCGGACAGCTCGCCGTGTGGCAGCCCGCGCGACGGGCGGCATCGGTGCCGCCCTCGGTCGCGACGCGAACGGTTTGAGACTTCCGGGAGGGCTCGTGCTCAGTTACTACCTTCGGCTCGCATTCAACAGCCTGCGGCGCACCCCCGGGTTGACCGCCCTCATGGTGAGCGCGATCGCGCTCGGCATCGCCGCCTGCATCGTCACGCTCACGGTGTACCACTCCATGTCGGGCAACCCGATCTGGTGGAAAAACAACGTGCTGTACGCCGTGACCATGGATTCGTGGAGCCCGGGCGCGCCGTACGATCCGCTGCACCCGACTTTGCCGCCGCCGCAGCTCACCTACAAGGATGCGCTCTATCTCGCTGCCTCCGACATCCCGAAGCGCAAGGTCATCATGACCGAGGTGCAGGGAATGCTGACTGGCGCCCCGGGACAGGCGGTGCCGCTGCGCGCCATGACGAGGGCGACGACCCGGGATTTCTTCGCCATGTTCGACGTTCCCTTCGAGTACGGCGGCGGCTGGCGCGGGGGCGATACCGAAGCGCTGCCGGAGATAGTGCTCAGCAAGCAGGTGAATGATCGGCTCTTTGGCGGCGCCAACAGCGTCGGGCAATCCATCGTCTATAACGGCCACCGATTCCGGGTGGTGGGTGTGCTGCGCAACTGGCAGCCGTTACCGAGGTTCTACGACGTGATCGATGGCGCCTTCGCGGCGCCGGAGGACATGGATCAGGTGTACGTGCCGTTCCCCTGGGTCACTGCGCTGCAGGCGCTTCCGTCGGGCAATATGACCTGCAATGGCGCCGGCGGATCCCTCGACAATTACCGGAATTTCCTCAACTCGGAGTGCGTCTGGATCGAGATGTGGGCGGAGCTGCCCTCCGCCGCGAGTCGCCAGCGCTTTCACGCCTTCATGGACGCCTATTGGGCGTCGCAGCACAAAGCGGGCCGATTCCCCCGTCCGCTGAACGATCACCTGACGGATGTCGGTCAGTGGCTGCAGGTCAACGGCGTCGTGAGCAGCGACAGCCGCATTCTGCTGCGCGTCGCGTTCGCCTTCCTCGCAGTCTGTCTGATCAATACCGTCGGCATTCTGCTGACGAAGTTCCTCCGCGGCGCCCCCATCATCGGCGTGCGACGCGCGCTGGGAGCGAGCCGGCGGCAGATCTTCACGCAACACATCGTCGAGGTCGGCGTGATCTCGGTCGCCGGTGGGCTGCTCGGCCTCGCATTGGGCGCGGCCGGGCTCGCCGGTGTGCAGGCGATCTACGGGCAGAACAACACTTATGGGATGCTCGCCCATTTCGATCCCATGGGAGTCGCGTGGGCACTGACGCTGGCTGCCGCCTCGACCCTGGCGGCAGGCCTGTATCCCGCCTGGAGCGTCGGCAGGGTGCCGCCGGCCGGCTACCTGAAGGTCCGCTGAGCCGGAGCGCAAGAATATGATCAACCTGAATGTCCGGCCCATTCTCTCGGCGCTGACCCGCAACCGCGCCGGCGCCGTGCTGATCGCGCTGGAGATCGCGATCGCGCTCGCCGTGATGGTCAACGCGGCCTGGATCATTGCGCAGCGCGTGCAGCAGATCGAGGAGCCGAGCGGGGTCGACGCACGCGACACCTTCGCGATCGGCCTCGCGCGCCTCTCCAGTCACTCCGACCTCGGCACCGCGCAGCAGGAGGATCTGGCGTACCTGCGCAATCTCCCCGGCGTGATCGCCGCCACGGCGACATCCTCGGTGCCGTTGAGCCGTTACGGCCAGGGCACCTCGCTGTCGGCCGAGCCCGGCCCGCAGGCACCCATGACTGACACTCGCATGATGGAGGTGGACGAAGCCACGCTCGGGACTCTCGGCGTCCGTGTCATCGCGGGACGAAACTTCACCGCGACCGACATGCACCCGCTGACGACGTCGCTCTTCCAGACCTATCCCGAAGTCATCATCACGCAGTCGCTCGCCGACAAGCTCTTTCCGGGCGGCAATGCGCTCGGCAAGGCCGTCTACTCGGGTGACACCACACCGATGACCGTCATCGGCATCAGCAGCAACTTCATCCCCTCCGCGCCGACCACGCCCCACTACGATGCGTTGCTGCTGCCGCAGACAGCGGGCGATTTCGGCTTCTACTTCTGCCTGGTGCGCACCCGGCCCGGCATGACCGCGGCGCTGCTGCAGACCGCGCGGCGGCACCTGGCGACCTCGAACCTCGACCGGGTCATTTTCCTGGCGCAGACCCTCGGCTACTACCGCCAGCAACTCAACGCGGAGAGCCGCGACGTAGCCATCTTCCTGACGCTGGTCACGGCGCTCATTCTGTCGGTCACCTGCCTCGGCATCTTCGGCCTGACCACCTTCAACGTCAGCACGCGCACCAAGCAGATCGGAACCATGCGCGCGGTCGGCGCCCGCAAGCGCGACATCGTCACCCACTACCTGATCGAGAACGCGATCGTTCTCGTCTCGGGTGGCCTGGTCGGCTGTGCGCTCACCCTCGGCGTCGGTCAATGGCTTTCCGATCAGTATCAACTCCCACGCCTGGACCTGCATTTCCTGGCGATCGGGGTCGTGGGCCTGGCGGTGCTCGGCCAGCTCGCCGCCTGGCAGCCGGCACGGCGCGCCGCGGCCGTGCCTCCTTCGGTGGCGACTCGCACGATCTGACGGCGCTTTCGGTAGGATTGCCGCCATGATCAAAGCCGCCGCCAGCGCCGCGCGCTTGAGTCTCGCCGACAGCGTCATTCTCGTCATCGATGACAACGACGCGGTGCGGACGGCGCTCGACATTCTGCTGTCTCTGCACGGTGCGCGCGTGCTCGGCGCCGGATCGCCGGCCGAGGGGCGGGAGATTCTCGACAAAGAGCCGGTGGACGTCGTCGTGCAGGACATGAACTTCCGCCGCGAGGCGACGAGCGGCGAGGAAGGCGTGCAGCTCTTCCACGAGATCCGCAAGCGCCACGAGGACGTGCCGATCATTCTGCTGACCGCCTGGACCCACCTCACGACCGCGATCGAGCTGGTCAAGGCCGGTGCCGCGGACTACCTGTCCAAGCCCTGGGACGATGCGCGTCTGCTCACGACCGTCCGCAACCTGCTCGACCTGCGCCGCGCGCGCGCCGAAAGCTCGCGGATACAGACGCAGCGGCGGCAGGCGCGGCGCGGGCTCGCTGCGCGGTTCGATCTTCGGGGTGCGATCTACGAAAGCGAGGCGATGCACACCCTGGTCACGATGGCGACGCAGGTGGCACACGCGGACGTGCCAGTGCTCATCACGGGGCCGAATGGCGCGGGCAAGGAAGTGCTCGCCGACATCATCCAGGCAAACTCCGCCGTCCGCTCCGGCCCTTATCTCAAAGTCAATCTGGGCGCCCTGCCGCAGGAGCTGATCGAGGCGGAGCTGTTCGGCACCGAAGCCGGCGCGTTCACCGGGGCGCGCGCCAGAGTCGGACGATTCGAGGCCGCCAACGGCGGCACTCTCTTTCTCGACGAGCTCGGCAATCTCGCCCCCGCCGGACAGGCCAAGCTGCTGCGCGTGCTGCAGACCGGTGAGCTCGAGCGCCTCGGCTCCAATGTCACGCGCCGCACTCAGGTACGGATGATCGCCGCCACCAACACGGACCTGCGCGCCGCGATCCGTGACGGACGCTTCCGCGAGGACCTCTACTACCGGCTCAACGTCATCGAGCTGGAGCTGTCACCCCTCTCCCGCCGGCGCGAGGACATCCTGCCCCTCGCCCACCATTTTCTCGCCGCCGGACGCGAGCTCTCACCGGATGCCGAGCGGGCGCTGATCAGGCACTCCTGGCCGGGAAACGTGCGCGAGCTGCAGAACGTTATCCGGCGGGCCTGCCTCCTCTCGGCCACGCCCGCCATCGCGGCGGAGGCTCTGGCGCTTCCCGCCGCGGAACAGTCGGACCTCATCGGCGAGCCGGCGGTCGACCGCGCATCGATCGAGAGCGCGCTGCAGCGCTCCGGCGGAGTGGTGGCGCACGCCGCGCGTGACCTGGGCCTCTCCCGTCAGGCACTCTATCGCCGCATGGAAAAGCTCGGCATCAAGTCGGACTGAATGCTGCCCAGATCTCTCTCCGGGAGGGTGGTCGCGGCACTTGCGCTCGCGACGCTGCTCGCGGCCGCGGTCGGGGCACTGGCGGCCCACGGCTTCAAGTCCGCCGCGCTCGGCTTCGTGGCCGGCACGATATTGACCCTGCCCCTGATCGCCTGGCTGGGGATACGCGTCTCCCGGCCCTGGACACTCGTGCTGGAGGCGGTCAGCAGCGGCATCGGGAGCCTGCGCGATCGGGATTTCAGCGTCAACATCGCGCCGCGCGGCGGCCGCGAGCTCGTCAAGCTCGTCAGCGCCTACAACTCCCTCGGCGACGTGCTGCGGCGGGAGAGGCTCGACATCTACCAGCGCGAGCTCCTCCTCGATACGGTGCTGCAGACGACACCGCTCGCTCTCATTCTGACCAACGCCGCCGGGCGGATCGTTTACGGCAACATCGCCGCGCGGCAGCTCCTGCGCGGCGGCCGCAAGCTCGAAGGGCTCGCTCGCGAGGAGATCCTGGAGGAGTCCCCGGCCGCGCTGCGCGAGGCGCTCAAGGGCGCCGGTGACACGTTGTTCACCATGGAGATCGGCGGCGAGCCCGAGGTCTATCACCTCTCCCGCCGCGGTTTCGTCCTCAACGGCCAGCCGCACGAGCTGGTGCTCCTCAAGCAGCTCACCCGCGAGCTCGCCGCGCAGGAAGTGATCGTGTGGAAGAAGGTCATCCGCGTCATCGCGCACGAGCTCAACAACTCCCTGGCGCCGATCCGCTCGCTCGCCCACTCGGGCAGCCTGCTCGCCGTCGGCGCCGAGAGCGCGGGGCTCGAGCGCGTGTTCGCCACGATCGGCGAGCGCGCCTCGCACCTCGCGACCTTCATCGAAGGCTACGCCAAGTTCGCCAAGCTGCCGAAGCCGCGGCCGGCGCCGGTCGCCTGGGCCGAGTTCCTGGCGCGCATCGCGGCCGCGCAACCCTGCAGGATCGAACAGCCGCTGCCGCAGCGCGCCGCCACCTTCGATGTCGGCCAGCTCGAGCAGGTGATGATCAATCTGTTGAAGAATGCCGCCGAGTCCGGCTCGCCGCCGGAGGCGATCGCGGTCAGCGTGCATACGCGCGCGCAGGGCTTCGTAGTCGAAGTGGCCGACCGCGGTGCCGGCCTGTCGGAACAGGTGCTGCGCGATGCGCTGCTGCCCTTCTTCTCGACCAAACCCACCGGCACCGGCCTCGGCCTCACCCTCTGCCGCGAGATCGTCGAGGCCCACGGCGGCCGCCTCACCCTGGCGAACCGCCCGGGCGGTGGCGCCGTGGTCTCGATTCACTTGCCCTAAGTCACGGCCCGGGCCTGGTCGTCATCGACACCCTGAGGTGACCTCGGCAGGGGGCCTGAGGCCCGACGAGTGGAACTTGCGGTGGCACATCTAAATGACTAGACTAGACTTAGTCCACTCAGACCCACCCGCCATGACAAAAGTGTTCAATATCCACGAGGCAAAGACTCACCTCTCCCGCATCGTCGAGGAGGTCGCAGCCGGCAAGGAGGTCATCATTGCCAAGGCGGGCAAACCCATGGCGCGCCTGAGCCCCGTCACGGCAGGCGTGAAAAAGAAGAGGCTGGGTCTGCTCAAAGGCAAGATAAAGGTTGCCGCGGATTTCAACGCTCCGCTGCCCGATGATGTGCTGGCGAGCTTCGAAGGACACTAGCTTTGCAGGTTCTGCTCGACACACACCTGCTCCTCTGGGCGCTGGCATCTCCAAGCAAGCTCCCGTCGAAGGCGCGGAAGCGAATCGAATCGGGCGAGGTGTTCGCAAGCGCGGCATCGATCTGGGAAATCAGCATCAAATCCGCGCTCGGCAAGCTTCAGGCCAACCCGGCGGAGGTGCTGTCAGGCATCGAGCCTGCGGGGTTCGATCACCTGCATATCATCGGCGAGCATGCGGCGGAGGTGGCGAATCTGCGGCACCTGCACAAGGATCCCTTCGACAGGCTGCTGGTCGCGCAAGCGTTGGTTGAAAGAATGATTTTGCTCACCGACGATGGCACTCTCGGCGACTACGGAAACGTCGTGGAAGTTGTCTAGCACCCGCCCCGGCGCCAGCATTCTGGCGACTCTCCTGCAAACCAAGCGCGCCGAGGTGCCCTGGCGGGTGATGCTGCGCAACACCGCGGCCGTCATCGTGCCGCTTGCGCTCGGCATCGTGAGCGGCCACCTCGGCGCCGGCCTCGCGATCGCGGTCGGCGCGATCGTCACCCTGTACTCCGACCAGCCGGGGCCTTACCGGCAGCGCCTGGCACGGCTGCTCGCAGTGTCGGCCGCTGGCGGCCTCGCGGCATTCATCGGGATGGTGCTGGGCGCCCACCTCGGGCCGCTCCTGGTGGCGACCATGGTCATCGGTTTCGCCGGCGCGCTGCTCGTCGTTTTCGGCGATGCCGCCGGCCGGGTTGGCCTGGCGGCCATGATCCTCCTCGTCATCACCGCCGCCGAGCCCGCCACCAGCCTCTGGACCGCGCTGCAATCCGCCGCGCTGATCGCCTGCGGCGGCATCCTGCTCACCCTGTTCTCGATCGCCGCCTGGCCGCTGCAGCTTTATGGCCCGGAGCGGCAGGCGCTTGCGGCCGTCTACAGCGGACTTGCCGCGCTGGCGCGCGAGCAGAGCGTGGATTGCGGCACAGCACCGGCGCTGACCGATGGAATGACCGCGCTGCAACACACGCTGCTCGGACCTCACCGCTCGCGCGGTCCGGTCATGGACGGCTTCGGCGTGCTGCTCGAGCTCGCTGAGCGCATTCGCCTCGAGCTGACGGCACTCACGAGCATCGGTGCCGACGAGACCATCGGTGGTCACCTGCGAGGTGTGGCCGCTGTGGTGTTGGAACGCATCGCCCGCGCCATCGCCGCCGGGACGGAAGTCGATGAGACGTTTACCCGCTCGCTGCGTGATCTGCGTGCGGCGGAAGCCGCGGTAGCCCCGGCCGACGCTGCAGACCTTGCACAAGCGCGCCACGTCCATGCCCTTTGCGGGCAGCTCGCGGCCGCCGCCCGCAATGCCGGCCGTGCCAGCGCGGCGGGCGCCTTGCGTGCCGAGCAGGAAGATCTGCAGCGCCCACGCGCGGTTCGCCCGGAGTCGCGCCTTTCGATCCTGGTGGCGAGTCTCACGCCAAGCTCGGCGGCGTTTCGCCACGCAGTTCGAACTGCGGTCTGTTTGGCCTTCGCCCTCTGGATCGGCCGACAGCTCGCGCTGTCGCACGGGTATTGGATCCCGATGACGGTCGCTATCGTGTTGCGGGCGGATTATGGAGCGACATTCTCCTATGGCCTGTTGCGGGTCGCAGGGACGATCGCGGGACTCCTGCTTACTACCGCGCTGCTCTACGTCCTACCGCCCTGTCCCTGGGCATGGCTCGCAGTCATGGCAGTGCTCTGCGCCGGCTTTCGCTACTTCGGCACGGTGCACTACGGCGTGGCAGTCACGGCCCTGACCGGCATGGTGGTGCTGCTTCTCGCCCTGGCCGGCGAACCCGCGGCGCCGACGATGCTGAGCCGCCTCATCGCCACCGTGGTGGGCAGCGCGATGGCGCTGGCGGCATACGGAATCTGGCCCACGCGCGAGCAGGAGCAGATCCGTCCAGCGCTGGTGCGCCTGTTGCGCGCCTACGCCGCATACGTTACGAGTCTAGGCGCTACCCATGAAGCCCACGAACGGCGTGAAGCCCGTAACGCCGCCCGCGTCGCCCGCGCCAACGCGGAAGCGGCGCTCACGCGGCTGCTGGCGGAGCCGGTGACGTCCGACTCCTCCGCGGAGCTCGCGCAATCGTTGCTCAGCAACAGCAATCGCCTCGCGCGTACGACGATGACACTGGATGCCGCGCGAAACACACCGGCGCTGAGGCCGTGGCAATCGCTGCAGCCCCTGTTGGTGCAGGGCGCGGGTACCCTCGAGGAGATCGCGACGGCGGTGGCGGGGAATGCGGCACCGGCATGTATCTCGCCTCAGCTGCGCGCGACCCAGCGTGATCTGGCGCAAAAACTGAGCGCCGCGGCCGATGGCGGTCTCGGCGCCGAGCTCGCGATGCTGAGCGACCGGCTGGTCGACAACATCGACACGCTGGCGCACATCGTCGCGCGAGCGCGGGCGACCGCGACCTGAGGACCCACTCGAGAGACACTTCAATGGCAAACAACAGCCGGGTCATTGGTTTCGCCGCGGCAAAGCCGACCGGTTCGTGTTCACGCGCCGCAGCCGCGCGCAATACCGGGTGGATTACTCCGTCACCCTCGATGGCAAGGCCTGGATCCTCGTCGACACCCTGACGTGCCGGCGGCAAGAAACCCGATCACCGGACTAGGCTTGCGCGCCGCGGCCCGTCCGTCGCCGCGGACCGGCGCCGCCGGTTTGTGTGCGCGCACCGCTGCCGTTGGTCGCGCGCGTGGCGGCATGGCCGTCGCTGAATTCGGCTGCGTCGACGTCGAGTCCCTTCACGTATTTGCGGAAGTCCTTGCCCAGGACCGGATGGCTCAAAGCGTATTCCACCGTCGCCTGCAGGTAACCCAGCTTGCTGCCGCAGTCATAGCGCTTGCCGCTGAAGCGATAGGCGTACACCGCCTCCTCGCGCATCAGTGCCGCGATACCGTCGGTGAGCTGGATCTCCCCGCCCGCGCCCTGTCCGAGCCGCTCCAGGTGCTCGAAGATCGCCGGCGCGAGCACGTATCGGCCCACCACCGCCAGGTTGGAGGGCGCGACGGCGGGCTTTGGCTTCTCGATGATGCTGCGCACCCGGCTGGTGTTGGATTTGTCGGCCTCGACCGCGACGATGCCGTACTTGTCGGTGTCGGATTTGGGAACCACCTGCACGCCGAGGATGCTCGCGCGCTTCGCCTCGTAGACCTTCGCCATCTGCGCGAGGCAGGCCACCTCGCTCTTGATCAGGTCATCCGCGAGGTGCACGAAGAAGGGCTCCGCGCCCACCGCCGGCTGCGCGCACAGCACCGCGTGCCCGAGCCCGAGCGGCGCCGGCTGGCGGATGTAGATGCAGGAGGCATAGGACGGCAGGACGCTGCGCAGTTGGTTCAGCAGATCGCTCTTGCCCTGGCGCTCGAGCAGCTGCTCGAGCTCACCGTCGGAGTCGAAGTGATCCTCGATGGCGCGCTTGGAGGCGCCGGTGATGAATACCAGGCGCGTCACGCCCGCGGCCAGTGCCTCTTCGACTGCGTACTGGATCAGCGGCTTGTCGACGACGGGCAGCATCTCCTTGGGGCTCGCCTTGGTGGCGGGCAGGAAGCGAGTGCCGCGTCCGGCCACCGGAAAAACGGCGGTGCGGATCACGGACTTCGGTGTCAACCTCATCGGAACTCTCCCGAAAAATTCGCGGCTTGGGGCCAAGTGTATCGTGTCAGGGGCGTCGCAAAAGACATGCCGCCTCAGGAAAACGCCTTTTCCTCACTCTTCTCGGCCCACTTGAAGACCGCCGGCCGCATGCTGTCCCAGGAGCGGCATTTCGGGCAGCGCCAGTACCAGCCGACGCTGAGCAGTCCGCAGTCATCGCACTGATAGCGCCCGCCGCTGTCCCCGATCCGCGTCAGCAACGTCCCGAGCGAGCGCGCATCGGCCACCGATTCGGTCTCCCAGCCCGCCTCCCCGGCGATATCGGACAGGCGCGGCACCTCCTGCGGCGGCAGTGCGGTCGCGAGCAGCCACGCGAGCTGCCTGGAGCTGATCGTGCCGTTGCGGCGCAGCCGCAACGCGATCTCCTCCACCGCCCCCCGGGCATTACCCCACAGCCCGAGCACCCGCGGAATGATCTCGAGCGCGAGCTCCGGTGACTCCTCGAGCGCCTTGAGGTAGAGCGTCAGCGCCCCCGCCGGATCCCGGGCCAGCTCCGTGATGCGCGCCGTCAGGACATCCGCGCGCGGCAGATCCGCATGGTGGGTGCGTGCCTGGCGCAGGAGCGTCCCCGCGCGGCCCGCATCGCCCTGAACCAGCGCCTGCTCCGCGAGCTCGCAGAGGTAATGCGCTGCCACCCGGCAGCGCTCAGACTGCACCGCCTGCGGCAGAGCGTGAAAGATCTTCAGGGCGTTGGCCCAGTCGCCCTGCGACTCGTAGATGCGCACCAGGTGATCGAGCGCCGCGCGGCGGTACTCGCGCGAAGCCGACAGCTCCTCGAGCAGCTGCTCCGCCCGGTCCATGAGCCCCGCGCTCAGGTAATCCAGCGCCAGCGCGAAAGCCGCCTTGTCTTTGAGCGACGAGCCGCCCTGCTCCCGCAGGTGCGAGTGAATTGCGATCGCGCGATCGACCTCGCCCCGCCGCCGGAAGAGACTGCCGAGCGCGAATTGAATCTCAGCCGCGTCCCCGTCCGCCTCCGCCATGCGCGCGAATATCTCAACTGCATGATCGAACCGGTCGTTGATGAGGTGATCGAGGCCGACGTAGTAGTCGCGCGGCAAGCGCACGGTCCGCGCCCGGCTGGTGAGCCGTCCCAAATACCAGGCCGCGACGCCAACGGCGACGAACGCCAGCGCAAGCAGCAGGGCAGGCAGCTCGATCACGCTCGTCATTATGCGCCGACGCCAGGACTGGCGTCGTGCGAAAGCAAGCTATTTAGCGGTCCAGGGCCGCTCCCGTTTCCCAGGGCACTTGCGCCTTGCGTCGGCGGATCTCAGGGAGCCGCGAGGTCGAAAAGATCACACGGCCGGCCGCGCGAATCGCCGGGAGGGATTCGCGCCCATAGACCAACACTAATCCCGGATGGGGTTATCCGCACCGTCGTTGACCCGCTCCCGCAGGTCCTTGCCGGGCTTGAAGTGGGGCACGTACTTTCCCGAAAGCGCCACCGCCTCCCCGGTCTTGGGGTTGCGTCCCTGCCGCGGCGGCCTGAAATGCAGGCAGAAGCTACCGAAGCCGCGGATCTCGATCCGATCCCCCTGTGACAGGGAGTCGCCCATGATCTCCAGGATCTGTTTCAGCGCGAGCTCGACATCCTTCGCCGGCAGATGCTTCTGCTTGGCGGTGATGATCTCGATGAGTTCCGACTTCGTCATTGCGCCCTGGGCCCTGGCCTAGTCGCCCTCGCCGGACCAGATGTGCTCCTTCAGCAGGTCGCCGAGGCTGGTACCGGAGGAGGTAGAGGTCTCCGAGCGGTAGCTCTGCACGGCTTCCGCCTCCTCGTGCATTTCCTTGGCCTTGATCGAGAGCGAGATGGTGCGCGACTTGCGATCGACGCCGGTGAACTTGGCCTCGACCTCCTCGCCCACCTTCAGCACCGCGCGCGCGTCCTCGACGCGGTCGCGTCCCAGCTCCGAGGCGCGCAGCTGCCCCTCGATGCCGTTGCCCAGGTCGATGATCGCGCCGCGCGCATCCACTTCCTTGACCACGCCCCTGACGATGGTGCCCTTGGGGTTGTCGGCGATGTAGGCCGAGAACGGGTCCTTCGCCAGCTGCTTGATGCCGAGCGAGATGCGCTCGCGCTCCGGATCGATCGACAGCACCATGGCTTCCAGCTGCTGGCCCTTCTGGTAGTTGCGCACCGCTTCCTCGCC
>JBOIAB010000362.1:0-1765 GCA_050738635.1 Steroidobacteraceae bacterium
CATTTCCTGCAGGAGGATTCGCCACAAGCAGTTGGCGAAGCTACGGCGCGCTTCGTCGCCAAGGTCCTCGCGGGCCAGATCCGTCAGTAGTCACCATGGCGCCCACGGCCGGGACTACTACGCTAAGCGAACGCTGCATCCTTGGTATACGGAAGCACCGGGTGCCCCGGTCCGACCTCGGCGCCGACCCGCTCGATCCAGGCCGAGAGCGCCGGGTGGGGCGCAAAGTCGAACCCGGCGTCCTCCGCCAGGTGTGTATAGCCGTACACCGCTATGTCGGCGATGGTCAACTCATTGCCGACCAGGAACGATGTGTCGCACAACGTGCGCTCGAGAGCCGCGAGCCCACGCTCGCCATTTTCGCGTCGGCTCTCGATCATCCGCCCCGCGTTGACGTCGAGCCGGCCGGTCAACGTCCAGAAGCGCAGCGAGCCGATCGTAGGCTCGATGTAGTATTGCTCGAAGGACAGCCATTGCACGATCTTGGCGCGCGCGTAGCGCTCGTCCGGCAGGAAGCGCGTCCCTTCCGCGAGGTAGAAGAGGATGGCGCTCGACTCGGCTATTGTCCGCCCATCGTCGAGCTCGAGCGCCGGCACGGCGCCGGCGGGATTCAGCTTCAGAAAAGCATCGGTCCGGCTCTCGCCGCGGAACAACGCCACCTCACGACTGCGGTAAGGGGTGCCGATCAGATCGAGCAGCACGCGTATCTTCCAGCAGTTCAGCGACGGTGAATATTCGTGAAGCGTCAACATTGCGCACCTGCCCGTTTCCGTCAGTACTCACCATAGCGGCCGCGAACGGACTGCAGGAGCGCCGCCGGGTCGTAGCCGACCCCATCCTTGAACACCAGCTCCACGTTCTCGATGTCGGTGATCGTTCTGGAAGGATCGCCTTTCACCACCAGGAGGTCCGCATCCTTGCCCACAGCGATCGAGCCGATGCGCGCCTGCAGCCCCAGATAGGTGGCGCCGTTCAGCGTGGCGATCCGAACCGCCTGTTCCGGGGTGAAGCCGGCTTCGACCAGTAGCTCGATCTCGCGCAGATCGCCGAATCCGGGAATGACACCGCCGTTACCGGTCGGATCCGGACCGGCGAGCAGCAGCCCGCCGGCGGCGGCGAAGGCGCGCTCCATGGCGAGTCCGTGCTGGAAGGCCGTGGCGCGTTTCTCTTTGGCTTGCGGGGGCGCATTGAAGGCGAGATTGCGCGCGTAAAGATATGCCTCTCGCGCCTCCGGTGTCAGGACCGCCATCGCCCGCGGCCAGAGCGGCGCATGGCCCGCCACACCCTGCTCGAAAACCGGCAGCGTCGATGTCACGGCGACGTGATGGCTCACCAGATCCGCGATCAGCGACTTCGCCACGGGACCGTTCGGATCCATCGCCGCCAGAGTGTCGCCGCCATCGCTCTTCGTGCAGACATCGGGGCTCTTGCCAGGATCGAGCTCGGTGTTGACGAAGAATCCATGCTCGAGGTCGTCGATGCCGAGCGCCGCGGCTTCGCGGTAGGTCACGGCACAGAGGTGACCGGTGATTTTCAGTCCGCGACGATGGACCTCATCGATGGCCGCTTTGAGCTCGGCGCGGGTGATGAACATGTATGCCTTGAACGAGGTAACACCACGGTCAGCCCAGAAATCGACGGTACGGCGCGCGTCGGCGGCATCCTCGAGCATGTGCATCTGAATGAACGGCGAGCCCGGGCCCTCCAGGTATGGCCCCGTGACATCCATGTGTGGACCCGGAATTTTTCCCGTATCGATCTGCTG